>JBGSPK010000311.1:0-2650 GCA_041738665.1 Sphingorhabdus sp. | reverse complement strand
AAGGGATTGAACCCGGCGAAGGCGATTGCCGAGACCAAGAAGATGGTTGCCGAACGGCACATCTGATTTCGGGTCGACAGTTGGACACACCCGCATTCGACAGTAGCCCTGATCCGGACAATCCCGGCTGGCTGAACTGGCAGATGACCGACGCGACACGGTACAATGGAACCGTGCTTGGCAAGATGCTGGTGCGCAGTGAAGGACCGGGCAAAGCGAGGCTGCGCATGTTTCCCGAACACCGGCACAGCAATTTGCGTAATGCGGTACATGGCGGTGTCACGCTGGGCTTTGTCGACGTAGCGATGTTCGGTGCGTCGCGGATGTTTGGGCTGATCGAGGCCGGTGCTGCGGTGACGCTCGACCTTTCTGTTCAGTTCATTGGCGCTGGGGTCATTGGCGAGCCGCTCGACGCTGAGGTCGAGTTGCTCAAGGAAACCGGCAGGCTGCTGTTCATGCGCGGCATCGTCGTGCAAGGCGACGAGAGGGTCGCAGCATTCTCGGGCACCATCCGAAAACCGACTAAAAGATGACCGGGCAGCCAGTTACCGAGCGTTACGCCGCGTTGGTGACAGCTGGCGAGCTGAAGGCCGATTCTGATCAGGCGGCAGCAGCGGCAGCGCTCGCGAAGGCTCAGACTGAATTGGAAGCAGTACCTCCGCGCGGCAGCACCTTATGGCGGTTTCTCGGCAAGAAGCCGGATCCCGCGCGCGGACTCTATTTGTGGGGCGGAGTCGGGCGCGGCAAGTCGATGTTGATGGATCTTTTCTTTGATAGCGTCCGCATCAAACGCAAGCGCCGCGCGCATTTCCACGAGTTCATGCTCGACATCCATGCGCGGCTGAAGGTCGAGCGCGAAAAGGAAGTTGGCGACCCTATTCCGCCCTTGGTCGAAGCATTGGCCGACGAAGCGCGGCTGCTCTGTTTTGACGAGATGGTGGTGAACAACATGGCCGATGCAGCGATTATGTCGCGGCTGTTCACCGGGCTGATCGCGCAAGGCGTTACAATAGTAACGACATCAAACCGCCATCCAGACGATCTGTATAAGGATGGTCTCAACCGGCAACTTTTCCTGCCCTTTATCGAACTGGTAAAGGACAGACTCGATATCATCGGCCTCAATGGTCCGACCGATTATCGCCGCGACCGGTTGGGCAATGCCGAGACCTGGCTAGTGCCCAACGGAGCCGAAGCGACCAAAAAGCTGTCCGAAACCTTCTTCCGCCTGACCGACTATCCCCCCGAAGACCGCGCGCACGTACCCACAGCGGAAATCGATTTGGGTGGCGGGCGGAATCTTCATGTACCAAAGTCACTCAAGGGTGTTGCGGTCTTTTCTTTCAAACGGCTTTGCGGTGAGTCGCGAGGCGCGGCCGACTATCTTGCCATCGCCCGTCGCTATCACAGCGTCATCATCGTCGGCATACCCGTATTAGGCCCGCAAAGCCGGAACGAGGCGGCGCGCTTTGTAACGCTGGTCGATGCGCTTTACGAATATAAGGTTAAATTGCTGGCCAGCGCAGATGCTGCACCGGACGCATTATACCCCGAAGGCGACGGCAAGTTCGAGTTCGACCGTACCGTGTCGCGGCTCCTTGAAATGCAGTCGGAAGAATATCTGGCAGAAGGGCATGGCGCGCATTAGGGTAGGCTAAACAGGGAGACGGTCATGATACGATTATTGGCACTATCGGCAGCATTATTAGCGTTGACGCCGTTGCAAGCGCAGGTTGATGCAAAGCGTACGGCGGAAAAGCAGCTCTTTGCCAAAATCGTCGAAATTCCGACCGTCGAGGGCCGGACTGCCGAATTCAAGAAAATGACCGCTTTGCTGACCGCAGAATTCCGCAAGGCTGGCATCAACAACGTCATCGTCAAGGATCATGATAACACCCAAACGCTAATCGCCCGCTGGCCCGCCGCAAAGCCTAGCGGCAAAAAGCCGATATTGCTGATGGCACATATGGATGTGGTTGAGGCCAAGGAAAGCGATTGGAAATATCCGCCGTTCAAATTCCGCGAGGAAGGCGGCTATTATCTCGGACGCGGATCAAACGATAACAAGGCGGCACTGACGGGCATATTGATTGCTCTGCAATATCTGCGCGCCGAGAAGTTCGAAACCACGCGCGATATTATCGTCCTGTTCACGGGTGACGAGGAAACGTCGGCCAATGGCGCCAAGCGCGCGGTCGCCGAATGGCGCGACCTGATCGACGCCGAATTTGCGTTGAATGGCGATGCGGGTGGCGGGAGCGTTTACGCCGACGGCAGGGTCGAGGGCTTCGGCATGCAAATCGCCGAGAAAACCTATGCCGATTACAAGCTGACCGCGACCAACCGCGGCGGCCATAGCAGCCGACCCCGGCCGGACAATGCGATTTACGCGCTGGTCCATGCCCTTACCGAAGTGGAACGCTTCCGGTTCAAGCCGATGATCAACGACGGCACGCGCGCCTATTTCACAGGCATTGCCCAGAGCGACGGCGGCAATTTTGCCGATCTCGTCAAGCGCTTCCTTGCCGATCCGAATGACCGTGAGGTTGCTGATTTGCTCGAGGCCAACGACCCCGGCCTGACCCGGACGCGCTGTGTTGCGACGATGCTGAATGGCGGACATGCGCCAAACGCGCTGCCGCAAAAGGCT
>JBGSPK010000274.1:0-2514 GCA_041738665.1 Sphingorhabdus sp. | reverse complement strand
CCCCCGATCGTGCTCACAAGCGCTTCACTTCGGTCGAAAAGCGATAGCCACCGCCCCAGATCGTCTTGATATGCTGTGGGTCTTTGGGATCAGCCTCAATCTTGCGGCGCAGACGGCTGACCTGATTGTCGATGGCACGGTCGAACGGGCCACCTTCACGTCCGCGGGTCAGGTCGAGTAGCTGGTCACGCGTCAGTATTTGACCCGCGCGCGTGACCAATGCTTCTAGCATCCGGTGCTCCCCCGACGAGAGCGGGATCAGCACGCCTTCTGGGTCATGCAATGTCTGCTCTGCGGTGTTCAGGGTCCAGCCGGCGAAGTTATAGCTCTCTCCCATCCGGTCTTGTTTGGGTGTCCCGGAAGAAACGCGGCGCAGTACGACCTTCACGCGCGCCACCAGCTCGCGTGGCGAGAAGGGCTTGACGACATAATCGTCCGCACCAATTTCAAGTCCAACAATCCTGTCTGTTTCTTCTGACTTCGCTGTCAGCAGGATAACAGGGGGACCGTCATTCGCCGAAATATGGCGACAAAGGCTCAGGCCGTCCTCGCCCGGCATCATGATGTCGAGAAGGACTAGATCGATATCGTAAGAAAGCAACGAAGACCGGGCGATGGATGCATCACCCGCTTCGGTGACGCGAAAGCCCTGCCGCTCAAGATATTTGCCGAGCGGATCGCGGATTGATGCCTCGTCGTCGACGAGCAGCAGGTGAGGGCGGGATTTATTCATTATTACCCCGCTTCTTGGCGATTATCGCCCGACACGCAAGAAAAAGGACGGAGGAGAAGGGAGGGGAAACTCCTCCGGCCAGGTATGACACGGTCCAAAGGGGAGGGAAGACCGCGCCAGCAAAGCTCGTTAGCCTGCGTCGGCTGCATCAGCAGGCGGCATGGGAGCGCGTTCACGGCCCCATTTGCCCTTATGCTGTGCTTTACGCTCATCGGCAGAAATTGTTCCGTCGCTGTTGGTGTCGGCCTTGGCAAAGCGTGCTTCGGCAGCGGCGCGGAACTCAGCTTTGGAAACGGTCTTGTCACCATTGGTGTCGGCCATCGCCATCATTTTCATGCCGCCGCCATGCCGACCGCCGTGGCGACCCATTTTGCCTTCATCGCCACCACGACCCATGCGCTTTTCACGGCGGTCTTCGCGTTTGTCAGCGCGTGCTTCATGCGCTGCAACGAACTCGGCTTCATTGATTGAGCCGTTCTTGTCGGCATCCATATCGGCAAAATGCTTTTTAACCTTGGCAGCTTTATCGGCATCATTCAGATTGCCGTCTCCATTGGCATCCATCTTTGCAAAACGCGCGTCTGCCGCTGCCAGCGCTTCGGTCTTGGTAACCGCCTTGTCACCATTGGCGTCCGCTTTCATACCGGGGGCAGCATATAATGCGGCCGACGCCATCGAGACAGCCAGCACACCTGTCAAAATCTTAGTCTTGGTCATGTTTCATTCCTTGGTCATTCCTGGCAGGGGTGCCGGATGACTTCCATATAGGAATGATATGTCGCAATCCTTTGTCAGCGCAAATGCTGCTTTGTCGCAATTTGTATCAGCGCGGAGGGAGGTCATCGTGACGAAAGTTTTGGAGCGGGTAAGGGGAATCGAACCCCTCTAGCTAGCTTGGAAGGCTAGTGCATTACCACTATGCTATACCCGCTTCCGGCCATTCGGCCGCATGGTGCGCCGCTATTGCCATCAACTTGGGGGGCCGTCAACGCCCCGATTGCAAAAGAAAGGGCCGAAAAAGCGGCCCCGTCCGTTTAGATGTTAGCAGCCATCAATGCTTTTTGCCGGCCCATATGCTCTTGTAAGACATCCAAGTTAGCACCGTAAAGATGAGCAGGAAGCCCAAAGCTGCCCAACCCGCGCTCTTGCGGTTTTCCATTTTTGGCTCTGCAGACCATGCGAGAAACGCCGAAACGTCCTTTGCCATCTGCGCTTTGGTTGCCTTGGTGCCATCGTCATACGTAACCAGATCGTCTGCGGCGATCGGTTCAGCCATCGCGAGATTCAGGGTTGCAAACCACGGGTTGAAGTTCAGACCGTCGGGCGTCTTGGCATCGGGGAACTCTTTGAGTAGTTCCTTGCCTTCCTCATTCTTGTAGCCCACTTGCTCCCGGTAGCCGAGAAGCAATGAGTAGACATAAGCGGGGCCACCTTCACGTGCCTTGGTAATCAACGACAAATCAGGTGGAAGCGCATTGTTGTTAGCAGCGCGAGCAGCGGTTTCGTTAGCAAAAGGCGACGGAATCTTGTCGGCAGGGATTGCCGGACGCGTTGCGGGCTCGCCTGTTTCTGGATTGATTGAGGGAACCTCGGTCTTCCAACCCTTGGCGATGGCCTTAACTTCATCTTCGCTGTAGCCAAGCGCCGCGAAATCGCGGAATGCAACCAGCTTCAGGCTGTGACATGCCGAGCAGACTTCGGAATATACCTTCAGACCGCGTTGCAGCTGACCCTTGTCATATTTACCAAAAGGGCCATCGAAAGTGAATTTCTCTGGCAAC
>JBGSPK010000229.1:0-3973 GCA_041738665.1 Sphingorhabdus sp. | reverse complement strand
GTTTGACGCCGATGGCATCGGCAGGGGCCTTGGCCATCAGTTCGGCGATGCGTGCCTCGGATGCCGGGGTCAGGTTGACGGCGGCGGGGCGCGCTCTTGTTTTGACTTCGGTCATAGCATTCCAAGCTCCAGACGGGCTTCGTCGGTCATGTTGGCGGGGGTCCATGCCGGTTCCCAGACCAGATTGACCTCGGCATCGCCAATCCCCGGCACCGCGCCGACGCGCAATTCGACCTCGCCCGGCATCGACTCGGCGACCGGGCAATGCGGGGTGGTCAGTGTCATCGACACGAGGGCATGGCCGTTGTTAATCTCGACATTGTAGATAAGGCCGAGGTCGTAAATATTGACCGGAATTTCGGGGTCGTAGATCTCCTTGAGCGCCTCGATGACCGCTTCGTACAGCTCGCCATCGGGTTGGCCCGCGTCGGGCACGGCAGGCTTTTGCGCGAGGAAGCCTTCGAGATAATCTTTCTTACGCTCGAACGTCTCTGCTGCAGTTTCAACGCGCGCTTTCGGCGGCTTCTCGACGCTATCCACTTCTTCTATCCGGATTTGCTCGTTCATTTGATTGGTCATTTGGCGAAGATCCTCTTCACTCGTTCCAGCCCGCGCACCAGCGCCGCGACATCATTTTCGTCATTATAAATCCCGAAGCTCGCCCGTGCGGTGGCAGGCACGCCCAGATGGTCCATCAGCGGCTGGCAGCAATGATGCCCGGCGCGGATCGCCACATTTTCCTCGTCCAATATGGTGCCGATGTCGTGCGGATGCACCCCTTCCATCGAGAAAGAGACAATTCCAGCCGATTTTTCAGGGCCATAAAGCGTGATCGAGTTGACCCCGCGCAAAGCGTCGCGGGTCTGTGCGGCGAGAGCGCTTTCATGTGCGAAAATCGCCTCGGGGCCGATGGCGTCGACATAGTCGATGGCGGCGTGCAGGCCGATGACTTCAATGATCATCGGCGTACCTGCCTCGAAGCGCGAAGGGGCGGGGGCGTAGGTGGTTTTTTCAAACGTCACGCGATCAATCATCGCGCCGCCGCCCTGCCATGGGGGCATCGCGTCGAGCGTTTCGGCCTTCGCCCAGAGAACGCCAACGCCGGTTGGGCCATAGAGCTTGTGGCCCGATAAAACGTAAAAGTCGCAGCCAAGTTCAGCCATATTGAGCCGCATACGCGGTGCGGCCTGACAGCCGTCGAGCAGCAGCTTTGCGCCGACGGCATGCGCAGCCTTCGCGGCCCGCTTCGCGCCGAGGATTGACCCAAGCACATTGGATACATGCGCCAGCGCCACCAATTTATGCTGTTCGGTAAGGTTCGCCTCAAGCCAATCGAGGTCGATCAGGCCATCTTCGGTCAACGGGCACACATCGATATGCGCGCCAACCTTTTCGGCCAGCATTTGCCACGGCACGATATTGCTGTGATGCTCCAGCTGCGACAGCATGATGCGGTCGCCGGCCTCCACGTTCGCTGGACCCCAGCTTTGCGCGACCAGATTGATGCCCTCGGTCGCGCCGCGCACAAATACGATTTCGTTGGGTGACGCTGCGCCGATAAAGCGAGCTACGCGCTCCCGCGCCGCCTCAAACGCAACGGTCATATTCGCCGAGCGGGCATAGACGCCGCGATGGACGGTGGCGTAATCCTCGCCGCCCGCGCGCATCATGGCGTCGAGTACGACCTGAGGTTTTTGCGCAGTCGCGGCGGTATCGAGGTAATGCCAGTCGCGAACGCCAGGGAAATCTTGCCGGAGCTCATGCGAAACAGATCCGCCCTCATTTTCCCACCGGGCAACGGCGCGTTCGATTGGGGCGGCGAGGCTTGTCACACCAGTTCTCCCAACTTCTTCAGCGCAGCTTCGGTAAGCATTTCCTCATCCGCCGCGCCTTCAAACACGCCAGCGACAAAGGCCTGCAGCATCAGCTTCTTCGCATCCGCAGGCGCAATGCCGCGTGCTTGCAAATAGAATAGCCCCATCGGGTCAAGCTCGCCAATCGCACAGCCATGCGCGCATTTGACGTCGTCGGCGTAGATTTCGAGTTCGGGCTTTGCATTGGCAGTCGCGCTGCGGTCGAGCAGCATGGCCTTAACCGACTGCACGCTGTCGGTTAGCTGTGCATCACGCGCTACCGCGACCTTGCCAAGATAAGTTCCCGTCGCTTTGCCCGCCAGAACCGAACGTACGACCTGCGAAGAGGTTGCTCCGGGCTGCGCATGGGTAACGGTGGTGACGATTTCGAGGGTCTGTTCTCCGCCGCCAATTTGTACCGCGCCGAGTTTAAAATCTGCGCCTTCGTGGAGTGTAACGTTCAACTCTACCCGCCCGTAATCGCCGCCGATATTCAGCACATGGATTGCAGCACTGGCACCCTTGCCGATGGCAATGTCGATTTGGTGTATAGAACCGCTGTGCTGCACAATTGTCCGCGCAAATGTCCCGCTGGCAGGTACAACGATACACTCCGCCGCAGGCAAAGGCCACACCGCTTCGACCGCGGCAATGTCGCTATAACGCCAAGCTTCATCGCGGCGTGTAGGCGCGGGCAGAGTCAAGCCGCCAGTTCCTTATACCCGTCACGCTCCAGCTCCAGCGCCAGTTCAGCGCCGCCAGTCCGCGTGATACGGCCGCCATCGAGCACATGGACAAAGTCCGGCTTCACATAATCGAGCAACCGCTGGTAATGCGTAATCAGCAGCACCGCCTTGTCCGGCCGCCGCATGATTCGATTGATGCCGTCGCCGACCACGCGAAGCGCATCGATATCAAGGCCGCTGTCGGTCTCGTCGAGGATCGCGAGCGCGGGGTTGATGATGCCCATCTGCACCATCTCGTTGCGCTTCTTCTCGCCGCCCGAAAAGCCGACATTCACCGGGCGCTTGAGCATATCCATATCCATGCCGAGCGCACCCGCCTGTTCGCGCGCGACCTTGAGGAATTCGGCGCCCGATAGCGCAGCCTCACCGCGATTTTTGCGTTGTGCGTTGAGTGCCTCGCGAAGGAACTGCACGTTCGACACGCCGGGGATTTCGACCGGATATTGGAAGCCGAGGAACAGGCCAGCGGCGGCGCGTTCATGCGGCTCGAGCGCGAGGAGGTCCTGCCCGTTGAAGGTCACCGAACCCTCGGTCACTTCATAACCGGGCCGCCCCGACAGCACGTATCCCAGCGTCGATTTCCCCGCGCCATTCGGCCCCATAATCGCATGGATCTCGCCCGCATTCAGCGAGAGGGTGAGACCCTTTAGGATGGGCTTGTCGCCAACATTGGCGTGGAGGTTAGTTATTTCGAGCATTGTTGCTTTCCAGATGAAAGGGTTTCGCGCGGGCACCAGCAAAAAGTGCGCCTCGTGCACTGTAATGGATCAGCATCCGCTCCTCGACCTGTTCAACAGGCTCACCTGATTGAAGCACTGCTGGTGAACCTTCGGCCCATGTCCGTATCTGTTTGGCGCAGGCGTCTGCAGCATCACGTCCGATAGCTAGTTCTGCGTCGATGTTGCCTGTCGGCGCACCTTTTCCTAATTTCTCTTGGACCTGATCCCACACGCATTTTTCCGTCGCAATCCGAGCAGGTGAGCGGTCAGGTGTCGGAGCATCGCCGACGAGTAGCAGCAAAGCGAAAACAGAAATCACCCAACACTCCCCTCAAGGCTAATCCCCAGCAACTTCTGCGCTTCGACCGCAAATTCCATCGGCAGTTGCTGCAGCACTTCCTTGGCAAAACCGTTGACGATGAGCGCCACTGCTTCTTCCGCATTTAACCCGCGTTGCATCGCGTAGAACATCTGGTCGTCGGAAATCTTGCTCGTCGTCGCCTCATGCTCGATTTGCGCGCTGGGGTTGCGGACTTCGATATAGGGGACGGTGTGCGCGCCGCTGAGCGAGCCCAACAATAAAGAATCGCACTGGGTGAAGTTACGCACGCCTTCTGCATTGGGCGCGACGCGGACGAGGCCGCGATAGGTGTTA
>JBGSPK010000212.1:0-13398 GCA_041738665.1 Sphingorhabdus sp. | reverse complement strand
GCGGACCAGCTGGTTAATCGTTGGCATATCTTCACCTTTGTTAAGCGGTTACTTTAGGTGGCAAGGCGTGTTTGCGGTGGAGGCTCAGCCTTTTGCCCACCCGACCTGACACATAATGTGCTGCTATTTTGAGTTTTTCCTGAATACCTGAGAGAATCATGACTCGGGCCTTAAGGAAGGCGCGCCATTAGCGACGAACGGGATATGGGTCAAGGGGTGGCTATCGCAAACCATCCACTGCATCTTTGGCCGTTTTCAAGTCGCAGCCGGTTCTCTCACGGACGAGCTTGACCGCCTCAATAAAATTGCCCTCGGCCTTTAGCCGCAAAGCTTGAGCGCGAATTTCATGTGGAATGCCCGCCGCAAGCTGGACCTTGACCGCCGCATCGGTTGGTTTGATCAGGTCAACCCGGCGGCCCTTGCGCCAGCGGATAACAATCGCGAGCAGCAATGCCACGCCGAATCCTGAGGCAAAGGCAGTCCAGTCATATTCCGCGCCAGTCAATATTATCGCCTTTCGGTCAGCACCACATTCTCGACCCTGATCCTCCACCAGAGCAAAGCGGTGTTCAAGGCCGAAAAGGTCAGCGCCATCATCGGCGCACCCAATAGCATTGGCAGCAGCGCTATCTCAACCACAACAAGCGCGTAATTCGGGTGCTTGATGAACCGATATGGCCCCCGCTTCACTCTTGGAAAATGGGGAGCGCTGATGATGCGCGTGGTCCACCAGCGGCCGATGCTGGCGAGGGTCCAGAAGCGGAAGGTCTGGCTGGCGATGAAGGCATTAAGAAGGAGCAGATCGGGCCGGGTCGTCGGCTCGGCGAATAGGGCAACCGATATTAGCCAGCCTGTATGAAGGACAATGAACAAAGGATAATGCGATGCGCCATATTCGCGGCCACCCTCAGCCAGCAACCGGCGTGTGTTGGCGTTGGCGTAGGCAAGTTCAGCCAGCCGCTGGATAACGACATAGGCGAACACCGCTTGCGCCCAGATTGGCCAATCGAAGAAGCTCATGGCCGCGTCCTTGTGGTCGCCATGACCGAGCCGCAAAACCGGTTCCCACTTTTGCTTGTCATGGCTTGAGTAACCCCATTGCGCCGACAAAGCCTGGGCCAAGCGCAGTCATCAAGGTTGGCTTGGCCATCGGTCCCGCCGCCAGCAATGCTTCCAAGACGAACAGCGCCGTCGGCGAACTCATATTGCCGTTTTGACGCAGCACATGGCGGGTAGCGGCTAGATCATCCCCGAAATATTCGGCCAGTGCATCGACCACGCGCCCGCCGCCGGGATGGCACGCTGGTTCTGCAATATCGGATTTGACCAAGCCCTGCTCCGCCATAAACGCATTACAGACCGGCGCGAAATGGCTGTTCACGAAAAGCGGAATGTCCCGCGCCAGCACAAGGTCGAAGCCGGTGTCGCCAATTTCCCAGCCCATCATGTCGAGCGTATCGGGCCAGACATGGCTGGCAAAAGCAGACAGTTCCGGCCCTTCCCCAGCCCCGACCACCGCCGCCGCACATCCATCGGCGAACAGCGCGAGCGCCACCATGTCTTTCTTATCCATTCGTGCATGGTCATAAGCGATGCTGCACAATTCCAGACTTACCAGCAGAACCGGCTTGTCTGGCGAGGCCCGAAACAGATCGGCAGCAACGCCAAGACCGATAACCCCTCCAGCACAACCATAACCGAACAACGGCACACAACGCGTGTCAGGCGCAAAACCCATTGTTGCGATCATCCGGCTCGGCAGGCTTGGCGTCATCGTACCGGTGGTCGAGACATATACTATCTGGCCGATTTCGGCGGCATTCAGGCCTGCTCGCTGAAGTGCTTGCATCGCCGCTGACTTAAACAAATCGATAGCCGTATCTTCATACACGCGCGCCCGGTCCGCCCACGACCGTTCACCGAAATAATATTCCGGCAGCATGGCCATATGGCGCTGCTCGATCCCGGTATTGCCTAGAATATCGGCCATGCGCCGGGGCAACGCCGTGCCCTTGGCCTCAGCCAAGATGCGAAGCACTTGAGCTTGCGTGATATGATGCGGGGGCAACGCGGTGCCGAGCGCGAGTAAGCGAGGGGAGATTTGCGACATTCAATCGCGTCGCTACGCGCTTTCGCTTGTCAAGGCTAGGCAGTCTTTATCCTGCCCCACGGCCCCCGGATCGCCAGCGTTATTGTCGGCTTCATCATGTTGACGAATAATGTCGAGCCGTCGGGCGAGAAACAGCCGCCAGCAAACTCGGTCTGCACGCGGCTTTTGGCAATCATGTACGTTCGGCCCGCATTATCGACGCCGCGCAGATGATTATCCGATATATCGGTATATTGGTCCTCACACACCAGTAAATGGCCGTTCGGCATGACGGCGATGTTGTCGCCGTAATTGTAGAAGGCCAGGTTGGTCGATTCCATGAACAGGTCGATCATTCCCGGTGCGTCGCTCTCGCCGGAGTGGCCTTCATTGACGGCGGGAACATAGCGGAATATCTGGCCGAACTTAGCCGCGCCGCCATTTGTACAGGCGAAGAAGAGTTCGCCTTTACCCCAGAAAATTCCCTCGCCCCGCGCGAATAGCGCCGCGCCCTTGGCCGCACCCTGTTTTCGCAAATCGCCGTTCGGGCTCTCAGGGTCGGACAGCGGCACCCATTTGACGCGATATTGCTTGCCTTTACTGACTTGCAGTTCGGTCCAGTTACGCGTGTCCATGATATCAGCCTCGACAAAGGCCAACGCCTCTAACCGGCCGCCCTTGGCAAGCTGGCCTTTTTCGTTCGGAATGAAGCGATAGAGCAGGCTGTCGCCGCGATCTTCGGTCAGATAGGCTATCCCCGTTCGTGGATCGACGCAGGCAGCTTCATGATTGAATCGCCCCATCGCTTTTAGTGGGACCGGCGTCACCAGACCTCTGTGCGTCGCTGGTACCTCGAAGATATAGCCATGATCCTTGCCGACGCCGTTTCCGGCTTTGGTCATATTCTCTTCACATGTCAGCCAGCTACCCCACGGCGTAATCCCGCCCGAACAATTGCGGATTGTGCCTGACAGGCTAAGCCACTCGGCCTCGCGCTGGCCGGTTTTCATGTCGTAGATCAAGGTTGTCGTACCGCCCGGCAAAGGCATAGATTTGTCATCGGCCATCCGGTCGTAGGTTATGAAGTCTTTCGAAACCGGGCTGGTGAACGGTCCGACGCCTGAATCTCCGACGCTCAGTTCATGATTGCGAACAAGTGCAACCTTGCCTTTGCCCAGATCAAACGCGCCCATTCCGTCGGCGGAATTGGGGACAAGAAACCCATCGTCCATGATGTTGCCGAGGCGCGATATCACGCGATAGTCAAAACCCTTGGGCAGATCGATCAGGTTATTCGGGTCGCGCACCAGTGGACCATAACCACGCACTTCGTTCATCCCCGCAACGGGCGCCTGCGCAATGCTGCGCGCGGCAAGGCCTGCAAAGGCAATGCTGCCAAGGCCAAATCCAAACTGGCGGCGGGAAATGTGCATGGATGGCTCCTTCAAGTTGCTGATGCCCGACTGCACCGGAAAGATGACAATGCCGTTGCAGCTTGATAGAGCGCGCTCAAATCAAACCAAAGGCTTTTGTTTCCCATGACAGTTCGTACCCGCGTCGCTCCTTCCCCTACCGGCGACCCCCATGTCGGCACCGCATATATCGCGCTGATCAATTATTGTTTTGCTAAAAAACATAATGGCGAGTTCTTGCTGCGGATCGAAGATACCGATCAGGCGCGGTCGACGCCGCAGTCGGAAAAGATGATCCTCGAATCGCTCAAATGGCTCGGCCTTAGCTGGGATGAAGGCCCCGATGTCGGCGGCCCGCATGGCCCATATCGCCAGTCCGAACGGAGTACGATTTATACCGAGCATTGCGACCGGCTGCTGACGAATGGCCATGCCTTCAAATGCTATTGCACGTCGGAAAAACTGACCGATATGCGGCGGCACCAGATTGCGGCGAAGCAACCACCCAAATATGACGGCACCTGCCTGTCGCTGACCGATGCTGACCGCGCGAAGCTCGATGCAGAAGGTGTTTCCCACGTAATCCGCATGAAAATCCCGACCGAGGGCAAATGCGTCGTCCAAGACACGCTGCGCGGCGAGATCGAGTTCGAATATGCCGTCGTCGACATGCAGGTGCTGATGAAATCGGACGGCCTGCCGACCTATCATCTCGCCAATGTCGTCGATGACCATTTGATGGGTATCACCCATGTGATGCGCGGCGAGGAATGGATTTCGTCGGCGCCCAAGCATTTGTTGCTCTATCAATATTTCGGTTGGGAACCGCCTGTCCTCACGCATCTGCCCTTGCTGCGTAACGCCGATAAATCCAAGTTGTCGAAACGCAAAAACCCAACGTCAATCCTGTTTTACCAGCGGGCAGGTTACCTGCCGCAGGCGATGCAGAACTTCCTCGGTCTGTTCATCAAATCGGCCAGCGAAGGAGACGAAAAGACTTCCTTGCAGGAGTTAATTGACGGCTTCGATGTCCATAACATTTCGCTCGGCGGCCCAGTATTCGACACATCCAAGCTCGACTGGCTCAATGGCCGGTATTTACGCGAAGAGCTGGATACGGTGCAATTTCTCGATGCCATCAAGGCGTGGGCCTTGAACGACGAATATCTAACGCCAATCGCCGAAATGGCACAGGCGCGGATTACCAAATTGTCCGACCTCGGCGGCTTGGTCGGCATGTTCTTCATGAACCGCCTCGATGGAATGACCGCCGAAGCCCTTTGCGATGGCGTGAAGTTGGATCAAGACCAACAACGCGCCGCCTACACGCTTGCGCTCCAGCAGTTCGATGCCCTCATCGAATGGAATAAGGAAGGCGTCGAAGCCACCCTGCGCCGCACCGCCGAAGTGCTTGAAGCCAAGCTGAAAGACGTCATCCGCCCAATGTACATCGCGATTACCGGCCAGCCGCAAGGCGTGCCGTTGTTCGATGCGATCGTTCATCTCGGCCGCGACATTATCCGTGAACGCCTCCGTCACGCGATGGAGTTGCTTGGCCCTGCCACCAAGAAGGAAGCAGACGCTTGGGGCGCACTGCTGAGCGCCCCGCCAAAGGCCGAATGAGCGACATCGCGCTCCACGAAAGCTGGAAGGCACCCCTGCTACCCGAATTTAATTCGGACTATATGGCGGCGCTCAAATCTTTTCTGGTTGCCGAGAAGGCCGCAGGGAAGACCATTTATCCGAAAGGCAGCGAATGGTTTCGCGCGCTCGACTTAACGCCTTTAGACAAGGTCCGGGTCGTGATTTTGGGGCAGGACCCTTATCATGGCCCCGGCCAGGCGCATGGCCTGTGCTTCAGCGTCAAGCCCGGTGTCCGTGTGCCACCCAGCCTGCTTAACATCTACAAGGAGCTTGAGAGTGATCTTGGCCTCCCCCGACCGCGCCACGGTTTCCTCGAACATTGGGCCGAGCAGGGCGTGCTGCTGCTCAACAGCGTGCTCACCGTCGAAATGGCCAAGGCAGCGTCGCACAGTCAGAAGGGGTGGGAACGCTTTACCGACGCCGTCATAAAGCTGGTCAATGACAAACCCGACCCGGTCGTGTTCCTCCTGTGGGGCAGTTATGCGCAAAAAAAGGCAGCCTTTGTGGACAGTGGACGGCATCTGGTTTTGAAGGCGGCGCATCCTTCGCCTTTGTCGGCCTATAACGGCTTTCTGGGGTGTCGCCATTTTTCGCAAACCAACGCCTTTCTGGAAATGCACGGACAACCGCCCATAGACTGGAGCCTGCCTGATGCCGTTTGATGACCGGCCGCACCGGCGCTTTAATCCGCTCAACGGGCAGTGGGTGCTCGTCTCCCCGCACCGCGCCAAACGGCCATGGCAGGGGCAGCAGGATGAGCCGGACAACAGCGTGCGTCCAGCCTATGACCCCGAATGCTATCTTTGTGCCGGCAATGAACGTGTAGGCGGCGTCGCCAATCCCGATTACGCGGACGCGTTCGTGTTCGACAATGATTTCGCGGCGCTTCTGCCCGGCAACGATGGCAGCGAAGACAACAGCAATCCATTGTTCCGCTGTGCTCCGGCAAATGGCACCAGCCGCGTCATTTGCTTCTCACCCGATCATGGCAAAACCTTGCCGGAACTGCCCGTTACGGCGATCCGGACTGTGGTGAATATATGGGCCGCTCAAGAGACCGAGCTGTATGCGAACCACGCCTATGTCCAGATATTTGAGAACAAGGGCGCGATGATGGGTTGCTCCAGCCCGCACCCGCACGGGCAAATCTGGGCCACCAATTATGTTCCCGCCGAACCCGCGCGCGAAAATGAAACGCAATCAAATTGGCTTGCCGAACATGGCCAGTCGATGTTGCTGGCTTATTCCGAAGCCGAAGCAACCGATGGCAGCCGTAATGTAGCAATCAATGAACACTGGCTGGCGGTGGTCCCATATTGGGCGAGCTGGCCTTATGAAATCCTGCTGCTTCCGCGTTTTGGCGTTCAACGCCTTGGCCAACTGACCAATGGACAGCGAGATTCGCTTGCGGAAATCATAAAAACGATAACCATCGCCTATGACAATCTCTTCCAGACCAGCTTTCCTTATTCGATGGGATGGCATGGTGCGCCTTCCGCAACGCCTGATGCGCCGTACTGGCAGTTGCACGCACATTTCTATCCACCGCTGTTACGCTCGGCGAGCGTGCGCAAGTTCATGGTCGGCTATGAAATGCTGGCAGAAGCGCAACGCGACCTGACCCCCGAAACCGCAGCGGCAACCTTGCGTATGCAAAGCAAAGTCCATTACCGGAACACCCAATGACCCCGTCCGACGCTGCCCTACATGCCAAGGTCACAGCAGCCTTTGCCAAGCAATATGGCACAGCAGCAGAGTTCGTCGTCCGCGCGCCGGGGCGAGTCAATCTGATTGGCGAGCACACCGATTATAATGACGGTTTTGTTCTGCCCTGCGCCATCGGCCCCGCAACGATGGTTGCGGCAAGCAAGCGTGGTGACGATGAAATCCGGATCCTTGCAGTCGATTTCGGCGGAGCGACCGACAGTTTCGCATTAAATGGCATTCAACATAGTGCACAGGGCTGGGCCAATTATGTGCGCGGCATGGTCGACGCGCTCCAAAAGGCGGGATATGCACTACCGGGCGCAAATCTTGCGATCGCGGGCAATTTGCCTCGAGGTGCGGGGCTTTCATCCTCGGCTTCGCTGGAGGTGGCGGTTGGTAAAGCCATGTTTGCGCTCGCCGGAACAGAAATCGACGCCACCCACCTCGCGCAAATTGCGCAAGCCGCGGAGTGCGACTTTGTAGGCACCAAATGCGGGATCATGGACCAATTAATCTCGGCGCAAGGCAAAGCAGGACACGCGCTGCTTATCGACTGCCGTTCACTGGAGCTGACCGACGCCCCCATCCCCGATGATGTGGCAATCATGATCGTTCACTCGGGCGTCACGCGCGGGTTGGTGGAGGGCCACTACAATGAACGCCGCCGACAATGTGAAACGGCTGCCAAGGCTATGACCGTAACCGCATTGCGCGATGCAGATATACACATGCTTGATACAGCCCGGCTCGACACTTTGACCTACAAACGCGCGCGTCATGTCATTACCGAAAACCGGCGTACGCTTGATGCCGCTATAGCATTGGCCAAATCGGACCTGCGCGCGCTCGGCAAGCTCATGGCCGAAAGCCATATTTCGATGCGCGATGATTTCGAAATCACCGTTCCTGCCATCGACCAATTGGTAGCCTTATTCGAATCGGCCGTTGGCGAAGAGGGCGGCGCACGCATGACTGGCGGCGGCTTTGGAGGCGCCTGCGTCGCCATCCTCCCGGTCGCTCGTGTCGAAGAGGTGCGCGCAAAGGTCGACGCTGGATACCAAACCCCGAATGGCGGCAAACCGCTCATCATGGTGGAACGCCCTGGCCCGGGCGTCGCGATAGTATGAAACGAAGCTGGCTGGACAAGGCGATACGCGAGCCGCTTGTTCATTTTCTCGCCGCCGGCGCTGCACTTTTTCTGATCATGGGCCAGTTTGGCACCGACAATGATGACCGCAGTATCACTATCGATGAAGCTCAGGTCGCAAGTCTGGCGCGGCAGTGGGAACAGACTTGGCGGCGTCCGCCATCGCCGACGGAATTGGACGGGCTTATCCGCGATCATATCAAGGAAGAAATCTACTTCCGCGAGGCAATGCGACTCGGCCTGGATGCAGATGACCCGATCATTCGAAGGCGTCTGCGTACCAAAATGGAGTTTCTGGCCACCGCGCAGACGGAAAATGCGCCGCCAACCGAAGCCGAACTGGCACGGTTCTACAACGCCAACAAGACGCGATATGCAGACAATCCCGCTTATAGTTTCGAGCAGAAATATTTTGCCGAAGATGTGGCAGCAGCCAAAAACGCGATTTCGGCACTCAACGCTAGCAAGGCTGTGATTGCCCCATCACTCGATGTTCCCGCCGCAATGACTGAAGCGGCAAGCGACCAGATTTCACGACAGTTCGGTGACGAATTTGTTCAGAGCATGCGCAGCCTGCCGCTGGGCAAATGGGCGGGGCCTGTGCGCTCGGGCTTCGGCTTACATGCGGTCCGCGTAAACGAGGTCATCGCTTCGCAAATCCCTCCGCTCGGACAAATACGGCAAGATGTGACAAATGATTGGCGCGCACAAACCCGCGCCGCACGCGAAGCTGCGGCCTATCAGGCGCTGCTCGACGGCTACGAAATTCATATCGCCAAACCGTGATACTGCGCGCGAGCCTGCTTCTTATATTCATTGCAGCATGGCCCGCTGCCATCCGAGCCGATGACCTTCGCCCCGGATATCTCGAAATCCGCGAGATGCCCGCCACCGCTGCGACCCGGCACCTGTACGATGTAACCTGGAAGGCCCCGATTAAGCCTGGCCTGGCAGCACGCGTTACTCCCACCTTTCCGACTGATTGTGCTGAGTCTACTGCACCCAAGCGAAGCATTGATTCCGCCGCGCTTTTGACGCGCTGGACCATCAGCTGTACCAAATCCCTCGCAGGCCGGAGCATCAGGCTAACCGGCATCGAAGACACCCCCGGCGATGCGCTGATGCGCTATCAGGCTCTTGATGGCGGAACTCAGGCTGCGCGTCTCACACCGGGCGCACCGACCGCTGATATCGCTACAAAACCCGACCGCTGGCAGGTGGCGCGCACCTACTTTGTCACCGGGGTCGAACATATATTGATGGGCTATGACCATCTGCTGTTCGTGCTCAGCCTGGTTCTTTTGCTCAACGGCACATGGCGCGTCGCTGCAACTGTTACCGCGTTTACGATCGCGCATTCGCTCACGCTGATCGCGACCACGTTACAGCTCATCAGCCTGCCCCGCGCGCCCGTGGAGGCCGCGATTGCGCTGTCCATCGTCTTTCTTGCTGTTGAAATCGTCAAGCGCGAACCCGGAGACCCCCGTCTGTCCGAACGGGTACCCTGGATTGTCGCCTTCCTCTTCGGTCTGCTTCACGGCTTCGGGTTCGCAGGTGCGCTAGCGGAAATAGGCCTGCCACAAGGCGAAGTGCCAACGGCGTTGCTGACGTTTAATTTGGGGGTGGAGGCTGGGCAATTGGTCATCGTAGCTGCTGCGTTGGTGACATTGACCGTATTGAAGCGCGTGCAAAACAATTGGCTTGATCCTGCAAAAACCACTGCCGCTTATGCGATAGGCTCGGTCGCGGCAATGTGGTTGATCATTCGTATATCGGGGCCGTGACCTCTCAAATGCGGACTCAAACCAATAACGCTGCGGTATCGCCAAAATAACTTAAATTCCTCCGTTGTTTACCATTCCGCAAGGGCATCGATGCTATGCTTTGCGCTGGACCAGACAAATTGAGAAGACCAAATGGTGACGAAGAAGTTTTCGTGGAACGAAAGCGAGGGAGCAGATGCTTCCGCAGACGCGTCACGCGGCTTGTTGGCTCGCTTATCTTCGCGCGCTCCCGCGCCATCTCAGACCATAGCGGCTACCACATCGTCAAAAGAGGCAGTGCTGCTTTTGCGAAATTTCGAAGAAAGCGGCCAAGGCTGGTTTTGGTCGACCGATGCCGCAGGACGAATCTGTTATCTGAGCGAAGCGATATGTACGGTGTTGGGCAAAGCACTGACCGACGTCATCGGAACGCCGTTCGTCGACCTGTTCTGCAGAACCGATGATGCAGCCGGTCACCAACGGACACTGCCGTTCATCCTTACCAAGCAGTCCAAATTCAACGATTTGCCATTGCAGGCCGCAACGGACGATGACGAGATTTGGTGGGCTGTATCCGGCCGCCCATACTTCCGCGGCCAAGAATTTGCCGGCTTTCGGGGAAGCGGGACTGATGTAACCGCGCAGCGGCGGAGGGCCAAAGACACCTCACGCCTCGCAACCTATGATTCGCTCACTGGTTTGCTCAATCGCTTCAAAATGTCGCAGTTGCTCGATACAACCTTGTCAGCATTTCAGGCGCAACGCCGTGCGTGCTCGATCATGTTGATCGACTTGGACCGGTTCAAACAGGTTAACGATACGCTTGGTCATCCGGCTGGCGACGCATTATTGAAACAGGTCGCCGAGCGACTGGTCCGGGTTGTCGGTGACGGCGAAAAAATTAGCCGGCTTGGCGGTGACGAATTCCAGATCATCCTGCAGGATGTTGATGATCGCGGCGCCCTAGGCGATTTGGCCGACAAAATCATTCGATCATTATCGCATCCTTATTCGGTAGACGGCAGCCGATGCATCATCGGCGCATCCATTGGTGTTGCCGTCAGTCCGTTCGACGGGCGAACGAGCGAGGAGCTCATTCGCAACGCCGATCTTGCGCTATATGCTGCAAAAGGCGGCGGCCGTGGACGTTTCCGCTTTTATTCGAGCGACCTGTTGCAAGCGGCTGAGGACCGAAGGATATTAGAGGAAGATTTGCGCGACGCGTTGTCGCGGAACGAAATTTGGCTCGCCTATCAGCCGGTGGTAAATTCCAAAACAAACGTCGTAAACGGCTTCGAAGCTCTTATCCGCTGGAATCATCCTGAACGCGGCGCGATTTCTCCGTCGCTTTTTATCCCGATTGCAGAAGAAGCCAATCTCATCGGAGACTTGGGCGAATGGGCACTTAACAAAGCCTGCGCCGATGCTGCTAACTGGCCCGGTAATATGAAGGTTGCAGTAAACGTGTCTCCGATACAGTTCGCCAATGATTTATTGCCCAAAATTGTGGAAAATGCTTTGGCTGCCTCGGGGCTGCCTCCGCACCGGCTGGAGTTGGAGATTACCGAAGGTGTATTCCTGCAGGAATCTGCCGATACCGACACAATGTTTGCCGCGCTCAAGAAAATCGGGGTGCGGTTGGCACTTGACGATTTCGGTACCGGTTACTCGTCGCTCGGTTACCTGAAAACTGCCCCGTTCGACAAAATTAAAATTGATCAAAGCTTTGTGCGCGGGGCAACTGAGCCTGGCTCGCGCAATGGCGCAATCATCACGGCAATTGTCGCCTTGGCCGAAGCATTGGACATGGAAACAACGGCAGAAGGTATTGAAGCGCTCGATCAGCTTGAACTTGTCCGCAACCTCAATGTCAGCCATGTCCAAGGCTATGTTTACAGCATGCCCGTGAGCGATGAGGTGCTGCGTGAGCGCTGTGATGCTGGGGACTGGACCATCGCTCCATCCGGACCAGCAGTGCAGCGCAGCGATAGACTGTCAATGTTCCGCAAAATCGGCGCAATCCATGACAATCATTGCTACTCTGTTGTGCTCCGCAATCTTTCCGTATCGGGCGCGATGATTGAGGGCATATTGGACGTACCCATCGGCGCCAAATTCGTGCTGGACTTTGGCGATGGCCAGCTCGCGGTTTCGACTGTGCGCCGGTCTATGAACCACCAGCAAGGATTGGAATTCGAAGAGCGGCTGGTCAATGACGGCAATGGCGGATTATGCACCAGCCGTCGCATCTCGCCTTACATGATGGCTGCAGCAGGCATGCCAATTGCCAATCTCCCCCCCGGATATTACACGCCGGCCGAAGCGGAACAGCGCCCGAAAACCTTACCGGCGTTTAGTACTGTGAGCGACTGGAAAGCTGCCTGAGGCCAACTTCGGTTACACCGCCGGTTACCCCTATCGGGAAGCAGACGCGGGCTATTTGGCTTTTCAACGCCTGCCAGTCAATTAACTGGGATTAGCAACTTGGGATCAATTCGAGCATTGTTCCATTTCATACCCCAGTGCAAATGCGGACCGCTGGCGCGTCCGGTCATGCCGACCTTGCCGATGGGTTGGCCCTGTTTGACGACGTCGCCTTCTTTCACCAGTATTTCGGAACTATGCAGAAACGCGCTGTTGAGGCCCATGCCGTGATCAATCATGAGTAGATGGCCCTCAAGCGTGAAGGCGTCTGACGCAGCGAGTGTCACGACGCCGTCGGCCGGAGCTACAAATTCGGTGCCGGATGTAGCGGCGATGTCCATTCCGCTGTGATAGCTTCCCGGCGTTCCGTTATAGATCCGCTGTGCGCCGAAAAGGCCCGAGATACGGCCAACGACGGGTTTGACAAAATCCTGCCTCCAGCCATTGCTTGCGCTGCGCACCGCCCGCGCGGCGTTGATACGGGCAAGCTCTGGGCCGCGCCGTGCCTGAAATTCGGCGGTTGTCGCCGCGCCGCCGGTTGGATTGGCGGCAACATTCTCAATCCGCCAGTTGCCTGGCGCAACCGGCAAATAGCGTTCGGTACGATGGCCGTCGGAATACAGCGCAACCAGGCTGGCGCTATTTTCGGCGTCGCGGTCGAAACCCATCAGAAAAAACCCGTCGGGCGTCATCGGCAGTTCGGTCCCGTTGAGCATGACCGAGCGCGTGCCTTTTGGCGCTTGCCCTGTAATCAAGCCACCTTGGACGGGCGCTCCCGAAAACCAGAAGTCCGCCGGCCGGGTCTCCGAAGCAATATCGACGATGAGCCGGGGCGAGCTGTCGACGGGCAATGAGGGAAGTCTGGGCGGTGCAGCTGCCATTGGCGGCGTAGCGGTGCAGCTTACTATAGCCGCAAGCGGCAACATCAAGATTGAACCAACGCCCCGCATATTGTCTCAGCGCTTGCCGAGCGCCGCCCGGGTTGAAATCTCGGCGCTGGCATAAGGCTCTTGCTTAATGACACTCCAATAGCGCAGCTCTTCAAGCGGGATGACCTGACCCGTCACCGCGCACAGCACATGGTCGCCCGGGCTGAGCATCCGGAAACCATTCGCCATATAATGCAGGCGGGCGACTCTTTTGGTGTTCGACATCAACATGCGCGCATTATGGCGCAAAGCGGCTGAACGGGCAATGACAGCTTCAGCCTTA
>JBGSPK010000144.1:0-6031 GCA_041738665.1 Sphingorhabdus sp. | reverse complement strand
ACGGCGGCGTTTCCAAGCCTCGGAAATGTCGAGCTCGATTCCTGCAATCCAGACGAAAATCATCACCGCCCACCAAGCGATACCATTAAGCGCCGTGATGACCTCGGGTCGGAAGACGAAGCTGTAATAATCAGGGAAAGCCGCCCCCAATATTCCGGGGCCAAGCAATATGCCGCAAATGATCTGCACCACTACCAAAGGCGCATAATATTCGGTGCGGCCCAATCGCCAAATCAGATAAGGTACCGCGAAGATCAGGATCATCGCGATCAAAAACACCTCGGTGACGGTTACATTAGCCACAAATCCATTCCCCCGAATTCAGCCGGGGGAGGTGTAGCAAATGTCCGAATTTTAGGAAGTTTTATTGAACGGTGAATTCGAATATTAAGCCGCGCGGCGTTGGTCGGTCGATTGCAACCAGGCGCGGGCCTGACGTTGTGCCTCGGCGATCTCGCGTGCGGTCATGTCGTCGGAAATATCCGCGCGGCACATCATCGCGGCTTCGCTGCCGTTGAGCGCTGCCAGATTAAACCATTTATGCGCCTCGATCAAATCGACCTCAACACCGTTGCTGCCGGTCGAATAAGCCATGCCCAAATCGTACAATGCATCGGCGTTGCCGCGGGCCGCATCGGCCAGACGGCTCTCCATCAAAAAATTAGCGCTTTTAAAACTGTTACCCATTTTCTTGCCCCCACATCCACTGTGAGAAGCCAATCTCGCGGAACATGGATAACAAAAGGTTAACGCAAAGCGCAAAAACTTCATCCGTTTTGAACGGACGCGCAAATGCGCTCAGATGGCGAGGTTGTCGATAAGCCGTGTTTTCCCGATTTTGGCTGCCGCCAACAATCTTGCGCTCCGGCCATCGAAATGATGAAGCTGCTGTAATGTGGAAGAATCGGCCAGCGCAAAATAATCGACGCGAGCAAAGCCTGCAGCCAAAATCTCTGCCGTGGCAGCATCAGTAACCGCGCGGACATCACTGCCCCCCCCAATGGCTTTGGCCGCCTTATCAAGCGCTTTTGGCAGGGCAAGCGCAGCCGTCCGTTCGCTGGCACTCAGATAGGCATTGCGGGATGACAAAGCCAGACCGTCTGCATCGCGCACAATCGGAACGCCGATTATGTCCAGCGCGAAATCAAGGTCGCGCGCCATATGGCGGATTACCGCCAGCTGCTGGAAATCTTTCTCGCCAAATAATGCGACATCTGGCTGCACCTGATTGAACAATTTTGCAACGACAAGCGCAACACCATCGAAATGCCCTGGCCGTGCCGCTCCGTCATATCCTGAACTAGGCCCCTCGACGTGGACGTTCGTCGCGAAGCCCTCGGGATAGACCGTCGCCGCATGCGGAGCCCACAGCACATCGACACCGGCAGCGCGCAGCAACTCGGAATCGCGCTCCAATGTGCGGGGATAGGCGTCGAGGTCTTCGTTCGGTCCGAACTGCGTCGGGTTTACAAATATCGAGACCGCGACTGCATCGGCGTGCTTTTTGGCAGCCTCCACCAACGCCATATGGCCTGCATGCAGCGCGCCCATTGTAGGTACGAGCGCCACCCGACCCTTTGCTTTACGCAAGTCCGAAATTTTGTGCCGTAATGAGTCAAGCTGATTGATGGTTTGCACGTACCCGCTGCCTTGTTTATTGGCTCTATTGGTAAGCCTATGAAAGATGCCGGCAGGGCATATCAAGGCAAATATCGAGCAGGGGTAATTTGAGGCTTATGGCCGGGGCACATCATATCGTTTTCGCCAATGAAAAAGGCGGCACAGGCAAGTCGACCACTGCGGTCCACGTCGCGATCGCGCTGGCATCCCGTGGCGCGCGGGTTGCTTGCATCGATCTCGACTCGCGCCAGCGCACGCTTTACCGCTATCTTGAAAACCGCCGCGATACGATGAAGCGGCGTGGCATAACGTTGCCGATGCCGAGCTTTGAAGTCTTCGAACATGACTCGCAGGCAACGCTGGAGCGGCAGGTCGACCGGCTGGGTGCAGAAAATGACTTTCTGGTTTTTGACACGCCGGGCCGCGACGACAAATATGCGCGCTTTGTTGCTACACGTGCAAACACGCTGGTCACGCCGATCAATGACAGCTTTGTCGACTTCGATCTGATTGGGCAGGTCGATGCTGAAAATTTCAAAGTGCGCAAGCTCAGCTTCTATGCTGAGTTGATTTGGGAAGCGCGCAAGGAACGCGCCAAGGCCGATGGCGTGACCATTGACTGGGTCGTGGTACGCAATCGCCTGCATAATATGGAAGCGCGGAACCAGCAGCGAATGACCGATGCTATTGCTGAGCTGTCGAAGCGCGTCGGCTTCCGGTCAGTACCCGGCCTCAACGAGCGCGTTATATACCGCGAGCTGTTTCCATCGGGACTGACCCTGATCGACAAGGGGCATCTCGGCCAGCTCGCCACCGCGCACATCGTCGCGCGTCAGGAACTGCGCGAACTGGTGACAGGCCTGGCACTTCCCGAAATTCAAACGGCTGCGCTTGTTTGATGGCATTACTCATTGCCCTCATCGTTGCGGCGCTCGGATGGGCGGTTTGGAAGGGCAAGCTATCGAGGCAGCAACTCCCGCCGATTTTGCTGGGGCTTGCAGGTGCGTTTCTTGCCGCGCGCGGAAATCTGATAATCGGCGTCGCCGCCATCGGCGTCGCGGTGACCTGGTATCGAGGCCTGACATGGCGGCTGTTCGGAGCGCGGGCGAAACAGAGCGACCAATATGGCATCGACAAAGCACGGTTTATGCTGGGCGTATCGCGCTTCGACAATGCGGAGCGAATCCGCGAACGGCACCGCGCGCTTATCGCAAAAAATCACCCCGATACCGGCGGTAGCGACGACCGTGCGCGGGAACTAAATGAGGCGCGCGACCTTTTGCTACGTGATTTGCAAGATAAAGCGCGCTAATCGGCGCGCAGCCAGTTTCAGGAGCTTCGCGTGACCCACAATTTCCACTCTACCTCGCTTCGTGAATATGACATTCGCGGAATTATTGGCGAAACGTTGGGGGCAGAAGACGCTTATGCCATCGGGCGCGGGTTCGGCACTTGCTTGGTCCGTGCAGGCGGCAAAAAGGCTGCGGTCGGTTATGACGGACGGGTCAGTTCACCGATGCTCGAAGAAGCTTTGGTGCGCGGGCTTAACGAAAGCGGCGTTGATGTTGTCCGCATCGGTATGGGGCCAACGCCGATGCTATATTATGCCGAAGCTGTTCTGGACGGCGTTGACGGCGGCATCGAGATAACCGGCAGCCACAATCCAGCCAATTATAACGGCTTCAAGATGGTCCTCCAAGGACGCCCGTTCTTTGGGAGCGATATCCAGAAGCTCGGGACCATGGCGGCGGCAGGGGACTGGACCGAGGGGACTGGAACCAACGAGCATCTGGATATCCTTGACCAATATGTCGCCCGCGTTGCCGAGGCATCGCCCACCAAGGCGTTTCGCATCGGCTGGGACGCAGGCAATGGCGCGGCGGGACCGGCGATTGAAAAGCTGGTCAAGATGCTGCCGGGTGAGCATCATCTGTTGTTTGTGGATGTGGATGGCCAGTTTCCCAATCATCATCCCGATCCCACCGACCCGGCGAATCTGGTCGATTTGCAAAAGCTTGTCGCCGAAAGAAACCTCGATTTTGGAGTGGCATTCGACGGCGATGGCGACCGTATCGGTGCAATAGATGGCCAAGGCCGGGTGATATGGGGCGACCAATTGCTGCAGATTTATGCCGAGGATGTATTGGGCGATGTGCCGGGCGCGACGATTATTGCTGATGTGAAGGCGTCACAGGCATTGTTCGACCGCGTAGAACAACTGGGCGGTAAGCCGCTGATGTGGAAAACAGGGCATAGCCTGATTAAGTCCAAAATGAAGGAAACAGGTAGCCCGCTCGCAGGCGAGATGTCCGGCCATATCTTCTTCAAGCATCAATATTATGGCTTCGACGATGCAATTTATGCCGCCGTGCGGCTGATGGCGGCATCGGCCAAGCTCGGTAAAAGCGTCACCGAACTACGCAGCGCGATGCCAGATATGATCAACACGCCCGAAATGCGCTTTCAGGTCGACGAAAGCCGCAAATTCGCGGTGATCGACGAAGTGCTTGCGCGGCTGTCCGCGGACGGTGCCGACGTCAACAACACCGACGGCGCCCGTGTGAATACGCCCGATGGCTGGTGGTTACTGAGGGCTTCGAACACGCAGGATGTGCTTGTCGCGCGGGCAGAAGCCTCATCGGAGGATGGCCTAGACCGTCTGATGGCGCAGATAGACGCGCAGTTGGCAGCATCGGGACTGGAACGCGGAGAGCAGGCAGGGCATTAAGCCGGTGTGACTTCCCTGCCGCCTGTTTTGATCGAATGGTTCGCGTCGCGTGGGTGGGCTCCGCGCAGGCATCAACTGGAGATGCTCGACGCAGCAGGTGCAGGGCAACATGCATTATTGGTAGCGGCAACCGGTGCTGGTAAGACACTGGCAGGGTTTTTGGCGACGCTGAGCGATTTGATTGCCGACCCGGCCGAAGGTTTGCACACGCTTTACATCTCACCGCTCAAGGCGCTTGCCGTCGATGTCCGTCGCAATTTGCTGATGCCGGTTGAAGAAATGGGCCTCGCCATCAGGATCGAAGCCCGCACCGGAGATACACCATCCGACCGCAAGCAACGCCAGCGGGTGAAGCCGCCGCATATCTTGCTGACCACACCGGAATCGCTCTCGCTGCTTTTGACCCATGAAGATAGCCTGCGCCTGTTCTCGACGCTCAAGCGCGTGATTGTCGATGAGGTCCACGCTTTCGCCAATGGCAAGCGCGGTGATTTGTTGAGCTTGAGCTTGGCGCGTCTGCAAACGCTCGCGCCCGATATGCAGCGCGTTGCCTTGTCCGCAACCGTCGCCGATCCCGATGACTATCGCGCCTGGCTGGCGCCTGATGGCGATATCGATCTCGTCAGGCTGGTCGAGGGCGAGGCGGCGGCGGAGCCTGACCTGACGATCCTGCTCCCCGAGGGCCGCGTGCCGTGGGCGGGGCATAGCGGGCAGCATGCGATCCCGCAGCTGATCGAGGAGATCGGCCGCAATAAGATCACGCTGATTTTCTGCAACACCCGGTTCCTCGCCGAATTTATCTTCCAGAAATTATGGGATGCGAACGAGCCGAAATATGCCATCGGCATCCATCACGGCTCGCTGTCGATCGAGGCACGGCGCAAGGTCGAAGGCGCGATGGCAGATGGCAAATTGCGGGCTTTGGTCTGCACCGCTTCGCTCGACCTTGGCGTCGATTGGGGCGATGTCGATTGCGTCATCCAGATGGGCGCGCCCAAAGGATCGTCGCGGCTGTTGCAGCGCATCGGGCGGTCTAACCACCGGATGGACGAACCGTCCAAGGCCATCCTCGTCCCCGGCAACCGCTTCGAATATCTCGAGGCGCAGGCAGCGTTCGATGCCGTGACCGAAGGCGTACGCGACGGCGAGGCATTTCAACTGGGGAGCTATGATGTGCTTGCTCAGCATGTGATGGGGATTGCCTGCGCGGGGCCATTCGATGAGGCGGAACTGCTATCGGAGGTCCAATCAGCTTTGCCTTATTCGGCGCTTGATTCTGCAACCTTTGCGCGCGTTATCGAATTTATCGCGACTGGTGGCTATTCGCTCCGTGCTTATGACAAGTTCAAGAAACTGGTGAAGCGCCCAGACGGGAAATGGCACCTCGCGCATCCCAAATTTGCGGCGCAGCACCGGTTCAACGCTGGTATCATCGTCGACTCGCCGATGCTGGACGTCCGCTTCCGCAACGGGCGCAAACTCGGCAAGGTCGAGGAGGGCTTTGCCTCGACACTCTCGCCCGGAAACACGTTTACTTTCGCTGGGATGGCGCTTGAGGTCGAATCGATCAAGGACCTCGACCTTATTGTTCGCGCGGCGACCAAAGCGGCGAATAACATCCCGAGCTATATGGGCGCACGGTTGCCGCTGACCACGCATCTTGCCGGCCGCGTGCGCGAAATG
>JBGSPK010000222.1:0-5208 GCA_041738665.1 Sphingorhabdus sp. | reverse complement strand
CTTCGACACCAAAACGCGAAATGCCGTTATTCCCTCCCTTTCCTCCTGTAATGCCTTGGATGGATAATCATTCGTGGTCGCCCATCCGCCCGGGAAGTTTTTCGGAGTAGCTGGGCTTTCCACGCCCTTCTTAGGTGGCGGCGGCAGGATCGGGGAAACCGCAATAACAGGCGGTGGCGGGGCTGCCGGTGGCGATGGCACCATGAGGGTTGCAGTTGCCGCATTTGCTGTTAGCGCCGCAAACCAGTAAATCATCATCAGCTCCTCAAAACTCCGTTGTAAAATAAAGAAGGTTTCTGAAATTGTTAGCAAAATCACCACTTGCGATAGATTTTCCCGAGATGCCCATAATCGCCGGAGCGACGCCTCGCATTGCGCGCGCCGGATATAAGGATTGGGGACGTTGCGATCTGACTTTCGTGGAGCTGGACGAAGGCACCACAGTCGCTGGCGTAACGACACGCAATATCTGCTGCTCTTCAGAGGTCGAAACATGCCGCGATCATCTAAAAGGTGGCAAGGCACGCGCGCTGGTGGTCAATGCAGGCAACAGCAACGCGTTTACAGGATACCGAGGCCGGGAAGCGGTCGAAACAATAATCGGACAAGTTGCGGCGCACTTACAGTGCCAGCCCAATGAAGTCTTCGTCTCATCGACGGGAGTCATTGGAGTGCCGTTGCCTAAGGATAAAGCCGAAGCAGGCTTAAAGGCTATATTTAATGCCCCGCTGTGCAGTTGGGAGGACGCTACCAATACAATCGGCACCACTGATACGTTCGCCAAAGGAGCAACTGCGAGCGCAATCGTCGATGGCCGCAGAGTTCATCTGGTCGGCATAATCAAAGGATCCGGGATGATCGCGCCAGACATGGCGACAATGCTCGGATATATCTTCACCGATGCGGCGGTCGATGCGGAGTTTTTGCAGCAGCTTTTGTCGGCATCAAACCAGAACAGCTTCAGCTGCATCACCGTCGATAGCGACACCTCCACCAGCGATACTGTGCTTGCATTTGCGACGGGCAAAGCCGGCAATACTCCGCTGCGTTCGTTCGACGATGCGGGGGCAGACGCATTCGCTTCGGCACTGAATGATGTCTGCCGTCAGCTTTCGCACCTCGTTGTGCGCGATGGCGAAGGTGCGCAGAAATTCATCGAGATTATTGTATCCGGCGCGGTCAACAACGACAGCGCCCGGCGAGTCGGACTGGCGATTGCCAATTCGCCCTTGGTCAAAACCGCTATTGCGGGCGAAGATGCCAATTGGGGACGCGTCGTTATGGCCGTCGGCAAGGCGGGGGAACCTGCCGACCGTGACAGGCTGTCGATTAGCTTTGGCGCGACGCAGGTCGCGCGCGATGGCCTACCCGTTGATGGCTACGACGAAACGCCCGTCGCCGCGCATCTCAAAGGCCAAGACATCGAAATCGGCGTCGATTTGGGCCTAGGCGATGGCCGCGCGACCGTCTGGACGTGCGACCTCACGCATGGTTATATCAGTATCAACGCCGATTATCGCAGTTAGAGCGCACTCTCAAGCCAGCTCTTCAACTGTGCCTTGGGCGCTGCGCCAACCTTGGTATCGGCAATCTCGCCATTTTTGAACAGGATCATCGTCGGAATTCCGCGGACGCCATATTTGGCTGGGGTATCGGGATGGTCGTCGATGTTGAGCTTCACGATTTGAACCTGTTCGCCCAGCTCTTCGCTGATTTCTTCAAGGCTCGGTCCAATCATCTTGCATGGACCGCACCATTCAGCCCAGAAATCGACCAAAACAGGCTTGTCGGATTTAAGGACTTGCGTGTCAAAATCGCTGTCGGTGACGGAAGTGGTAGCCATGATAATCTCCTTTGTTGACAGTCAATGTATGCTCCTGTGGGGTCCAAAACAAGCCGCAGGCGCAATAGTTTTGCTTGGTGGGTCAGGAGGCGGGTTTGTAAGGTGCCAGTATTGCATCCGACAGTTTGATAAGCCGCGGGGCGTCCGTGAAAAGCAACGACATCTCGATGACCGAGTCGGGAAAAATGGTCTGCAATGCAGCGGCATAATGCGCCATCTGTCGCAGATAGGGCGTCGCCACTTTCGTTTCGTGGGCAGGAACCGATCTGCCCGTTTTAAAATCGATGGCGCGGACAAGGCCGGGTTCGACGATCAATCTGTCAATCCGTCCGCTGATCACTGTTTCGCCGACGACCGCCGCCAGAGGCACTTCCGCACGAGCATTTGAGCCGAAGAAGGACGCCCATTGCGGGTCACTGACAATTGCTTTCACATCGGCCATGATTTTACCGAGATCGATTTTCACGTCCCGTGCATTGGCCACAAGCCACCTCTCACCAGCCTTCAATGACGCAGCGTCAGTTACGCGTTCAAACAGCGCATGGATAAGTTTGCCCCGCTCCGCCGCCGCCCGCATCGCTGCGCTAACTGGCGCATCGCCATAATCGTCATCGTCAAGCCGCGACGGTACAAGCGGCCTTGGCGGGCGTTGCTCAACCGGCGCCGGAGCGAAGAGCCAAGCCGGTATTTCGGTTGTGAGCCTTAATTCTCCGCCGGGTTGGATAACTGTATCTGACGTAGGCTTGGCCGTTGCGCCGTGCGCACCGATATGGCGCATCACCCTGCCCCAGCGGGGATCTTCCTCCCATTGACAGCCAAGCGCCATCATTCCTCGCTCGATTGCGACATACCAGCTTTCGGCGGGCGCCTCGCCCTTGCGGCTGACACCCAACGCACCGCCCATAATCAATCGCTCTTCGGACCGGGTAATCGCGACATAGAGCAAGCGCTTATGCTCCTGGAGCTCGCGTGTCTTTTGCATGTCGACAATTTCGAGCAACCTGCCCGATTGCTCGGCTTTGCGGATTGGCAGCAATGGCGTGCGCCGTCCCTCGTCAATAAGCAACTCGGCCGAATGATCCGGCTTTTTGGTGGGGTCAGAGGTTGTGTCAGCGAGGATGACGACTGGTGCCTGCAATCCCTTGGCACCATGCACCGTCATCACCCGTACCTCATTCGCGCCGCTTTCGCCTTCGCGTTTGATTTCGATATCGCCACGATCGAACCAAGCGAGGAATTTCTGCAAGCCGCCGCCTTGCTGCTGTTCGAACTGCATCGCCGAATTGAGTATTTCCTCCAAAGGAACCAGCGCCTCACTGCCCAAGCGCGCAGCAAATTTTCGCCGACCGCCAATAGGGCCGGACAGGATTTGCTCGAGAAAATGATAGACAGTGGTGTAGTCAGCAGATGCGAGCATCTCGCGCAGTGGTTCCAAATCTGCCGCGATTTCGGGTTGCGTGCGCAAATGCTGCCACAGGGTTCCCGGCGCTTCTCCGCGGTAACCATGTGCCAGCAATTTTTCTTGCGACCAGCCAATCAGGGGCGACACCAAAAGGCACGCCAAGCTTAAATCATCGCCCGGCTGTAATACAAAACGAACTGCCGCCAGCAAATCCTGAACGACTAGCGGTTGCAGCAACCGCAACCTGTCGATACCCGCCACAGGCACCCCGCGCTCGTGCAATTGCGCTACCAGTAATGACGCCATTTCTCCGCGGCTGCGCAAAAGGAACATGATGTCACCGGGCTGCAGATGTCGTCCCTGTGTTGCCAACCAGGGCCGTTCATCAATCAGGGCTTTAGCATGGTCCGCCAAGCGCTCCGCAAGCATCCGTTTTTCGTCGCTGATCCAGTTTTCTTCGTCGCCATCGCCGTCATCGCCAGCGTTGTCCTTTTTGGAGGCCGCAGTGACGGGGGTGAGAAGCTCCACCTGACCCACCATCGCCTTTTGGCTGTAATGATCCTCGATTTCGTCGCTAATGCCGAAACTGTCTGGTCCGCTGGTGGACATGACTGCGTTCACAAAATCGAGGATTGGGGCAGTCGAACGGAAACTCTGCGACAGAGTCAATTTCTGAAGCTCGGAACCTGCGCCTTCTATCCGCTGGGCAAAGCTGCCTCCCGCCTCGCGATAGCGTTCGGGCGCGGTTCCCTGAAATCCGTAGATCGCCTGCTTGAAATCGCCAACAGAGAATATCGTCCGGATTTTCTCGGGATGCGCGCCCAGGCCGCTGTAAAAATCATCGGTCAACGAGCGGATGATGTCCCACTGCGCCATGTTTGTGTCCTGCGCCTCATCGACCAATATATGATCAATCTGCCGGTCAAGCTTGAACCTTACCCAATCCGCCATATTGCTGCTGCCCAGCAACTCTGCGGTCTTACGGATCATGTCATCGAAGTCGACCACACCCAGAGCATGTTTGCTTTTCGCATATTGGTGCGCGAATGCCTTGCCGACAAGCAAGGCTTGCGCAAGGCGGTCGGCGTAATTCGCCCTGCTCATCTGCTCGGCCAGCGCGTTGGTCCAGCTGTACAATTCCAGTGCCAGCGCGGCATACGCATCATCGGTCGGCGTATACCCGCGGGAGGCTATCATTGGTTCGCCCTTGGTGTTGCTCCAGAACCCGTGCAACTTGGCAAATTCAGACGCGCGTTGCCGGGCTTCTAAGCCCAGCCATTCGTATATGGCATGTGCCCGTTTGACGCCCCGGCTATCGGCATTGCCCTTACCCCAAGCGGTGTTCATTTCGGCGCAAGAGATAATCGCGGCCCGGTCAATCGCAGTGTCGGCGAGAGCTTTCTCCAGCATCGCCTCGGCCGGATCGTCAAAGCTGATGTCCGCCAGTCTCCGCGCCCATACCGAGGCCCCCTGACCCTCGGGTATACCCGCCATGACATCAGGAACAGCGGCGCATTTGTGCAGGAATTTGAGCGCAGCCTCTTCGCCCATCGCGAGGCTCAGCGATTGCAGATCCGATATCAGTTTATCATCGCCACGTTCCTCGGCATGGATCACCATCGTCGCGAGTGCCTCGCGGAGCAATTGCTGCTGCTCGCGGCCTTCGACTGGTTTGAACCCCGGCACCAGTCCTGCCTCTTCGGGAAAGCTTCCCAAAAGCGATTGGCAGAAGCTGTGGATGGTCAATATCTGCAACCCGCCGCCTGGTGCGTCCAGAACCTTGGCGAACAACTCGCTCGCGCGTTGCCTTGCGTGCGGTCCTGATTTTGCGCCTATAGCTTCCAGATCCTTGAACAACAATTTGTCATCCAACTGCACCCATGACGCCAGCAAGCGATTGATGCGCTCTGCCATTTCGGCGGCGCCAGCCTTGGTGAAGGTGATGCACAAGAGATTTTCAGGC
>JBGSPK010000118.1:0-3478 GCA_041738665.1 Sphingorhabdus sp. | reverse complement strand
CTGTTGGCGCTGGCGCTGACGGGGTCAAACCCTTTGACGGTGACTGTAATTTCAAAACGCATGGCGTGCGGCGGACCTTCTTTTTTGGTTATGGTATATTCAGGAACTTTGCGTCCATTTGCGGCGCACCATTCCTGCAGTTCGGATTTGGGATGTTTCGGTGCGCCATTGGCGGTTTCAATGAGCGGCCCCCATAGACGTTCGATGAGACTGCGTGCGGCCTCCAAACCATGGTCCAAGTAAACCGCACCAATAATTGCTTCCATGACGTCACCCAGCACGTTGTCGCTTTGCTGGGCGCCATCATCGCGCGCTTGTTTCCCAAGCCGGATATGCGGCGGAAGGCCGATTTCCCGGGCAATGACAGCGCAAGTGCTGCCCGAGACCAGAGCATTCAGCCGATGCGACAAACGACCCTCTGCTTCGTCCGAATAACGATGATAGAGCATGTCAGATATCACGAGCCCCAAAATACGGTCGCCGAGAAATTCGAGGCGTTGGTAGTCAGGCTTTCCAGTGCTTCCATGCGTTAAGGCACGGACATAAAGTTCTTTGTTAGCAGGTGCACTCGGTAGCAGCTCATGCAACCAAGCGTCTTGAACGTCGGTTGTCAAAATCCTTTTCCAATCCGGTCCCAACGTGCGGCGCTGAACCATGTCCAGGGCAACAGCCAGCGCGAAGAGCCATCGGTCGAAAACACCGTTACCAAAGCTTTCCCGACAAGATTTTCCTGCGGCACGATCCCGATTGCCTTACCATCGGCCGGAAAGCGACTGTCGGCGCTGCGGTCACGGTTGTCGCCCATCAGAAATATCTGGCCTTCGCCAACGACAAATGCCTCGGTGTCATCACCGGGAAGTCCGCTATCAAGGTCAAGGATATTATACTCGCGGCCGTTGGGTAGCGTTTCCGTAAAGCGCGGATAGCGACACTGACGAACACCCGCTTTCGACACTTCTTCAAAATCCGGTCGCCAACAGGGGAAGGGGGTTCCTTCAAGCGCGGCTGCCTCGGTCATATTGTCCGTAACAGGAATGACCAAATCGGCGATGCGCTCTTTCTTTACGGCCACGCCGTTGATTTCTAAAATGCCGCTTCGCATCTGGATAACATCACCCGGTAGTCCGATGACGCGCTTGATATAGTCATCCTTCAAACTTGGGGGAGCCTTGAAAACGACCACATCTCCCCTCTCAGGCTGGCTCGCAAAAACCCGGCCCGGTATTATCGGTAAAGAGAAGGGGAGACTGTAGCGCGAATAGCCATAAGGCCATTTCGCAACGAGCAGATAATCCCCGATCAGTAACCGGGGTTGCATCGATTCCGACGGAATATTGAATGGCGAGACGATAAAACTGCGCAGGATGAATACGAATAAAGCTAGCTTAAGCAGAAAACTGCCATATTCGCGCCATTCGGAAGAAGTTTTTCCGCTCGCACCGGCGATTGCGGTCTGGGTTTCGAAACCTTCGGTCTTTTCGGATGTTGATGTCACGCAAACTCGCAAAAAATGTCATTGGTTGACGGATTGGCTGGCCTTCTAATGCTTGGGGCGGCTATTGGCCAGTGCCGAGTTAAAGTGACGGCGGCGACGCCATGAAAAGGGATGCAAAATGACTGGTGCCAATTGGCCTGCTCTGGAAAATGTTGAAGCAAAATCGCTAAGTGCGTTGTTCGACGGTGATGCCGATCGCGTAGCCAAGCTGACGGTTTTGCAACCTGGTTTTCGGTTCGATTTTTCCAAAACACATCTCGATGACGATTTGCTCGCCATTTTTGCGCAGATGGCTGTGGACACAGACCTGACGGTAGCGAAAGAGGCGCTTTTTACGGGCGCAGTTGTTAATCCAACTGAAGGCCGCGCGGCGGAGCATAGCGCGGAACGAGGGAATGGCAGCCCCGAAGCTGTGGCAAATGCGCGCGGTTTCCAGGCGCGGATGCGCGGGCTTGTCGAGGCGATTGATGCCGGGGCGCTGGGCGATATCAAGCATATCTTGCATATCGGGATCGGAGGCTCAGCACTTGGCCCCAAGCTTTTGGTCGACGCGCTGGGTCGCGACGATGTGCGCTATGACGTCAAGGTTGTTTCGAACGTCGACGGAGCCGCGCTGGCCGAGGCGGTGAAGGATATGGATCCGCACAAAACTATTGTCGCGGTCGCGTCCAAGACATTTACCACGACAGAAACTCTGCTGAATGCGACAAGCGCGATGGAATGGATGCGCGACGGGGGCGTGACCGATCCATATGCACAATTTGTCGCATTGACGGCATATCCCGACAAGGCGGTGGAGTGGGGAATCGATGAAAGCCGTGTTCTGCCATTTAATGAAGCTGTAGGTGGCCGTTACTCACTTTGGTGCTCAATTGGTTTCCCGGTCGCCCTTGGCCTTGGCTGGGTGGTTTATGAAGAACTGCTGGAAGGGGCTGCGGCAATGGACCGGCATTTTCGAAATGCGCCAATGTTGCAAAATGCCCCCATTCTCGCTGCGTTTTCCGATCTTTATTACGCTCAAGCCAAAAATTGCGAAACGCGCGCCGTGTTTGCTTATGACGAGCGCCTTCGACTTCTGCCCGATTATTTGCAGCAGCTCGAAATGGAATCAAACGGTAAATCGGTAACCACAGATGGCACTCCGCTGGGCCGTAACAGCGCGCCGGTTACATGGGGCGGAGTAGGGACAGACGCCCAACACGCCATGTTCCAACTGCTGCATCAGGGAACGCACCTGATTCCCGTCGAATTTATCGCCAGCAAAACACCGGGTCATGATTTCGACCCGGCGCATCATGAAACCCTACTGGTCAATTGTTTCGCCCAAGGCGCGGCATTGATGTCGGGCAAAAAAGCGGATGACCTCGCAAGGAATTACGCTGGCAACCGGCCTTCGACAACCATATTGGTAGACGACGTCACGCCGTCAACACTTGGCGCACTGATTGCCTTTTACGAGCACCGCACTTTTGTGAATGCGGTGTTGCTGGGTATAAATCCGTTCGACCAGTTCGGGGTTGAGCTTGGCAAGCAAATCGCAAAAAGCATTGGCGAAAATGGACCAAGCGGATTTGACCCGTCGACGACCGCTTTAATTGAGGCGGCACTAGGGGATATTTGATCCCAATCGTTTTGTTCGATAACGCAGGCGAATTATTGCACTTGGCAATGCGGCGGCGCTGTAACCATATCGCGCCCGCAACAGAAAGAATTTCCCATGTCAGATTATGATTATGATTTATTCGTCATTGGCGCTGGGTCAGGGGGCGTGCGCGCTTCGCGAATAGCGGCTTCCCATGGTGCCCGCGTCGCTGTAGCGGAAGAGCATCGCGTTGGCGGAACCTGCGTCATTCGCGGCTGCGTGCCGAAGAAGCTGCTCGTTTATGGTTCGCATTTTGCCGAAGATCTGGCCGATGCGCAGCGATTTGGCTGGAACACGCAAGGCGCAACGTTCGACTGGAATGTCCTGCGCGACAATGTCGC
>JBGSPK010000091.1:0-2201 GCA_041738665.1 Sphingorhabdus sp. | reverse complement strand
GTCGACTTGCCGACATTGGGCCGACCGATAATGGCTACCGTCGGCAACATGCCGGATGTCCCTTCTTAATTATCCGCGAAAGGCCGAAACCCGGCCCGAGTCGTCTAGAATATACAGCGTGTTGTTGGCGACAATCGGTGCCAGCGACACAGGCGATTTGAGGTCGAAAGATTTACTCGCTGTGCCGTCGGCGGGTGCAACCGACCAGATTTCACCGCGCGAATTGGCGACGACCAGTCGTCCGCCTGCAAGAACAGGCCCCTGCCAGCTTACTGGGCCCTTTTTCTTTTCTTCATTTTCATAACGCTGCAATTTGGAAATCCACCGGATCTTTCCGCTCGAGCGCGCAACGCACAGCAATTTAGCTTCGTCGGTCATTACGAATATCCATTCGCCAGCAGCAACCGGCGTCGAGATACCTGCAATATTGATTTCCCAAATCCGCTGCCCTGTGACCAGCTCGTAAGATGCCATCCGTCCACCCTTGCCGAGTGCAAAAACGCGGCCACGGTCAATAACCGGGTCGGCGTCAATATCGGTGAGCGTCGAAACCGACGTCGACATCGCGGTGCGCGACAGCGTGTCGCTCCACAGGCTACGGCCATTTTCATATCGATAGGCCGCAAGCTCGCCGCTTGAATAACCAGCTATCACGGTGCCTTGCGCGGCGGCCGGCGCGCCAACACCAAAAATGCCGGAGGCTGCGACAGGCCCTGCTTCATTCCATTGTGGTTCGCCGTCTGTCTGACGCAGCGCGTAGATCTGGTTGTCTTGCGTCATGACATAGACATTACCGTTCGAAAGCGTCGGCGCACCACGCAGGGGGCCTGCCGGACGCTTTTTCCAAACCAATGCGCCAGTATCGGCAGCAAGCGCGGCGACATCGCCAACACCATTTGTTGCAAAAACGTTGGTGCCGGTCGCGCTAACCCCGCCGCCGAAACGCGAGGGCTTGCCGTCGTCTTCGACTTCGAGCGCATTGGACCAGATTTGTGTGCCGCTGTTTGCGTCAAACGCAGTGACCCGCGCCGTGGTATCAACAACATAAAGACGCCCATCGCTCATCACCGGACTTGCGGCGAGACGCGCGCGCGGGTTGGCACCGGTCACGTTTGCGGTCCAGGCTAGTGAAAGGCCCTGTCCAAGCTCCACATGGCCCGGCGATTTCGATGCGTTACCGCCGGGCTGTGCCCAGGCGTCATTGACGGCGGGCGCCGGAAGGATGACAGAAACACCGGCCAATGCCGGGTCGACTTCCATGTCGCGCTCGGTTCCCAATATGTCGACACGGTTGCCGACGGTGGGCGTATTGTTCTTCTTGCCTGCATCGCCGCGCACGCTGTCTAGGACGGCGCAGCCAGTCAGCGATGCAGATGCGGCCAAAGCCAGTAGTAATTTTGCGCTATTCTTCACGTAATCACTCTCCTTTTGCGGCAGCTTCTGCTGCCGTCGTTGCCGCATTGCGCTTTTCATCAACCTGAACGGTATCAATCCCCAAGGCACCCGCCATCTGTTGGGCGCGGCTGCGAAGGCTTTGCGGTAACCCATCTTGTTTGGCAATCTGTGCAAAAATGGGGCCTGCAAGATTGTCTTTGCCCATTTTCAGATAAGCCAATGCAGTCAGCTCGCCTGCGCTTCCAAACCAGGCGTGGCCTGGGGTGGAGAGTGTCTTCAGCCTGTCCACCACCTTTTGCGGTGGCAATGAATCGAATTCTGCGCTGGTCTGGCGAATGAGTGCAAGGTCGCGGAAGGTCTGCGGCAGGCTGCTGTCGCCGGCAACTTTAGCATAGATTGCAATTGCTTCCTTGGTCTTGCCATCTTCGCCTAGAAGGTTGGCCTCAACCAATTGCGCCATTGCGCGATATCCAGGTTGATCAGCCTTCGCGAGCGTTGCCAGCTTGGCGCGCGCCTCTTTTTCTTGCCCTGCGCGCAGCTTGTCCATGGCATCGACAAATTCCTCGCCCTGCCTGTCGGCGGCGGCCTGTTGCTGGTTCTGGTAAACTATCCAGCCGCCAAATGCCAAAAGCGCAGCGACAATCGCCGCCAAAAGCCAACGGCCGTAACGGGTCCAGAAACTGGTCAGATCGCTTGCGCGGACCGCATCGTCCACTTCGCGCAGAAAAGCCTCATCGCTTCCGGCGCGCTTGTCAGTCGGTGTCAAAGCCAAAAGGGCCTCCGAAATTTTATAGTAAACATGATAT
>JBGSPK010000042.1:0-20556 GCA_041738665.1 Sphingorhabdus sp. | reverse complement strand
TGTCCTTGCTTGCCGGGGTGGTATCCGGCTTGCTGATCGGCGTTGAACGCGGCTGGCAGCAGCGCGGACAGGCGGATGGAACGCGGGTGGCAGGTGTGCGGACATTCACCCTGATCGGCGGCTTTGGCAGCTTGGTAGCATTGACCGCACGAGAAGTTTCCACTGCCATGGCGGCAATATGCTTGGTGGACTCGTTACGCTTCTGGTCGCCGGCTTCCTGCGCCAACAGGCCAAGACCGGCAAGCGCGACGCTACCACGATGGTCGCCGCTATGATTACTTTGGCGCTGGGCCTACTCGGCGGTGCTGGCCATATGGCATTCGCAGTTGCGGGCGCAGCGCTCACCACCTTCGTTCTCGCAATGCGTAACCAGGCGCATAATCTCCTACGTTCACTGGACCAGATTGAGGTTCAGGCTATCGCCAGGTTTGCGGTCATCGCGGTCGCTATCCTGCCGTTCCTTCCCAACGCACAATATGGGCCCTATGACGCCTGGAACCCGTTCAAGCTCTGGCTGGTCCTTGTCTTGATTATCGGATTTTCCATTGTCGCCTATGTGGCGAACGGGGTAATCGGCAAGAACAAGGGAACAATCATCGCTGCGGTGATCGGCGGAACATACTCTTCGACCGCTGTCACTGCGGCGTTTGCAACAAGGCTCCGCGAAACAGACACAGGCCCGTTCGCCACTGGTATCGCCCTCGCAAGTGCAGTGATGTATGTGCGTGTCCTGGTACTAACCGCCATTCTCGCACCTGCAGCAGCTCTGCCATTACTCTGGCTGCTTGCCCCGGCAGGCTTCGCCGCATTTGCCGTTTCGGCTATCACTTGGCGGTACGAGCGAACGAGTAGCGGCACCACCAGCCAACTTATGAAAAAGCCGTTCGAACTTCTTCCTGCGCTGGGCTTCCTGGTTGCGATGGGTGCCGCCTCGCTGCTGGTGCGTTGGGCCCAGTTCAAGTTTGGTGAGGCGGGCGCCGCTTGGTCTCTGTTTATCGCCGGGAGCTTTGACGTCGATGCCGCAATCGTGACGTTGGGCGGTCTACCACGTGGATCGGTGAATCCCGCAATTGCTGCGATTGCCCTTGGCGGCACGGTCGCAGTAAACATGACCTTCAAGATTGCCATAGTATTAGCCAATGCCCGCCTGCATGCCGGCCGTCTTGCAGCAACTTCGTTAATCGCTAGTCTGGTAGTCCTTATTTCGACGCTCGTCTGGCGCTTGGTCCAGCTTGCCCCCTAGAAATCTGGTGCGGTTCAACCAAGGACAGCGTTCGACAACGCAGGGGCAATGCGACTTCGGTTTCTGCGACTACCGCTAAAACTTGCGTGACTTACCTTGCCGAAATCGGCTTCCCGAAGCGGCCTTCTGCAACCACTGAGACCAGCGTATTTTACCATTTGTCACATTCCAAACAACTTACTTCCAAAATCGTTTTATGTCGGTGAATTTGTTATGGGCTTTTTCAGCCGCCCTCAGGAGTTTTTTCTTCTTACCGCTGGCTAGCAGTTCGCGCGCATCAACGTCGTTTGTCATGCCCAATTTTTCCAACACCGCCGGAGCCGTCGCGAGATCGTTCAGCGACCCGAGCTGGTCCTGGAGCGACTGGAGTGCCCTGACAAACCGCTTGTAGTGACGTTTCTCGCCCTTTCTCTCGAATAAAGTTGCAAAGAACTCTGCCGCATACCGTAACTTCTTGGCATCCTTGCGAAGCCCGTGCCGTTCCCCATCATCTGCGGTAGCCAGGTCACGCCCATCCTTTTTCACCTTTCGGCGAAAACGATTGAGCGCCTTGATCGCGAATTTGCGTGCAGACTGCTCGCGGCTAGCATCGCCGACCAACGAGCCTGCCCACGTGTCGCCTGCCGCCCACTCGGCGAAGTCGAGCATCAGAAGCCGCACGCGCGGCGAAGACAGCACCTCGCAGACCCGGTCGTAGGCGATTTCGCGCGCTACGACGATCCGATAGCGTATCTGCCCTGGTCCAGCGCGATCGAGCAACACATCCAGATTTCGCGCGTCGCCAAGTTCCGAAGACAACCAGCGAAACCCTTCACGCAGATCCGCTCCTGCATTGCCAATCATCGGCTTGAAAATCGAAAAGGCCGATCGCAACCTTCTTATCGCGACACGCGACTGATGCAGTGCCGCCGCGTTGCGGTCCTCAAGAAAAATCGCTTCATTGAGTCGGAATTGCCGGATGCAGGAGTTCACGACAGTCCGAAACGCCTCCTCTGTCGAGATGTGATAGGCGAGTTCCACCGGCTCCGCCCTGGCCACTGTCTCAAGCGGTCTGGTCAGTCTATGGCCTCGCTCTGCCTTGGTGAGCACGCCAAGTCGCGCGGGCGCTGCCGTATCGATTTTGCGCGCGAGCGCGAACAGTGCGGCAGGGGCGCCGCTCTTCAATTCGAGTTCGATCTCGCAAATCGAGGACCGGCGCTCGCAGACGACGGCCTCTCCACGGTCCAGTACCAACTCAATCGATGTGCCGCCTTCATTCATGAGCCAAGTGTATCGGTCGATCCTGACCTCGAAAACGGATGTAATGGCATCGGTTGATTCACCGAGTAGCGCGCGTATCGGCGTGCTGTCGTAAAGGATAGGCACGTCGTCGTTGACGGATTGCTCCCATTCGGAGCGCGCGAACAAACCGGCCGCGCTGCCTCGATCCGCCTTGACGGTCTGGATGCGCTTGCCTTCCGACTCACGAATGCGTAGCGAAAGTCCTGCTTTCCTTAGCTTTCCATCGGGCGTGTCGAAGTAGATCGATTTTTGCTGCGTGATTTTGGGATCACCCACCAGTAACCCGGAAGCTTCGATCTGATCGGCGGCTTCGCCTGTCATTTCTAGCTTCAGTTCGATTTCCTTTTCCATAAACGTCTGCCTCATGTGCGATTATTATCATGCAGCGCCTTTTCCATCATGCCAAGCGTCAACACGACATCGCGTCAAAGCGGGACTTGCGGATTAAGCGCGGAGGACCGAACTAGGTAACTTTAGTGCTGAAAACTGGTCGCTGCGTATCAAGAATTTCGCCAAATCCTCCGACCGATTCACTTATACTTATTACCACCGGCATCTGATATCATCGATCAGGCACGCGCTTTTTAGGAGTCGCTGGTATGGATTGCCCAAGTCCTTCAACAACGGACCGAGTAAAGCCCTCTCGAGTGGTTTTCGACGCTCTGCAGCTAATTGACGATGCTGTTATCTGCACCGATGAAAACGGGAGTATCCTGCTGTTCAATAGCGCTGCCGAACGCAGCTTCGGCTACAGCGCAGCCGAGGCGATTGGACAACCAGTGGAGATGCTGTTACCTTTAAATGACCGCGCTAAACACGCTATACAAGTACAAGGCTATTTGACTGAAGGTGCAAATAGCCACCGGTTCATGGGTCGCAAGCGTGAAGTTGTGGGGCGGCACAAGGACGGCACAGAATTTTCGACAGAGGCAATAGTATCGCGCCACTTGGTTGACGGCAGCACTATTTTGACAGTCGTTCACAGAGACATTACTGAGCGCAAGAAGATGGAACAGCAGCGCGAGGTGATTGCGCAAGAACTTGACCATAGGATCAGGAATATCTTTTCGGTGGTCAATTCGCTCGTTTGTCTTACTGCTCCGGGCGCCGAAAGCGTCAAAGAGTTCAAAGAAACATTGTTGAGGCGATTAAGCACCTTGGCAAGGACGCAGGTTGTACTGCGGGCAGGCTCACCGAAAACTTCCGATTTAAAGGATGTCTTACTGGACGAACTAGCATCTTACCAATCGGACGACGGCAGCAACATTACCATTAACGGTCCATTAGTTGATGTCAGTCCAGACGCAGCTCAAACGTTGGCGCTGATCTTCCACGAACTTGCAACAAACTCTGCCAAATACGGTGCATTATCCTGTGATTCCGGTCTGGTAACCATCACTTACGCTTGCGTTGGCGTCGGCGACACTGACGTCGATATGGAGTGGCGGGAGTCTGGGGGACCAAAGGTTCTGCCTCCTCCAAGGCAAGGGTTTGGCACTGGACTTATAAAACAGGTAGTTCATTCTACCTTCGGCGGGGAGGTGGCCTTGGAATACCTGCAAGAGGGTTTCTTTTGTCGCATGGTACTGCCCATGGTGAAGGTTGCTGGCGCGCAAAAAATGGCCCGAACATCTATCAGCGAAAGGCAGTCATCCCAGCCAACCTAATCGGTTTGCCCGCATGATCGCGCCGGTTAACGACACACTTGCAGATATCATGATCTGGCTCGGGCTTCTCAGGCCGTTAGGTTCCTCCCCAGTTTGCTCCACTGTTAGTTCACGAACGCTAACGTCGGACCGCTTGCAGCACTCGCTGGAATGCAAGCGGCGGACAGAAGCTGTTATGCCTACATAAATTTAGTGGTTTCCAAGTCGGCTTCTAAGCGCGCTATTTAGTCTCAAGAAGGGTCGAGATCGGGCCCGCAGCTGAAAATTAGCTTCTGCTGACAGTGCTGACGTTCACGGAGCAAGTTTGGCTTGCCGGAAGGAGCTTTTCGTAATGTTGGCACGGATGCAGCGCAGCATCATAACTATTGAGTCGAAGCGCTCCTTCCATCAGCCGCACTTCGTTGGAACATCTCAGCCCGCAGCGTGTTAAAGTGCCTGACAGATGAAAATAGCTTCGCGCCGGATCATTTTTGTAGCGCTAGCTGCAGCAGTCTTGGCAATTGCAGGGTACTGGTTTCTGGTGCCCCGTGACCAAGAGGTAACCACCATTGTCGCCAAAAGAGCCTTGGCAGAACGGATCCTTGCCGTAAACGGCAGGATCAGGCCGCGTCTGCAGGTCGATATTCGCCCATCGCTTGGAGGCGAGCTGATTGCCTTGCCGTTCGATGTCGGAGATCGGGTTGAGGCGGGACAAATACTCGCGAAGATCGACGATGCGCCCGAACAGGCAGCCATTGCAGAAGCTCAAGCGTCGCTGGCAACGCAGGAGGCAACGCTTGCGCAAGCGCGGCGAGAATTGGCGCGATTCGCCGCGTTGGGCCAATTTGCAACGAAACGAGACGTTGAGCAGCGGCGTCTGGCGGTGCTGGAAGGCGAACGTGAGCTCAATCGGCGCAAAGCCGCTGTGGTGCAGGCCAGCGAACTACGTGATCGCCGCGTGCTGCGTGCCCCCTTTGCCGGGGTCATTCTGGAGCGTCCGGTCGACCCTGGCCAGGCTGTCGGGATTGAAAGTGTAATTTACCGCTTGGCCGATCTCTCCAGCCCGGAAGTTAGCATCGAGGTGGATGAGGTCTATGCTGCAGAAATTCTACCAGGAATGAAAGCAACGGTTACGATGCCCGGACAGCCAGATCCGCTAACGGCCCAGGTGTTGCATGTCGAACCCCGCGTCGATCCGGCAACCGGTGCGCGCGCGGTGCGTCTCGGCCTGATCGGCGCGGCAATCGATGCAGCCTCCGGGCTGACCGTAACTGTGAATCTGCTCATCGAACGACGTGAAAGCGCCATCAGCGTGCCGAGAAGTGCTGTAATACCATCCGGCAACTCGAGCAAAGTGCGCATGATCGGAAGGGACAATTTGGTCATTGAGCGTCTGGTTACCTTCATAGATTGGCCGGCACAATCGGTGATTGTCACCAGCGGCCTCAAGCCGGGTGATCGCATACTTACAGAGCCGAACGCAGCGCAGCCAGGCGAGAGGGTCCGGGTGGCCAAGTAGAATGAATCCCTATGCCGTCAAACTGGCCATGCGGCACTTGTTGTCCCACCCGGGGCAAACCGCGCTGCTGATGGCCGGTGTGGCGCTTGGCGTGAGCGTGTTCATCTTCATGAGCGCGCTGATTGGCGGGCTCGCGACTTTGCTGACCTTGCGGACCGTCGGCAGTATTCCGCACGTTGTGCTGGAAATGCCGGATCGCGACCCGGCAACTCTGTATAAAGGTCAGGGCGCACAGGTGGTGCTTCAGAAGGACCTCAGCCGACGCGGCCAGATCACGATTTGGCAGCCAATGATCCCGATAATCGAACAGTCGTCCGGTGTTATCGCCGTTTCTCCGCAAATCAGGGGCTCCGCTTTTGTCGAGCGCGGACAGGCGGTCTCCCCCGTAGGCATAATCGGCACGATGCCGGGAAAGTTATCGGTCATCGCCGACATTGGCGGAGCAATTGTCGATGGCTCAAGCAACCTGCCTGCGGACGGCATCGTGATCGGCAGCGTCTTGGCACGCGATCTGGGTCTGCGGGTTGGTCAGGTCGTGCAGCTAACCTCCGATCGCGGGCGGTCGCGCAGCTTCCGGATTGGCGGCATTTTCACTTTGGGCATCGCCAGTGCTGATCGTCAGTCAATCTACATGAACTTCGCTACGGCGCGGGCCTTGTTCGATCTGCCGACCGGAATCTCGCGGATCGAGATCAAGGTGCAGCCCGCAACCGATGCGGCGGGCATAGCCGCGCGCCTGCGCCGATCGACCGGCCTCAAGGCCACGGCCTGGACCGAGGACAACCAGCAGCTTTTCGAAGGACTTGATGCGCAGGCCCGCACCGGCACTATCATCAAGGCATTTTCGCTGGTCACGATCATCGTCGGAATCGCTAGTGCGATGCTGCTCTCGATCGTTCGCAGGCAGGCCGAGATCGGCATAATGCGCGCGATGGGCGCCAGCCGTAGCCTGGTGATCTCGATCTACGTGCTGGAAGGCACCTTGATCGGCGTTGTTGGCGCGATAACTGGGGCGCTCGCTGCATGGTTGGATCTGTTGCCGCTCCCGCCGGTCAGTGCCGTGACAAGAGGAGATCTGCCGATCGACCGCCAGCAGGGTGATTTTCTGCTGGCCATTGCCCTGACTACTCTTGCGGCAATGCTGGCATCGATCCTGCCCGCGCGCCGTGCCGCCCGGATCGATCCGGTGGAGGCTATCGGCGCATGACCAAAGAGCAGATCCTGTCCGTTACCGGGCTGATCAAGGATTTCGGCGAAGGCGAAACCCAGACACATGTATTGAAAGACATTAACCTGGCAATGGCGGCCGGAGAGATGGCGGCGCTGCTCGGCCCGTCTGGTTCAGGCAAAAGTACCTTGTTGACCATCCTCGGCACGCTGATGCGCGCCACCGGAGGCACGCACGAAATGCTCGGGGTCGACCTGATGCGTGCCAGCGAAGCCAAACGAACCGAGTTCCGCAGCAAGAACCTTGGTTTTGTATTCCAATTCCACCACCTGCTGCCCGACCTTTCCGCGCTGGAAAACGTGATGATGCCGGCGGCCTGCGCCGCGGGGCGGGAGACCGCAGCGATGCGCGCGCGGGCCAGTGAATTGCTCGACGCTGTCGGCCTGTCGGATCGTCGGGATTTTCGCCCGGCGGCGATGTCGGGTGGCCAGCGCCAGCGGGTTGCTGTGGCGCGGGCGCTCATCAACAATCCTGTATTGGTTCTGGCCGATGAACCGACTGGCAATCTCGACCGTGAATCCGCCGGCCACGTTATGGATTTGATTCGCACAATTAATCAATCGATGGGTAGCAGCTTCCTGATTTCGACCCACGATGAACATATTGCAGGGCGTTGTCAGCGCCGGATAGAGTTGCTTGATGGCCGGATCGTCCGATCCTGAGCATTGAATTGAGGTGCCGACAAAGCCTCGCGCTTTGTCAGGTCACCGCGCAACCGATATCATCACTTCGTTACGGCGCATGAACCACAACGTCCAAGGCGGGTTGTACTGGGCCAGCGCCGGGACGCCGGTTGCCTGCAACTGGTGTGCGACGATGAAGCTTTGCAGCGCGGCAGTGTTGGAAGCGACAGCCTGTTCCCGCGCAAGTCCGCTGAAGCGACCCACGGCGACGCGTTCAGGCGCGATCATGCGAAGCTCCACTTTCGGATCATTCGGCTGCGGCAAGGTATCGAGCGTAGCGTCAGCCGGCATGATGAAGCGGATCACCCAATTGCCGTCACCGCCCGATTGAATGACTGGTGCGGTCATGGCAATCTTTTCGTTAGTTGCCTCCTGCTGGGTAACCGGAGCTGTCATCGCGATGCTCTGGCTGCGGGTATTGCCGCCAAAAATGTAGCCGGCAAGGAGGCGAAACCCGTTGCTGGCTGCTTGCTTGCGGTCGCCCGCTACCGACACTTCGGCCACGACCAGCGCTGGATAATCACGAACTTGGAAGTCGCCTTGAGCGAGGCTCACGGTGAACGATGGTTCTTCAGTCGCCATGGCACGTCCTCCGAGCAGGCTGATCCCAAGCAACAGAGCGATTTGAAGTGATTTCATGACATACTGTTGGCTGGGTTTCTTTTTGTGCACGCAGATCTAGCAAATCATCCATGTTTGTCAGGTGCTTGGTCGGATTGCACAGACCAATCCGCTGGCGCATCTTCCTGATCGGCTCTCGCGATAGCTGCCGTCGGCTGGACCTTTCCGGGCGTATGGTGGGCGGGGGCATAGATCGCATAGAGCTGCATGGGCGTCGCGCCGATATTCGTGATGTTGTGCCACGTTCCTGCCGGAACGAGCACACACCATCCGTCTGAAACTTTCTCGTCGAAGTTCAACTGATCCTTTGTATCGCCCATCTGGACGCGACCATTGCCAGCTTCGAGACGGAGAAGTTGGTCGGTCTCGGGATGCGATTCCAAGCCGATGTCGCCACCAACCGGAATCGACATTAGCGTCACCTGCAAATAGCGGCCGCTCCACGCGACCGCGCGGTAGTCAGAATTTTGGTTCGTCGCGTGTTCGATGTCGAACGATTGTGGTTTTGGACCAATGTCCAAAATCCGTGCATCCGTGGTTGCCATGAACGATCTCCTCAAAACTTCCAATATAGCGTCAGCCTCGCAGTAAGGCCGGATCAGTTGGCCCCGCAACGCGCCGCTTCTCTATCCCGCCCTTCGACCAGTGACCAATTGATAGGCAATGGCGATGACGGCGAGTATCAGAAGAAGATGGATTAAGCCTCCAGCGATATGGAACACGGCGAAACCCAGCAACCAAAGAACAAACAATACTACTACAACTGTCCAAATCATGGTTGTGGCCTTAACGACAGGGGCGGGTTTAATATAAACCCTCTGCGCACAGTGTAGTTCCGTTAAAGTCGACATAGCTAGAAATACATTTTGCCAGCCCCACGTTTCTGGGCTCCCGCATCAAGGCGGCTCATGTTTCGTCTCAGCTGCCAACGCGTTCTCATTCTTGATACTTTGCAGCTATTTCTGGCGGATTCGCAGAACGTCTGTTTACGCCGGGACCTGTGGTTAATCGCTGCGGAATTGAATTACCGGCTCGTGGTCGTGTCCGGATCGCGAAGCACATTGTGCTGAACGAATGTCCGCTTGCCGCCATCCAGCCTTCCAAAGGAGACTGTCCGCATTGTCCAACAAAGCGGACATTCGACTGGCTGAGACAATTTACGACTGAAATCTATAATTGCTTATCAAGCTCAGAAATCCGCTCCGAGCAAACCGCATGAACAGCGCGCCCAAGCTCTTCGATCCGCTGGCCTAGCCAAGTGAGTTCCTCATCGGTTATCCGGTAATGTTTCGAATAGCGCGCCTTAACGTAAGCTTCTTTGAGCTTTTCAAACATCGCCAGATCGCGGCGGCTGTCACGCGGCCAAGCATCGACGAGCCGCATGTCTATTCGCTCTGCTTGTGTACGCAGAAATCCGAGATTGTGAACATGTGGAGTGTAAAACGTGCAAACCAACAACACGCAGTGATAAAGCCGCTCTGCGCTTTGGTGCATATCAAATGCGGCGTCGTTGAAATGCCCTTGTGACACGTAATACTTCGCGCCGCCAAATCGCTTCATTGCCGACGGGAACCACTCGTCAAAATACTCCTTTGCCATCTTAAGCGCCTGCTCGGGCGTCTTGGGCTTAGGCGTATGGAGTTCGGTATCGTCGGCTTCGTAAAGCGCGATGCCATCCTTGGCGACATCCATGAAGAAATAGCGACCATGTGCCAGACCGTCGTTCACCTCTTGGAGCGTATGGACGATGAAGTTGACCGGCGTTCGCAGCGCTTTGGTGATGCCAAGTTCCTGATTGAGCCGGTCTTCGGCTTTGGCCCAATACTTGACGCGGTCTGCGACATCCTGCCGATTGACGATGATCAGGAGATCGAAGTCGGACTGATAGCCTTTGGCAGTATGCGGTTCATCGACCCAGCCACCGCGCGCGTAGCTTCCGTACAGGATAACCTTGAGGATGCGGCCTGCCTTGCGCTTGCCGGTGGCTAGCGCCTGAACGTCGTTGAACTCTTCGAACAGGATCTGCAGCACGCGTTCGAGTTCGCGCTGTTTGTTTGCCGGAAGATGATCGAGTTCGGTTCGAATTGGATAATCAGTCTAGCAAAGCCGGACTCTCCCTGCACCTGTATTATCACGCCTTTTGCTCGAACCCTTGCCGACCGCGTCGTCGCCATAAGGTTAGCGCCTGTTCTCGCTCTTCGCTTTGCAGCCTGGCGGCAACGGCAAGGAACGCACCAAGCAGAACCTGCCGGTCGTCATTGGTAAGTTCGACGAGGCCAGCCTTTTGAACAAGGCCGCCCAGATCGATCAGCTGGCGCGTGCGCTCTCTTCGTTGCATGACCCAGTCTCGCTTGTCAGTGCGGCGCTGGCTGGCCTCAACCCGGTTAACTATTGCTCTGGTTCGCTTGATTGCTGCCAGCGTTTGCTTGAGGTCCACGAGCAGCCGGGCGGGATTGGCCTTGAAAGAACGCCTGGCCCTTTTTGGCCCAGCCCTCCCGCTTGTGAGGTTCGTTGGTAGCGGCGATGGCAACAAGCGCACCAGTCAGCTCGTCGATGCTTAAACGGTCAGCACCGGTGGCAATGACCAGCTCGCCAAGCTGTTGCACCTTGCGTGCCTTGAGCATCGCTGCCTTGTCGGTCAGTGCTTTGAGTTCAGCATCAAAATCTCTTGGTTTGCGCATGTTCGTCTCCATCATCGAGTGATGTGAACATCATAATGCAGGCGCTCAGCGAATGCTGCATTGTTGCCGGAACGGGCTGGGATGCCCCGGTCCCGAGCAGGATTTTATCATGTGAGGGCGCGCTTATACGTCGTGCCGACGTTGCTTGTTTGATGTAACTGGATTGCCGTCATGGCGATCTATCATTTCTCGGCCAAAGTCATCTCGCGCGCCAGTGGATCAAGCGCAGTGGCGTCTGCGGCCTACCGTTCGGCTTCCCGGCTGCACGATCGGCGGTTGGACCGTTCGCATGACTTCACCAACAAGGCAGGGGTCGTGCATTCTGAGGTGATGCTGCCCGACAATGCGCCCGAGCACCTGGGTGATCGTTCGACATTGTGGAATGAGGTAGAAGCGACCGAACTTCGCAAGGATGCTCAGCTTAGCCGTGAGGTCGAGTTCGCCATTCCGCGCGAGATGACGCAACAACAGGGCATCGAGCTTGCTCGTGATTTCGTGCAAGCGGAGTTCGTCGAACGTGGCATGATCGCCGATCTCAATGTGCATTGGGATATCGGCGCGGACGGGCTGGCCAAACCCCATGCCCATGTGATGCTGACGATGCGCGAGGTGAACGAAGACGGGTTCGGTGCAAAGGTCCGCGACTGGAACAAGACCGAGCTTGTGCAAAGCTGGCGCGAAGCCTGGGAGAACCATGTCAACGAACGCCTTGCCGAGCTGGACATCGACGCGCGCATCGATCATCGCACTCTCGAAGCACAGGGCATCGATCTTGAACCGCAGAACAAGATCGGTCCTGCCGCATCGCGCATGGCCGGACACGGGCTTGAGGCCGAGCGCATTGCCGAACATGCCGAGATCGCGCGGCGCAATGGCGAGAAGATCATCGCCAACCCGAACATCGCGCTAGACGCGATTACGCATTACCAGGCTACGTTCACCAAGCGCGACCTTGCGATGTTCGTGCATCGGCATAGTGTTGACAAGGACCAGTTCGATCTGGCGATGAGCGCAGTGCAGTCGTCGCCTGACATGGTTGCACTTGGCCGGGACGGGAAAGGCGACGAACGCTTTACATCGCGCGGCATGATCGAGATCGAGACGACGCTTGAACAAACGTGTGAGCAGCTTGCGCTTCGCCACAGTCATGGTGTCCCGGCGGCAAGGTCACAAGGAGCCGCCGGGACACCCGGCCTGCAGCTCGGTGAAGAGCAACAGGCTGCATTGGCGCATATAACTGACGGAACCGACATTGCACTTGTTATTGGCTATGCCGGGACCGGAAAAAGCAAGATGCTGGGAGTTGCGCGCGAAGCTTGGGAGGATGCGGGCTACGAAGTTCACGGTGCTGCGCTATCCGGCATTGCCGCTGAAAATCTCGAAGCAGGCTCGGGAATCCACTCGCGCACAATCGCCAGCATGGAACATGGATGGGAACAGGGCCGCGACCTTCTGACGTCACGCGATGTACTTGTCATCGACGAAGCGGGCATGGTCGGGACGCGCCAGATGGAGCGCGTCCTGTCCCATGCCCGCGATGCAGGAGCGAAGGTCATCCTGGTCGGTGATCCGCAGCAGTTGCAGGCCATTGAGGCGGGCGCAGCGTTCCGTTCGATTGCCGAACGACAAGGCAGCGTCGAGATCACCGAGATCAGGCGGCAGCGCGCGGACTGGCAGCGCGATGCAACGCGGCAACTGGCGACCGGCAGGACAGCCGAAGCACTTGAAGCCTATCGCGACCATGACATGCTGCATGCTGCTGATACGCGCGAAGCGGCGCGGGGCGAGTTGATCGACCGTTGGGACGCCGAGCGCATCGCCAAGCCGGATGACACTCGCATCATCCTGACCCACACCAATGACGAGGTGCGCGAACTCAATCTGGCCGCTCGCGAGCGACTGCGTGCGTGTGGTGAACTGGGTTCAGATGTTGCTATACAAGTCGAACGCGGCGAGCGTAGCTTTGCGACCGGCGACCGCGCGATGTTCCTGCGCAACGAGCGCGAGCTTGGTGTCAAGAATGGCAGTCTTGGAACGCTGCAGTCGGTCAATGCGCAACGTATGGCCGTCCTGCTCGACGATGGCAGGAGCGTTGCGTTCGACACCAAAAGCTATGCGCATATCGATCACGGTTACGCCGCGACCATTCACAAGTCGCAAGGGGTGACCGTGGACCGCACGCATGTGCTGGCAACACCGGGCATGGATCAACATAGCAGCTATGTGGCGCTGTCGCGTCATAGGGACTCGGTACAGATCCATTATGGCCGCGATGACTTTGCCGATGACGGCAGGCTTGCCCGAACGCTGTCACGCGAGCGAGCCAAGGATATGGCGTCGGACTATGGTCGCGAGGCTGTGGCTGATCCCGCGCGCAGGTTCGCAGAACGGCGCGGCATCACATTTCGCGAGCGCATCGTCGAAGTCGTACGCAAAGTCCCCGAGAAAGTGCGGGGTCTGTTCGATGGGTTGCGGTTGCCTGAAGCACGGGCTCCTGAAGCCGACCGGCAATTACGGGCGCAGGCCGCGTTCCGCCGTCATGCCCGCGCGGTCAGCGACCTGTTGCGTGCGCAGGAGGATGGTACGACGATCGGCCAGCTCGTCGAGCAGGGTCGCTATGCACCAATGGGCAAGGAGTTGGATGTTGCCCGCAAAGCACTGAACGCGTTCGGTGCCAATTACTCGCGCGATGTTGAGCGAGCATACTTAGCAGACCAGCCGCTTGCGCATGAAGCAGCGAGCGGCAATGTTCGCCGCGCGATCCTGGCTATGAAGAATGAGCAGGAGCTGCGTGAGACGCTGCCCAAGCGCGCCAACCGTTTTGTCACCCGCTGGCAGCAGCTCGAAGACGCGCGCGACCAGAGCTACAAGCGTGGCGACATGCGCAGCTACCGAACAGCGAAAAGTTCAATGGCTGGCATGGCCAAGAGCCTGGAACGCGACCCGCAGCTTGAATCGCTTCTCGCAAACCGCAAACGCGAGCTCGGCATTAACTTTGACGGCGGACGTTCGCTTGGACGCGAGCTAGCGTTCAGTCATGGGCTAGAAATTGGGCGAGGTAGGGGATTGGGGATTTGATGCAAGGTCAGACCAGTTAAGCTTGAGCGTGTCACCTTTGACCTTGGGTAGAGCTTTACGATCGACCAGCCTACTTTGCACCTCGAAGTCGGAATCAATTTTCACGATCAGCACTTTGCTAAAGTTGCGCTTGAGGTTGAGCGTAATCGTATCATTTTTCTTGAACGGGGTGATCGTCTTCACTTCAACGAAGTGGTTGCCGATCTTGCCATCCGATCCTTGGGCATAATTTCGGTGCAGCTTGAGTCCGTGGGTAACCGCACCATAGAGTTCACCAAGGTCGCCATATACCTGTAGATGGCTGCCAGTGAGGAAATGGTAATCTTGAGCCACGGAGAGCAGATCTTGGAAGATCGGCACTAGATCGACATCGAGGTGTGGGAAGCGGTGCTCGAACTCAAGCCGATCTAAGTGCGAGTTAATCTCAGTCCAAGTGATCCATTCGCCATCATCATAAATGGCGTTGTCGTCGTTCCATATGTTTGCTGAACCGTGCATCATTATGCCCGGGCATTAGACATTATCTGTAAAAGAATGGTGTCTGATCCAGCCAGATCTTGGCGATTTATCCGAACATTGAGGTGCACAACTGGAATGCTTTGCAGATATTTGTGTGTTATCGAATGATCGATTTCAGTGCCATTAGGACCCAGCATGGCCCTGCTTGTCCCAAACGAATTGTGGGAATGAGCGTGGGATCAAGTTTTGAGAAATTACAATTTATCGTTTAAGATCAACTGAATAAATGACTTGAATGGTAGACGCTGAGGGGTTCGAACCCACGACCCGCTGATTAAGAGTCAGCTGCTCTACCAACTGAGCTAAGCGTCCCCATTTCGGCGTGGCCAATGCACAGCGCCGTTTGGAGCGCCGCCTTTGATGGGATTCGGCGCTTTTGTCAAGCACGGGATATGCGGTCTAACTGAATTGCCCGCGCTTTGCACCGGGATGGCGTTCGATCGACATGATGATGCCGACGCAGATCATCATCGTCAGCATCGACGAACCACCATGGCTGACGAAAGGCAAGGGAATGCCTGCAACCGGTGCAAGCCCGACAACCATTAAAAGGTTAATCATGATGTAGAAGAAAATTGTGCAGGTCAGGCCAGCCGCAACCAGTTGGCCATATCGCGTCTTGCTTTGCATCGCGACATTCAACCCCCAACGCATGAGCAAGAAGTAGAGCCCTAGGATAAAGAACCCGCCGACAATGCCCCATTCCTCTGCCATGGTGGCGAACACGAAGTCGGTATGTCCCTCGGGCAGATAGTCCAGATGGCTTTGTGTGCCGTTGCCGAAACCTTTGCCGAAAATACCGCCTGAACCGATGGCGATTTTCGATTGCGTGATGTGGTAGCCCGCACCGAGCGGATCGTTTTCCGGGTTGAGGAATATCAGCACGCGGTCCTGCTGATAGGGTTTCATTGCGAAGAAATAGACCAAGGGCGCGATGACCGCGAGCGCGCCGCCCGCGCCGATGAAGTAGATCAGTGGCAATCCGGCCATGAATCCGACCACGCCCAAGCCAAAGGCATAAGCGATGGCGGCATCAAAATCTGGCTGGATAATGACGAGAATGCTCGGCGGAATAAGGATGGCCGCCAAAGGCCAGATCGCGTCGATCCCGTAGATGCGGTTGGGGGGAAGGCGGTCGAAAAACCATGCTGCTGCCAGCACCATCACGGGTTTCATCAGCTCCGATGGCTGAAGCGAAATGATACCGAGGTCGATCCAGCGCCGACTGCCGCCACCGACGAAGCCCATCAGTTCAACCGCTATCAACATAATCAGCAGAACAAGATAGACCGGAAAGGTGATATTCTTCCAGAAATCCAACGACAGCCGCGACATGACGAGCGCCATGGCGAGGTAGAGCAGAAAGCGTATAATGTGCTTGCCTGCCCACGGTTCGAAACTTCCACCCGCCGCCGAATAGAGCACCGTCGCGCCAAAGCCGACGAGCGCCATCAGAATGATGATAACGCGCCAAGGCAGTGCGGCGATTGGGGTCGGGACGATTGAGTTCATGGCGGCGACGTCGGGTCGGTCGGCGGCACGGGTGCGGGCTGGCCTTGAAAGGCATTATATTTGGCCGCCATGCGCTGCTCGATATTGCCGCCCCAACCCGCCTCTAGTGCCTCAAGCGATTTCATCGCCTGCTCTTTGTCATAGAGGAAGGTCAGAACGTCCTTGGCAATCGGTGCAGCAGCGCGCGCCCCGCCCAAGCCATGCTCAATCACAACCGACGCACCATAGCGCGGATTGACGACCGGTGCGAAGCATACAAAGAGGCCGTGGTCGCGATATTTCCATTCGCCCGATTGGCCCCGCTGCGATCCTGCAATGCGACGAACCTGAGCAGTGCCGGTTTTGCCGGCCATCGTGATGTCGGGTATTTGAAGCTTGCTGCGAACTGCAGTCCCTGCGCCATTGACCACGCGGTCCATACCTTCGCGCACAACCGCCAGATGCTCTTCGGGGAACGGGAGGCGTTTTGCAGGCGGGCGTTTCTTGAGCAAAATTTCGGGCTGTATGTCGAGACCCGAGGCAACGCGTGCCGCCATCATCGCCAGCTGGAACGGGCTGACCGATACATAGCCCTGCCCGATTGTGGCGTTCAGCGTGTCGGAATCCGTCCATTTTTGATCATATTTGCGCAATTTCCATTCGCTGTCCGGGATGGTGCCGTACCGCTGCGATGGAAAAGGAAGGGGGAATTCCTGACCAAGACCTAATGCCTTGGCAAAAGGCGCAATCGCATCATAACCTATTCGCCGCCCCATTGAATAAAAATAGGTGTTGCAGCTTTTCATGATTGCGTTGGGCATGTTGATTGGCCCGTGACGCCCCAGACATTTGAAAACACGGTTGCCCAGCCGGTAGCCGCCACCGCAGTTGACGGTTTCGTCCGGGTCGACGCCATGGTGGAGCAGCGCCAGTGCGGCGGCGGGCTTTACCGTCGAACCCGGCGGATACAATCCTTGCAACGCCTTGTTGAGCATCGGGATATGATCGTCCTCACGCAGCATTTTCCATTCGATGCGGCCGATGCCGTCGGAAAAGCTGTTGGGGTCATAACAAGGCATAGATGCCATCGTCAGGATGTCGCCGGTCAGGCAGTCGAAGATCACAACCGAGCCTGATTCCAGACCTAGGCGTCGCGCGGCATAATTGTGCAAATCGATGTCGATCGTCAGCTGCACCGGTTTACCCGGGGTATCGGGTCGTGTGGTGAGTTCGCGGACGATCTTTCCTCGCGCCGTCACTTCGGTGCGTTTTGCGCCGGGTTTTCCTTGAAGTTTTGCCTCGAGCGTCTTTTCGAGGCCATCCTTGCCGACCTTGAACCCCGGCGTGATGAGCAACGGGTTTTTGTTCTTCTGATATTCCTCAGCCGACACCGTGCCGACATATCCGACAAGATGCCCGACGGCTGCGCCGCTGGGATAATAGCGGGAATAGCCCTGACGCGGACTGACGCCGGGGAGATCTGGCAAGCGGACGCTGACGGCGGCAAAACGTTCGTAATCGAGACCGTCTGCAACTTGCACAGGCTGGAAGCCCTGCGCGGTTTTCAGTTCGCGGTTGATGCGATCAACTTCGTCTGAATCGAGCGACAGCAGATCAGCCAATGTGGCAATCGTCGCTTCCTTGTCGACCAGCCTGTCAGGAATAATGTCGACGCGAAAGTCGGCACGGTTGTTGGCAATGGGTTTGCCGGTGCGGTCGATAAACCAGCCCCGGCGCGGTGGGATGATGGTCAGGTTGACCCGGTTGCTTTCGGCGAGCAGCTTGTATTTTTCGTTATCGGCGACGGCAATATAGGACATGCGGCTGGCAACCACCAATCCGATAGCTGCCTGCACGCCGCCAACGAACATCGCGCGGCGGGTGAAGGTAAAGTCGAGCTGTCCTGTTGTAACCTGCTTTTCGATCTTCATGTTGCCAGTCGCCAGCTATCCAGACGCGCGCATATTCGCACCACCAACGGATATAGCAATATCGACAGGATGATTTGCGGCAATAAAACAATAGGACTGGGGGCAGCATGAGCAAGTGCCGCGATCCACAGGCCGCCGAGCAGAACGGCAGCAATCAAAAGCGAGGCAATGAGCCAGTCCTGAATATGGTCACGCCAGATGGCGCGTGAATCTATAATCTCAATGGTGAGCATGGCGAGCGACCACAGCAGGCCCGCGCTGCCGAAAGGCTGACCGCTGAAAATATCATCCATCAGGCCGAAAGGCACACCTGACCACACCGGCAATAATCCCGGTCGCATCAAGCGCCAGGCAAGGAACATCAGAAGCCCGAACGGCGGCAGCAATGGCTGCGCTGTGAAAACGGGCAAAGTCGTCAGCATCGAACCGAACGCCACCGATGCAATCGGAATCGCCAGCATCTTGAGCGTCGAAGGTTCCCGGTCAAAACGGCTTTCATATTCCCGGCCGGGGCGCAAGGGCAGGCGAAGTGCCGGAACGGGGTTTTTCACTCCGCCACCTCTTTGGTCGCGCCATCGGGTGCTATGGCCTGCTGCGCCTCGCGCGCCTCGCCCTGATAGGCCTTCATGACGATTGCATAAGGCGTGTTGGCCGGGTCTGCCAGCGGCCGGGCAAGCGCACCGTCATTGGTCCTGCGAATGACACGCGCAAAGGGGATATTCGGCTGGTAAAGTCCGCCATTGCCCGAAGTCACGATGATATCACCTACCTTGAAGGGGCTTTCACCGAGGTTGAGTGGTTTGATGACAACGAGGCCATTGCCAAGCCCGGTGGAGAAGGCGGGCAAGCCATCGCTTGCGCGCATGACCGGAACCAGGTTTTCTGCATCTGTGACCAGCAGGATCCGGGCTGTCGTCGGTCCGGTATCAATGACGCGCCCGATTAGGCCCGACGGGCCGCGCACCGGTTGGGCCCGCTCAATAGCATAATTGGAGCCAATCGAAAGCGTGGCAACGCGGCGTGTGCTCGACGCTGTCGAACTGATGAGCCGTCCTACCGCGACCTGTTCGACGGTTTCATCCTGTAATTTAAGGAGACCGCGCAGCCGAGCGTTTTCGACCCTTAATGCTTTGGCTTCGATGAGTTTCGCGCGGTTGGCCTTGGCCTCTTTGGTCAGCGCCGCATTTTTCGACGCCGCGTCAAAATAGGCCGACATGTTGCCACCAACGTCATTGGCGGTGCGGCGGATACTGTTGAAGAAACGCGCTGCCGGCGCAGTTAATTCCGCACCCGCAGCGCGCAGGGCGGCAAAGCCCATAGGATCTGCAACAGAAATGACAAGCAAAAGGGCAGCCACCACCGTTCCCGCAATCGCAATCACATAGGTTGCGAACAGGCCATATTGCGCTCTCCGGGAAAATCCGGGGCGCCGGTGTGGGGGCGGCGCCATGCTGAACTCCTAGCTTAGGCTGTCAGCAGGACGCCGCGGAAGATAGGGTCTTCCATCGCCCTGCCGGTGCCGATGGCAACGCAGGTCAGCGGGTCTTCGGCGACCGTAACCGGCAAGCCGGTTTCATCGCGCAGATATTCGTCAAGGCCCTGCATCAACGCACCACCGCCGGTGAGCACGATGCCCTGATCAACGATATCGGCAGCGAGTTCTGGCGCCGTGTTTTCCAGCGCAATCCGAACGCCCTCGAGAATGGTGCCGATGGGTTCGGACAGCGCTTCGGCAATCTGGCCCTGATTGATCGAGATTTCCTTGGGCACGCCATTGACCAGATCGCGGCCTTTGATGTGCAGCGTTTGGCCGATACCATCTGCTGGCGGACGTGCAGTGCCGAAATCCTTTTTGATCCGTTCGGCTGTTGCTTCACCGATCAGCAGATTATGGTGTCGTCGGACATAGGAGACAATTGACTCGTCCATCTTGTCACCTCCCGTGCGGACCGAGGTTGTATATGCAAGTCCGCGTAGCGAAAGCACCGCAACTTCCGTAGTTCCGCCGCCGATATCGACGACCATTGAACCGATTGGTTCCGTCACGGGCATATCGGCACCGATGGCCGCTGCCATTGGCTCTTCAATCAAAAACACTTGAGATGCACCGGCGTTCGATGCCGCATCGCGGATGGCGCGACGTTCGACTGAGGTCGAACCTGAGGGGACACAAATGACGATTTCGGGATAGCTGAACATCCGGCGCTTGCCATGTACCTTATGGATGAAGTGCTTTATCATCTGTTCGGCGACGTCGATGTCGGCAATGACACCGTCGCGCAACGGACGGATTGCTTCGATGCTGTCGGGGGTTTTGCCCATCATCAGCTTGGCATCGTCGCCTACGGCCTTAACGCGCTTGATGCCGTTCAGCGTTTCGATGGCAACCACCGAAGGTTCGTTCAAAACAATGCCTTGTCCGCGCACATATACCACCGTGTTCGCGGTGCCGAGGTCGATCGCCATGTCCTGCGATGCGAACCGGAAAAACTTACCAAATACCATTTAATTTTCACCCAATCCCGGTCTGGAGAGAATCCTTTTGAGCACGCCCAAAATAATCGCGCGGTCCTAGCGGAATTTGCTGTTTTTAAAAACAGGTATTTGGCTGGAATGCGAACGATTAAGGAGTCGC
>JBGSPK010000010.1:0-9128 GCA_041738665.1 Sphingorhabdus sp. | reverse complement strand
GTGCGCAAGCTGGCGCGCAGAATTAAACTGGAACTTGGCCATGATTCACTCCCCTAAATGGTCCCATCCATTTTGTAATGAATAGTAACCGCTACGTTGATGCATCCAGACGCAGGCTCGAATGGATACAATTATGACCATGACAAAATGCGCGTCATGCCCCCCGTTGACCAGAAATCCACATACGTATTCAGAATATGCATTTCATGCTGTTGCAATTTGGCAACAGTTGTCGCGATTTATGCAAAGGATTTTGGCGATCATTGCGCCACCCATGTCACAGGCCTAAGATGCTGCCAGGAGCTGGAGGGGCGCTGACCGGTAATGGCAGGCAAGGCCACATCATTTGATATTGCGCAACTTGCGGGGGTGTCGCAGCCGACGGTGTCGCGGGCGTTGCGCGGTAGTCCCGCTGTATCAGAACAAACGCGGCTACGGATCGAAGCGATAGCCCAGCAGCTTAATTACAAAGTGGACAAGAACGCCTCCAATTTGCGGCTACAGGAAACCCGGACACTGGCGTTGCTGTTCTTTGAGGAACCGACACCTGATGAGACCGGCATAAATCCATTTTTTCTGTCGATGCTTGGCTCGTTAACCCGCACTTGCGCCCATCGGGGTTATGATTTGCTGATCTCGTTCCAGCAATTATCCTCGAACTGGCATGTCGATTATGAAGATAGTCGCAAAGCCGATGGCATCATCCTGCTCGGCTACGGCGACTATGAACTGTATCGTGCAAAGCTGGAGAAGCTGGTGGAGCAAGGCACGCATTTTGTTCGATGGGGTTTCGCCCAGGAAGGACAGCCCGGGACCACAATCGGATGCGATAATTTTCGGGGCGGGTTGGACGCTGCACGGCATTTGATGCAGCATGGACGTCGCAAAATTGCGTTTCTCGGCGATGCCAGTAGCCATTATCCCGAATTCCAGGATCGCTATCGTGGCTTTTGCGAAGCCCAAGGCGGAGAGGGAATAATTGCGGACCCGAAATTGCAAATCGATGCGCTAAACTCGCAGGAAGCCGGATATGAAGCCGCGCAAAAGTTAATCGCAAGCGGCGAAAAATTTGATGCAATTTTTGCGGCTAGCGACACTATTGCGATAGGCGCAATGCAAGCTTTGCGGGACCATGGAATCACAATACCCGAGGACGTTGCATTTGTGGGTTTTGACGACATTCCGGCAGCTAGTCTGACCCATCCACCGCTGACGACGATCCAGCAGAATTACAAGCTCGCCGGAGAATTGCTCGTTGATGGCGTACTTAAACAAATCCGTAACGAACAGGTGCCCACCGCGTTGCTTCCAGCAAAGCTGATTGTCCGGCAATCCTGCGGGGCGCACTGAAACGAAGCGGCCTTATACGTATGCGTAAGCGCTGAACACGCCTCCTGCCATTGCGGCACTTCACTGTTTCTGCCAGCGTCACCCGATAACAACACCTTGGGAGAGGGTAGGCCAGTGGAAAAACCACGTCAGGGATTTTGGGGGCTGTGGAACATCAGCTTCGGCTTTTTCGGCATCCAGATCGGTTTTGCCCTGCAGAACGGGAATATGTCGCGCATATTCCAATCGCTTGGCACAAGTCTCGACGATTTGCCGGCCTTGTGGATTGCCGCGCCGTTGACGGGGTTGCTGGTGCAGCCGCTCATTGGTCACTTTAGCGACCGGACGTGGTTCGGAAGGTTGGGGCGTCGTCGTCCCTATTTCCTCGCAGGCGCAATTCTGGCAGCTCTTTCACTGCTGTTGATGCCGCTAGCCGAAGTTCTGCTATTTGCGGCAGTGATGCTGTGGGTGCTCGATGCATCGTTGAATATTTCAATGGAGCCGTTCCGCGCATTTGTGGGCGACATGCTTCGTAAGGACCAGCATACCGCAGGCTATGCTGTGCAAACGGCTTTCATCGGTGCAGGCGCAGTTGTCGGTTCCGTTTTTCCCTATTTGCTCGACCATTTTGGCGTAGCCAATGTCGCACCGGACGGCCAGATTCCTGACACGGTAAAGTATAGTTTCTGGTTTGGCGGGGTCGCTCTATTTGCTTCGGTGCTGTGGACTGTCCTTACGACCAAAGAATATAGCCCGGCCGAAATGGAGGCGTTCGATGGGCCTGCCGAAGACAGCGGCAGCACAATGCGGGCGCTGGCCGCCCGGTCGATGGGCGGCGCTGCTGTCTGGATACTGGCCGGTCTTATTGTAACGGTTTTGGTTGAAATTATGAGCCTCGAAAAAGAGGTCTATCTTCTCGGCGCGCTGTTGGCAGCATACGGAATTGCAAGCCTGCTAGCGATTAATCTCGCAAAATCGGGACGTGATAATAACGTGCTTTCGCACATTGTCGGTGATTTCTCCGGAATGCCAGACATCATGAAAAAGCTGGCGTTGGCGCAGTTTTTTAGTTGGTCGGCTTTGTTCATCATGTGGATTTATACCACGCCGGTGGTGGCACAATATATGTTTGGGTCTGCCGACCCGGCAAGCGCTGCTTATGGCGAGGGCGGCAATTGGGTGGGCACGCTTTTTGCTATCTACAATGGCGTCGCGGCGTTGGCCGCTTTGTTTGTTTTGCCGACGCTGGCGCAGAAAATTGGCAAGGTACGAACGCACATGCTGTGCTTGCTTGCGGGCGCCGCAGGCTACGCCAGCTTTCTGTTTATTCGCGATCCCAATTTGCTGATTATCTCGGAAATCGGTGTTGGCATTGCCTGGGCGTCAATTCTGGCGATGCCCTATGCGATTCTGGCGTCGAGCCTGCCGCAGAGTAAGCTTGGCATTTACATGGGGCTCTTCAACGTGTTCATTGTGGTGCCGCAGTTGCTGATTGCTACCGTGATGGGCAGTATTCTCAAGACATTTTTCCCAACCGAGCCAATCTGGACAATGGCGTTTGCCGCGGTTGTCATGACACTCGCGGCACTGGCAATGTTGCGGGTTAAGGAAGCGTCAGACTGAAGGCGTTTCCTGCGCCTTCATCTCACTTTTAAGCCGGCGAGACACTGCTTCGGGCGACCCTGTATATTTCGCCAATCGGGAATAAATGATTGGAATCAGGATTAGCGTGATGAGTGTTGCCAAAGTCACACCGAATACGATGACGACGCCAATTGCCGACCGCGCAGCACCGCCTGCACCTCCGGCAATGGCCAGAGGTATCGCGCCGAACACCGTTGCAATCGACGTCATGAGGATGGGCCGCAGCCGCCGAGCCGCGGCCTGTTGGATAGCATCAATGATTTCCTGGCCCTCATCGCGCAACTGGTTGGCAAATTCGACGATAAGGATACCGTTCTTCGCCGCCAGGCCAACAAGCATCACCACGCCAATCTGGCTGTAAAGATTGAGGGTCATACCGGCCAGGGCTAGGCCGATTACCCCACCGCCCACAGCCAGAGGCACAGTGGTAATAATGGTCACCGGATGAACGAAGCTTTCAAACTGCGCCGCAAGCACGAGATAGACGAGCAATATCGTCAGCACAAACACGATAACAATTGAGCCGCCAGTTTCCTTGAAAGCCTGACTTTCTCCGCGATAGCCGACCGCGAGTATCTCGGGAGATGCTGCTGCTTGCGCTTCGAGGAACGCGAGCGCTTCACCCATCGTGTAGCCGGGGGCAAGGCCTCCGGACAGCGTCACGGCGCGCAGCTTGTTGTACCGCCCCAGATCGCGCGCGCCCGCCGTCTCGTTATATTTGACCAGATTGGCCAAAGATACGAGCGAACCGTCGCGTGCGCGGACCTGAATAGCGGCCAGATTTTCCGGGGACTCGCGATCCACCGCATCGGCTTGTACAATAACGCGATACTCTTCGCCGCGGTCGACATATGTCGACACCCGTCGCGAACCGAGCAGCGATTGAAGCGCCTGACTGACATCCGACACCGACACGCCAAGGTCGCCGGCCCGGGCCGTATCAACCTCGACCTCCATTTGCGGCTTGGTCTCCTTATAGTCGGAGTCCAGATTCACTATTCCCGGATTGTTGCTCGCCGCCGCCAATATCCTGTCGCGCGCGATGCTAAGCGATTCATAAGTCGAGCCTGCAATGACAAAATTCAACGGCTGACCCCGCCCGCGCCCGAGCGACGAACGCGCCGCTGCATTTCCGCGCACGGCGGGCAAGTTGGCAAGGATTCTGTTAACCTGCGCTACTACATCGTCGGTAGATTCGGTCCGCTCTTCCCAAGGCTTAAGGAAGATAACGAATGTACCGCTATTGAAATCATCGCTTGCACTGAAGCCACCCGGGGTCCTCTGAATGATCGAACGAACGGTGCCCTTCTCGAGCAACTCGAGCACTGGTTTCGATGCATCGAGCATATATTTATCCATCGCGGCATAGCCCGTGCCTTCGGGCGCGGAGATATTTGCGTTCAGGATGCCAACATCTTCGCTAGGGGCGAGTTCGGAATCGAGCAGCGTGAAGCAAAACGCTGCGATAGCTAGAAACGCACCGACGCCCAGCAGGGCAAACAGCGGCTTGGTGATAACGCGTGTGACCAGATTGCTATAAGAATTTTCGAGCTTACCGAAACGTTCGTCAACCCAGCGCGCGAGCTTACCGCGCTCTTCATTCCGCAGCAATTTGGAACAAAGCATCGGGCAAAGACTGAGTGCGACAAAGCCGGAAAAGGCAATCGCTGCAATCATCGCACCGGCCAGTTCGCGGAACAGCAACCCGGTTTGCCCGACCAGAAACATCACTGGCACGAAAACCGCGCAGACAACGATGGTTGTCGAGATAACCGCGAAGGCAACCTGCTTGGTGCCCTGCACCGCAGCGACTAATGGCGGCTCGCCTTTCTCTATTCGGTGATAGACATTTTCCAGAACAACAATCGCGTCATCGACGACAAGACCGATGGCCAAAACCATGGCAAGCAGCGTGAGCAGGTTGATCGAAAACCCAAGCACCCAAAGCACGGCAAATGTCGCGAGCAAACAAATCGGCACAGTAATCGCCGGAATGATCGTCGCTCGCCAGCTGCCCAGAAAAAGGAATATAACGAGCACCACCAAAATAGCGGCTTCGGCGAGAGTTACCCAAACGCCGTCAATGGCCTTGCTAATGAACAGCGAATCATCAGAGCCAACGGTCATCGTCATGCCGTCGGGCAGCGTTGGTTTGATATCTTCAGCAAGTTTCTTGGCGCTTTCGGCAACAGCCAAGGTATTCGCGCCCGACTGCCGGACGATGCCCATGCCAAGCGCCGAATTTCCGTTCAGGCGAAACGCGGCATAAGGATTTTCCGCACCGGTTTCGACCCGCGCGACGTCACCAAGGCGCACCAGATATCCATCGGTTCCGCGTGAAACCACCAACTCCCGAAACTGCTTCTCATCGGCGAAAGCACGGGTGACCCGTAATGTAATATTCTGATCAGCTGATTCCAGACGGCCAGCAGGCAATTCGACATTCTGGCTGCGAAGAGCATTTTCGATGTCTGCCGGCGTCAGGCTGAGTGCTGCCAGCCGGTCGGGTTGAAGCCATATGCGCATCGACGGACGCGCTTCGCCCCCTATAAAAACGCGGGCAACGCCGTCGAGCGCCGAAAAGCGGTCGACCAGATTGCGGTCGACATAATCGCTCAATTCCAGACGCGACCAGCCCGGTTTGGATATGACGAGGAAAAGGATAGGCGATGAATCGGCGTCGACCTTGCGCACTTCAGGCGCGAGAACCTCTTCGGGTAGGTCATCGATTGCGCCGCCGACGCGGTCGCGCACGTCATTGGCCGCGCTGTCAACGGTCCTCCCGGGTGCGAACTCGATTGTGATCGATGATTGTCCGTCGCGCGAACGGGATGTCAGCGTCTGGATGCCCTCGATACCGGCCAGCGCGTTCTCCAGTACTTGAGTCACCCGCGATTCAACTACCGCTGCAGCAGCGCCGGTATAGTTGGTGTCGACCGAAACGATGGGAGGCTCGGTATCGGGATATTCGCGAACAGGCAGATTAAGATAGCCGACAATACCCACAAGTATCATCAATATCGCGAGGACCGCCGCAAATACCGGTCTGCGGACAGAGAGATCGGAAATGCTCATCTCAGATCGACATCAGCGAGTTTTGGCCGTGCCAGCGCTGCCTTGCGCTTTTCCTGTGCGAACCTTCGCACCGTCGGACAGCTTCACGACGCCTTCGGTAACGATCCGGTCTCCCGTAGCCAAGCCTTCGACAATCTCAACCAGATTCCCGTCGCGGCCACCTGTCTTTACGGGCAGTCTCTTTGCTTTCTGATCAGGACCTATCACGTAAACGAAGCTGGTATCACCCTCACGAACGAGCGAAAGTTCAGGCACTGCAGGCGCCGTACGCGCTTTTGATTCAATGGTTACGGACAGAAGCATGCCGGGCTTAAGCATCCCGCCACGATTGGGCAGCATGGCACGTAAAGTGGCTGTCCGGGTCTGTGGATTTACCACAGGATCAATCGCCAATATGCGGCCGGAAGCCAGATAATCGGGGAATGCAGATGCCTTAGCAGTGACTGTCTGTCCAACCCTGACATTTGCCAGCATCGTTTCGGGGATTGTAAAGTCCAGCTTGATCGAGCTCAGATCACTCACGGTGGCGATTTCGTCGCCCGCAGTGACAACTGCACCAACCGAAATCCGGCGAAGCGAAACTTGCCCTGAGAATGGCGCGCGCACAACCCGATCACCGATAGACGCGTTGGCTTCGTTCACTTCGGCCCTTGCCGCCGATGTGATGGCGGTCTGACTATCGAGGCTGGCATTGGTTGCAAAACCCCGCCGATGGAGTTCGGCAACGCGCGCCAGTTGCTGCTCGGCTTCGCGCACTCTTGCTTGAGCGCTCGCAGCGGATGCCGTTTCCTGACGTTGCGCTAGGACCGCTAGCATCTGTCCCTGCCGGACATAATCGCCGTCAGAAAAACCTAGGCGCGTTATCCGCTCTGTCACGGGCGCGCGAACCGACACCTGCTCGTTGGCGTTTGCTGTGCCAACGGCAACATAACGGTCGACAAACTCATGCGAATTTGCGCTCCCCAATGTAACCAAGGGAGCAGGGCGATCGCGTTTTTCTTCGCCCTTTCCGCAGGCCGCAAGAATCAAAATGAGGGGAAGTGCTAGGTTTCTGTTCATTGACCACCGGGGGAGAGGTTTATTCTTAAACCAATTGCAGGACTTTGTGCTCCTTGAATAGTAGAATTCACAATTATCGAATTTATCGATTACCGAGCGCGCGGAAAAGAATGATGCAGAGCGTTGTCAGGCTTGGCTCGTTGCGACCCGCCATGCAATGCACCGGTTCATCTGTATCCTTCAGCATCAGGTTCATCGTGGCTACTGAACTTTGGTGTTCATTGAAAGCGCAGGATGTTCGATGTCAATAATAGCCGCAATGCTTTTGACCACCATAACGCCAAGCTTTGTCGTTGGGGACCTCAAGGAATTTGGTGATTGGGTTGTAGGATGTGACAACGCGCGCGATTGCCATGCCACATCATTACCAATCGACGAGGGAAGCCTTGAGCCATTTGGGGACGGCAATCTCACGATCTCGATAAAGCGCAGCGGTAATCCAACGGACCCGCCATCGGTCAGCTTTACAGCCGCAGGCGCGAGAGCCTTGGATGAAATGGAGGCAATAGATAGCCTGATGCGGAACACGCGCTGGATCGCGGTTGATGGTCAAAAGCTGGACATCCATTTGGGCAAGGAAGCAGATATCTATGAACTTGATGGCCTGACCTCTGAAAAGCTCATCGCGGCAATGCGCGGGAAGAGTTCGGTCAGCCTGCTCGACCCGCAAGGGCAGCCATTTGCGACCGCGTCGTTGCGGGGTTTCGATGCGGTTTTCGGGTATATCGACCAGCGACAATATCTGACCGATACCGTTGCGGCATTAGGCCGCGCTGGCACAAAGCCAGTCAACGCTTTTACCGTCCCGCTGATGTTGCCAAGGCGCCAGGTCAGGGTCGCACCGAAACCCGAGATGCCCCCTAGTACCATAGACCACATGCAGTTAGCCCAATTGCGGGGGCTCGATCCGTGCCTCAAATATTCTTCCAATGCTATCCAGGAAAATCCGATCTATTACCGGTTAGACACCCTGAACACATTGATGGTCCTGCCGACAAGCTGTGGCGGTTACAACCCCTACCGGATGCTCTACATCGTCGATAACCAAAGAAAGGCACAGCCCGCTCGTTTTTGGCCCTATCAGGGACACGAGATAAAAGACGACTCCGAGCTATCCAATGTCGATTGGAGCGAAGAGGCCCGATTACTCAGCAGTTTCGCACGGGGCAGGGGAATATCGGACTGCGGAGAAAGCCAGAGCTTTGCCTGGCATGATGGACGTTTCCTGCTGGTGCATGACGAACGCATGTATCCCTGCCGCGGCAGCACCGACTATATAACCACTTATCATGTCGAAGTGCTCGTAGACGACAATGTCAAACCCGTGCCCGCGCGCTCGCAACCCGCCGGTTATATCAAGACCAACGACGATTAGCCATTTAGGTGAGAGCGTTCGTCGCTGCTTGTCGCTTTCGCCAATACCCAAGAAACATCGCCAGAAGTACAAATGGCAACGCGAAAACGTGGCCGACAGGCAGAATCATGGCAGCAAAAAACAGCAGCCAATAGACAAGCCCAACTTTACGGTTGCGTGCCGGATCTTTAACGCCGCGTGCAAGCACAATGAAGCCCGCGACAATGAATCTGATGGCAACCGGAAGATAAAGCCATGTGAAGATGAACAGCCAGAAGGCGACACCCATGGTGTAAAGGGTCTGGCCAGCGTCGAAGCCGAAAAGCACGCAGCTATGCGCGCTTCCCTCATCAAGCGCGCACCCTGACATGGAGGCAATCGCTGCCGCTGCAAAAGTCGATAGAAATGGCATCGCTGCGAACAGCACGGCAATTCCTGACGACACAAACAACGCGGTGGACAATTTCATATCAACGCGCCTTTCGATGGATATTTAACCATTTCAATTTCGCTCTCTATCCATGTTGATCAGGGCAGACGAGCATGCACAGTCCTAATGCAGGCGAACTGCTCAGACCGGTGGCAGGCTTTGCTGTTCGGCAAGAAGGTCGCGTCGCTCAAGCAACAGTCCATCCCACTCGCGCACTAACTTACGTCTACGCTCTTC
>JBGSPK010000215.1:0-8874 GCA_041738665.1 Sphingorhabdus sp. | reverse complement strand
CAGGTTCGGGGCCTTCATAAAGTATCTTGGCCTTGCCTTCATAGATTTTACGGCGGCGGGTCATGTGCGGTCCCTGTCTTTGCTTGAAACAATAATCCCCGGCGGCGCTGGTCCAAGGACTCGACACTGCCGGGGGTAGATAACCAAGCTATAATCCATTGCATGCGATGGCGCAATTCGAGATAGGGTGTCGAAAGAAGGGATTCCTGTGCCAATCGATCTGGATTTGCTGATGCGCGCTTATGCTAATGGCATTTTCCCGATGTCAGATGCGCGTGATGACCCCGATACATTTTGGATAGAACCCGAACAACGCGCGATTTTGCCGCTTGAGGGGTTCCGCCTGTCTAAGTCGCTGGCAAAGACGATCCGTCAGGAACGGTTCGTCGTTACAGCGGATCGTGCCTTTGCGCAGGTCATCGCCACTTGCGCAGAATCGCGCGACGACCGGCGCGATACATGGATTAATCCGGATATTGAGGACGCATTTTGCAATCTTCACCGGATGGGTCACGCACATAGCGTGGAATGCTGGCTGGACGGGGAGCTGGTCGGCGGACTTTATGGTATGGCGATGGGAAGGGCGGTTTTCGGCGAAAGCATGTTTTCCAGAGCGACCGATGCGTCGAAAGTCGCGCTGGCGTGGCTGGTGGCGCGAATGAAGGTGGGGGGGTTTGAACTGCTCGACTGCCAGTTCATGACCGACCATCTGTCGAGCCTAGGAGCGATTGAAATAACACAGGACGATTATCTCGTCCGACTGGAAGCTGCGCTTGGTTTGGCCTATCAGGCCTCTGTCGTGACCTCGCCATCGCCTTCTTCTGCGGCAGGTGCTGCAGGCGCGGGCGACTGGGGTGCGCTGGACGGCTTCTTGGCAGCGGGCGCGGCGTCTTCGGAAGATTTTTCCTCGACCGCTTCTTCTTCGCCCGGGAAGCTCATCTTGCAGGTCTTGACCCAGACGTCATAAATCGGGTGTTCGACAACATTGGCCGCCGGGTTTTCCTTGAACAGCCAGCCAGAAAATGCCGTCCGCCAGCGTTCCGCCTCGGTAGTGCCGGGCGGACGTTCATTTACAATGAGCTGCACGAACGCGCCCTCGTCAGGATAGGTCTCCCACGGTGCGGTCTTCTCGCAGGCGCGCAGCCGGACCACGACCTTGCCAAAGCGGATGGCTTCACCGGGTTTCAATTCAATGTCGCGTGTCTGGCCGTTGCGTTTATTCAGCAGGCCAAGAACGGCAACCCGCTCGGCCATCGGCGTTCCGAGCGTTTCGCCTTGTGCGACCACAATCTTGTCGGTTGCCTGCTGTGCTTTGCCTGACTTTATCGGCGCAAGTGCTTCTTCCTGATTATCGGACGAACCGCACGCGGCCAGTGCTGCCAAAAATGGCATCAGCAATAGACCACGCCGAAACGTCATGATGCGTCGGGACTCCATGCCTCATAATCGCCAGTCGCACGGGCGCGGTGCCCGCCGCGCTCGATAGCGCCAGCAGGGCGGTATGCAGCGTCGGTGCCGGTCAGATTAGGAACGGCAGGTGCTTCGAATGAGCGCACCGGCGGCAAATAGCTTTCAGGATCGCCATCGTGCGTTCCGTGAAGCCAGCCATGCCAGTCGGGCGAAACGCGGCTTGCGTCGTTGGCACCGTTATAGATAACCCACCGGCGCTTGCCGTCTGCCGACTGATAATAAGTGTTACCAGCGGAATCCTCTCCCACAGACTTACCCATGCGCCAGCTGTAGAGCGCAGTGCCGATGGTGGCACCATCCCACCAGGTGAAGATTTTTCCAAGGATTCCCATGGCCCGCGATTAGGGCGAAGCGTTGCTTCGCGCAATCCCTATTTGGGCGCTATTTGCCTCTCCAGACGACCTTGTCTCCTGCCGATATACCCAGTTCTGCGGTCAATCCGCCGCGCAGTTCGAGAACAGCGGTAACCGGTTCGCCCGCAGCCACCGGAGAGGTTGAATAGGGAATCGTATTCTCGGCGATGCTTTCAATCGTACCGTTGGAACGAATGAAAATGATATCGAGCGGAATGACGGTGTTCTTCATCCAGAAGCTTGCAACCCTTGGCTCGGAAAACGGAAAGATCATCCCTGCCGTGTCTGCAAGTTCGGTGCGGAACATCAACCCCTTGGCTTGTTCCATCGAGCTACCTGCGATTTCTACAGTGAACGCGCGCGTCTTCGCGCCGCTGGTGATGCACAGGGTAGTCTGGGTCAGTCCAGCCGGCGATTGGCCAGCGTCCGCGCCCGCCGAACAGCCGCCAACTTCGGTGCCACCGGACGCTGGTAATGTGCAACTGGCCAGCATCAGGGCGGCGATAATCCCGCTATATTTGATTATCCGTATGCCATTCATTTGCCAGATCCTGTTTCAATCTTTGCGCAGTTAATGGCGGCAGCACCCGCCAGTTTGATGAAGCAGGTGCCCTTACCACCAATCGTGATACTGCCCGATCCGCGATTGTAAATATCCGTGCCTTCCTCAACGGTCGCTGTCGAAACTGCATTGCCGATATGCTCAAGCCGCAGCTTCCGCATTTTCACGCCTGCGCCTCCAAAAGAACCTGCGCCGTCGATGGTCACGCGTGCATCGCGCGTTACGCCGCTGCCGATCTCAATTTTGCCATTTCCGTTGATATTGGCGGTAAACTGGTCGGCAATCAGAATGCCAATCGAAACCGAACCATTGCCGGCAACCAGTATTCGCGAAGCGGTAGGCTGCTTTACCTGCGAAACTTTCAACGTCCCATTGCCGCTGAGGGTGATATCTTTGATCGCTTGGGTCGTCAGCGTTACCTGCAAAGGCGCAGTTATTGGGACGCCCTTATTGTTGTTGACGATGTCTTGTAAACGCACGCGCAACGTCATCCCGACGCGCTCAAGCTTCAACGATTCGAGAACGCGTTTGTCGCCGCTCGCTATGGCCGACGGGGATTTCCCGGTCTGCACGGTTACATTGATGTCGCCGATGACCTGGATATTTTCGAAACTGGCAATCAACAGTTTGCGCTCGACTGCGCTCGCAGGTTGCGCGCCAAGCGACACGGCCGCAAACAGCATCGCCGCGCTTAATCGGCCAATCGTGCCTCGCCAAATTCGACCCAGCCCAGCCATTTTGGAGTCCTCTTCATATAATGCCCGTGAGGCACATCGCACACAAAACCTGCGGCGGATATGGCGCTTGTAACTGGCCGGGTCAAATGACAACCGCCAGCGATGTGTTTCCATACGGGCTCAATCCGGGATTGCCATTTGGCAGGGGCGGCATCGGGGGCAAGGCCGTGCTCAACAAAGAGCAACCGCCCACCGGGCCTGAGTACGCGCTCCGCCTCGGACAGCGCGGCGACAGTGTCTTGTACCGAACACAGCGTGAAGGTCGTTACCACCGTGTCGAAACTATCGCTGGCAAAGGGTAACGATTCTGCCACGCCAGCGACGAAATTTGCGCTGCGGCCGAGATCAGCAAGTTCGACAAGGGCACGGTCAAGAAGCTCAGGCGAAGGGTCGATTCCCGACAGGCTTTTTACCCGATACCAATCATAATAGGCCAAATTCGCCGCACCGCCGCAGCCAAGCTCCAGTACATCGCCCGACGCCAGCGGCACCACGCGCGAGCGGTCCTTCATCACCGCAGGCTGGCGGCAGGCGCAGCCGATCAGGCGCGGAACAACATGCCGGTCCCACCAGCCACTCATTGCCTCAAGTTCGCTATCACGAACAATTGACGCTGCCCGAGCCCATCGACTTGGACGAACATTTTGCCCCGCCTACGACGTTAATATCGCCGCTGCCAGCAACCTTGGCCTGGACCTTGCCGGTGGCATTGATGCTGACATCGCCAGAGCCTGCAATCGACACTTCGGCGTCGGTCGCAGCTAGGTTCGCCGCGTCGATACTGCCCGACCCTAGTACGTTAAAGTCCGCAATGTCGACCTTGCCCGAAATCACTGCATCGCCAGAGCCGGTAATTTTGCTTTGCAGCTTCTTTGCCGCAACGTCAGCAACCTTCAGGCTTCCCGAGCCAGCAATTTTGACCAATACCTCATCGCCAGCCATCCGGTCTGCGGTAAAGTCGCCCGACCCGATGAGCGAGGCGGCGGTCAGCGCCGGCGCAGTGATAGTAACCGTGACGCTCTGGCTGTCCTTGCCCCACCATTTGCCCTTTTCGCGGCCGATGATTATCGTGCCATTGTCCATTGCATAGCGCAGCTTGGCGATCGCATCCCCATCGCCCTCCGCCTTGATGGAGAAAGCGTCGCCGGTGACAAAGACAATATTGTCAGGGCCGACCGCCTCGATTTTCGTGAACGAACCAGTGGTCGCGGCAGTGGTGGAGATGGTCTTGCCATCCGACGTAATACGCTTGTCCTCGGCATCGACGTCGAAGCTGCAGCCCGAAACTGCCAGCGCAGCGAGCGGGAGAAGAATGAACGTGGATTTCATTTTGGGGGAGCCTCCAATGTGTGTTGTTGTGATAATACAGTAGATGTAAGTCCGTCGCAACACAATTTGAACATCATGGAATTGGACGCCAAATGTACCGGTTCCTGTGATGAGCTTGATTGCTGCGGCTCGCGCTGTATCGGTTCGTGATATGCGACTCCGATCTGGCAGAAATCTCGCGCTTAACAAGGATTCGATATGACGTTCGAACGCCCACCTAGAGCCGCTGCATTACATGCATTGTTCGTGCTAATATTCGGCTCCATTCTATTCTGCGCGACATCAGTGCCGGCCAAAGCCGAAGGCCAGTGTCCGCCCGGATACTTTCAAACCGGCGGCAGAGATTATATCGCGTGCGCGCCAATGGGTCCCGTGAGCGGCAGTGATGAAGGGCCTGGAGATGAAGAACCAAGTCGTCCGGCGGCCCCACCTGTCGAAATTCAGCCAAGCTTTATGGCGGCGGCGACGCACATCGATACGTCGGAATATTGGGTGTCTCGCGGACACTGGACGGCTGAGGCCGCCAACAAGCGAGTTATGGACGCTTGCACCGCTGACATGGGGAATGGCTGTACGATTGCCGATACAGTGTATGGATACGGGCCACTGGGTGTCGCCACCGATGCAATGGGACTGCGTTGGATAAAATCCGGTGGCGAGGTCCCGGTGGGAACATCTCTGTTTGAAAACGTCGAACTGAGATACAAGGGGCTGGCCGAAATGTGTATGGAACGCTCTTTTGGGTGCGAGTATGAGACCTATGTTTTGCAAGGGTTCGTTCCAAAAAGTGCGGACCCGAGCTGGGGAGATGTTTCGCATGATATGTTCCCCGTTAAGCCGATCAAACGACATAACTGGGCATTATTAGCTCAACCGGAATCCGCGTCGACAAGCGCGCAGCATAAAAGCTGGCTTATCAGCGGAAAGCAGAATTTCGAAGCGGCTGCAGAAGAAGTTTTGGAGCAGTGCCGTACGGCATCCGGCGTTACATGCACTGTTACCGCATTTGCCGCGAATGGAGTGTTGGTCCAGTTCGCCGATAGCAAGGGACAAAGCGGCTGGACGAGTGCTGTCCTATCGGTGCCGAAAAAGAGACAGCCTCCCCGTAAATATCGCGGACCAGCTTTACCCGACAGGGTAACTGTCGAGCCCAGGGTGGCGCAACATTGCCCGCCCGACGCCAAACCGTGCCGGGTGCTTGCCAAATATGATACAAATACTCCGCGCCTGCAGGTGATTGAAGAGCTGCGTTAGGCTATATCCGCAACGGATTCGTGCTGATTTCACCTTCGTTACTTCTGGTTAGTTGGACCTGATGTCTTTTCGTAGGGCACGCTGAATTTGCGGTCTGACAATAAGGAAACGAACGTAAAGCCATTCGAGTATGCGTAGAACCGCAGGACTGCGCGCCATATGGCCCAGTGGTTTAAGCAGCGGGATCGCTCGCCACATTGCCGCAAATGCGGCGGCTCCTGATAATATCACACCATTCTCGCTCACATGGAAGCGCGCCAGCAACTCCTGGCGGTCCAACGGACAAGCCGCATCGGGCGGCGACACATCGTGAAATTCGATGGCTCGCCACCAGTCGAGCCGCCGCATCAACGCGATCTCGCGGGTGCAGAGCGGGCAACTGCCGTCGTACCAGATTATAACCTTTGCCATGCAGGCTGCCTAATGCCGCGCCGGCGACATGTCATTAAGGGCGTTAGGCGGTATCTCGCAAAATTACTGCACCTCGCGCATCACCGCCAACATGCCCAAAATCATGTATACTTCTGTCAAAAATAGGATAAATTTTCTTTGTGTAGGGTCGCAGCCACACAGCTATCTCAACGAGGCAACTTGCTGAAGCTGGGTTGAAAGGCATGCGCAATGAAGGGATTCCCGACAATCCGGACAGCACTGATCCTGATGGCTGCATTGTTGTTGCCGCAGGCATCATTCGGAGCGCAGCAACTTGCAGAGGAAAATCTGGAAGGCTGTATCATTGGTGACGACTGCACCGCAGAATCGGTTGCCGAAACGTCTTTGTCGAATGAATATGTTGCGGTGGCGTTTGCTGACTCGATTGCCGGGGACCGGGCAACGATTGAAGCGCTGTTGGCAACCAATCCCAATGTGCGTGTCAGTACATCGAAAGAGCAGGCCGACTATCTTATCGCCCGCTATCCCGACTTTCCGCAAACGCTGGTCCTGATTCCCAATCGCGAGCTGTTTAACTATGATAACGCCGGTGCGCGGCATTATGATGGCTCGAACGAGCGCATTGTCAAAATGTACCAGCGCTTTGCAAGCGCACGATATGTCTCCAGCTATCAATTGCCCGTGGTTGTTGGCAGCCTGGATGACGTGTCGCTGGCAAGCGCATTGAATGGCGAGCTGCAGCAAATATTGTTGGCGCGACGTTTTCTTGCCTTTCGAGGCAAGCCCAGCAGGAACGTCGATGCCGACCTCCTTTACAACGACTGTTCGGCGGCCACCGAAGCGGAAGCCTGCGACCCCACCAATGCGCTTGTGATACGCAACAAATTGCCGACAGTGCAACATGTCGCGCTGGTTCGGATCGATCAATATAGTTTGCGGTTCCACGCTTCCAACAGTCCCGTCACGCAGTTTACGCTGAACCCGGGTGCCTCCCGATCATTCCCCGACCAGCGCCCTGGGCAACATATCGCCATTATATCCTCGGACCAGCCGCTCGACCTCGATCTGCTTGCCAGCCGCGACGGCGGCGTGGCGGATATCCCGCAGGTCTGGAATATATCGGTGCTGTCCACCCGCGTTAGATCTTCGCAGATGGGCGGGGGTGGCAAGGCGGTTGCGTCCTTGTTCGCTGCACCCTGGCAAGTTCAGCTATATTCAACCGACAGCAACACTCCGGCCTCGCTTCGCGCCAGCGCTGCGCTCGGCAAGGTTGCGTGGGCCCAGCACGAGAAGACGCATCGCTGCGGCGGGTCGGTAATCGGGCAGGATGGCGACCGGTATATCGTGCTGACCGCGGCGCACTGCGTTGCTGGCGAACCCTTCGCGGGACCAGTGTTACGGCAGAATGCGCTCAAATTTCGCCGCGTTAAACTGGGCACGCTGAACCTGCGATATGGCGGCACGACCTATGCGATCGACTCGATTGTGGTGCACAAGGACTATAAGGCGGGTAGTCAATTGAACGACATCGCGCTGCTGCGCATCAAACCGGATGCCAGTACGCTGGCGCAGAACACTAAAACGGTGCGGCCTATTACGCCTGCTGCACGTCCGCCCGGCGCGCCTGCACGTGTGAAATGGTATGGCTGGGGCTTCATGGAGGAAACCGAGGGACATGTCGCACGGATTACCAGCAACAATGAGGTGCAGCGCAACCCTGCCGATCTGCACGAGGGCGAAATGCAGCTTATCGACCGTCAGACCTGCAGTAAGCGGGCCGGATATGGCAAGGTGACCGACTTCATGCTGTGCGCGATAACGCCAACGGATTCGGCAGCAGCGAGGCGGGGTGAGCATGTCTTTACCTGTCAGGGGGACAGTGGCGGCCCGATTACGGGCATTGAAGGCGGCAAGACGGTTCAGGTCGGCATCGTGTCTTGGGCGGTCGGTTGCGGGGCCAAGGACAATCCGTCAGTGTCGGTAAATGTCGCAAAATATCAAAGCTGGATCACCATCGCCAAAACCAAGTTTGAATCGGGCAAGTCGGTGACACATCCGTTCCAATAGGCAAAAAAAGGGCGCCGTTTCCGACGCCCTTCAGATTTTCCGGTAAGGAAACTTTATTCGGCTTTTTCGTAATATTGCGGCGCCGCTTCGTTCAGGATGACCAAAATTTTCTGCAATGCAGCTTTCTCGTCGGTCTTTTCCATCGCAGCCAGCTCGCGTGCCAAACGGCTCGAAGCCGCTTCGAAGATCTGGCGTTCGGAATAGCTTTGCTCGGGCTGGTCGTCCGGCCGGAACAGATCGCGCGTGACTTCGGCAATCGATACCAGGTCGCCCGAGTTGATCTTCGCTTCATATTCCTGCGCACGGCGCGACCACATGGTGCGCTTGACGCGTGGCTTGCCGGTTAGCGTATGCATCGCTTCCTTCAGCGTCTTGTCGGATGACAGCTTGCGCATGCCAACGCCTTCGGCCTTGTTGAAAGGCACGCGAAGGGTCATTTTTTCTTTTTCGAAGCGCAGCACATAAAGCTGCAGCTGCATGCCTGCGATTTCGGAATCCTGAAGTTCGATTACGCGGCCCACGCCGTGCTTTGGATAAACTACATAATCGCCTACATCAAATATCGCCGCGTTGGACGTCATGTTCGGACCCTTTCTGATTATTCGGGAGAATTTCGCTTTGTCGGCAACGCTTAGTTGCCCATAAGACTGGTCAGTTCGTCCCTTGCGCCATTTGTTCACCTGACAAGATAGTCAATGCAAACCTTGAC
>JBGSPK010000425.1:0-3776 GCA_041738665.1 Sphingorhabdus sp. | reverse complement strand
TCCGCGTGTAACCCAGTAAGCGGACGTGTCGATATGGGTGGCCGCTGCCATGTAACTCGGCTGAATCTCGATTGGCGGCGTCCATGGGCGGCTTGGCTCCTCTTCTTCCCATCCCTCATCGCCACCGCTTATCGGCCCCATGGGCGCGCACGCGATGTAATCTCTGCCGCCGGTTTGAAAGTATCCGGGCGGACACTGGCCCTCGGCTTTGGCCGGACCCGCCCCGAAAAGAACGAGCGTAACAGCAAAGATGATTGCTATTGCCGTCCACATGCGATAAACTGTCATTGAATATCCTCGTTCGATTTTCGCAGGACCGTACCCGTTATCCCGGCATAACAACCCTGTATGGCCTAGTCTCTCGCCGCCATCCGAGCATCGGTAGAGATGTACTGGTGCATTAACCGGCCACCCGGCAGATTGTAGAGCCAATACGCGTTTCCGCGACGAGAGATCATGGCAAACACAGGACGCAATAGCAGCCGATCATGACAGGCCCCGCAGGGCATTTTCCACATCCTTTATAGAAGACTGCTTGGCCGCCGCAATCAATACGCCGATTTGGCCAAGTGCCGTGACCATCATTATCGCGACGGCGGAATTGATGCCGCCAATGATAAGCTCGCTGCCATCGCTGTGCTTCATAGTGCCGCCATAAAGCGGGCTAAGGGCATAAGCCGCCAAAAAACCGGCCGAGACGAGGAGAGCGATCAGCGCCGCCAACCGGACCTGATCGGTGCGCCATGTCAGCCAGAGGCACAACAGCGCCAGCGCAATATGTGTCACAAGCTGCCACACCTCATGCAACCGTGCATGCCCCGGCCAGTCGGGGTTGAAAACATGTGTAGGCCCTATTTCTAGTATCGGGGTCAATACGCCAAAAGGTAGCAGGCAAATTGTCAGGAGGATTTTTGCCTTCATTGTTGCGGACCTTTCGAAAGACCGAGTTCCGCATTCAGAAATGCGGTTATTTTCGGCCAGCTATCGGCGCGAGCTTCGGCATTGCCGGTTTGCGTACCACCCAACTTGCTCCAATATGCACGCCGTTTCGGGTCTACAAAAGGGGCACCCATCACGCCGTGACCCGCATCATCATATTTAAGCGCGACTATATTTGGCCCATTTTTCTCTTTCGCTCGGCCAACGATTTGGTCGGTCATCGGACAGCTCGGCCAGACGGTGTCATCCTGCCCGCAAACAAGCATCAGCTTGCCCTTGAATTGTTCGACCGGAATAATGGCGGGCTGATTTTTGCTTAGCTCCTTGAGGCCGTTTACAAATACCGGCAATAACCCCGTTTTGTCAGGGAATCCTTTGTATGCAAGGTGCGGAACAGAGCGGCCTTTTTCGCTCCACGACGAACTGAAAGATCCGAAAATATAGTTCACGCCCGACATGCCGTCCCATACGACGCTGGACGGCATCCCCAAAACCACCGCACTTATGCCAGGGTAACGCGTCGCGACAAGCAAGCCTGCCTCTGCGCCCTTTGAATAGCCGACTATGGCCAGTCTGGACGAATCGACCCCGGATTGCTGCTTAAGCCAATCGAGACCGCGATAAAATTCTTCCAACGGAATCTCTTCGAGTTTTGCCGATTTTCCTGGGGCATTATGATACGCCAGTTGTAGCGTATTGAAGTCCTGTTCCTGCAACAGAATGGCTTGTTGGCGAGCATCTTTGCCCAAACCGCCTTCGGAACCGCCAAGCAGTAGAATGGCTGGATTATTCCCAGCCGATTTTGCCGGGTAGTAATTTGCCAATATACCGCCAGCGTCGATCCGCTGACCTGTGGGCCCGGGCGCTACCAGACGTGCAGGCGCTGGTGGTTGAGTCAAGTTCCACATAAAGACTGCAGCGGCTACCACCACCAGCACCGCAACAACTCGGAAAGCAATTTTCCAGCTTCGTTTCACCCGGGTTCTCCTATTTTCCTATTTGCTGTTTTGCCGGTCCGTTGCACACGCAAGGTTGCTCGTCCAGATAGGGCGGTGTACCGGTTTAATCCGCAGCTTAACGAGCCAGAACACCATGAAAGCGAGCGTTGCGAGCGACGGAATCACCAGGACCGGCGACCCCATCATGAACGGAAACACATCGTCTTGCTGGCCGAGGAACAGCGATGTCACGGCGAGCAAATATGAGGTGCACATCCGCCACAAATGCCGTGCAGTGCGCTGTTTTTGTGACAACTGGCCGCGCGACAACATCGCTATATCGAGCGCCGCCGCCAGCCCCGCCAGTCCGGCAAAAACGAAATATGCCGTAGCTGGCTGTTCGTCGAGCATGTCGGCAGGATCGGCAAGCGCGATTTGGCCCAGCCAGATACCGACGCCTACGCACCCCAATGCCAGCGGAACGGCCGCCCATTCCAATATCCCAGGCTTGCCGTCACGCCGCTTGGCAGCGGACCATGACGTCGCCACCAGATAAAGCGTTAGAACCGCTGCAAATGCCGACAGTCGTTCAGGCTTCAGAAGCGCGAGCGGGATGGCCGTCGATGCCATCATCAGCATCGACGTGAAAAACCATGTTCCCCAATAGGCGTGATAACGACCGCCTTTGCGAAACATCATTGCCGCAAGGCCCGACAACAGCGCAATACAGCCGCTGGTGATATGAATGATAAGTAGTAAAAGCGAATAGCTCACCGCCTGCCCGTCCTACCGCGCCTTAGCCTGGGTTAGTGGCCGCATGACCTTGTCGAGAACTGCCTTGCCCGCCCCGCGACCGACTGCCTCGCCAGCTTCATTGGCAAAACGGAAATGCGCGCCTGCATAAATCCGCGAGTCCGAAACCTGCTGCGCCCATTCATCCCAGCTCGGCAGAATTTGCACCACCGCCTTGGGTGAGGACATTGATGTGACACGCACACCGCCCGATGGCCGCAGCCCGTCTTCAGCGGCCATGACCTCGGCGACCGAGCCTGCATAAGCGCAATGTCCACATGGATGTTCGGGGAAGTTCGGCGTTGGCAGGAACGATTCCCACGCCGGATCGGGCACAGTTGCATCATTGCCGTCGTCGGCTCCGTTGCGGATCGCAGTGATCGGACGCCAGGTGTCGTAAAACAGCTTATCCGCCGACATTGCCATCACCCCATCATCAATCGCCATATAGACGCGCGCATACATGCGTGCATTTTGCACAGCCGTTCGGCCCGGCGAATCTGCGGTTCGGCGTAGCGAAGGGGACAGGTCGGGCAGGATGCGATATTGCGCCATCAGGCTTTGGTGCGGCGTGCGATCCTTGCTCTTCTTGCCGCCCAGCCGTTTGACCTCCTCATAATCCTTTGCCCAACGTGCGCCGGTCAAGGCAGGCGGCGGTGGCGAACGGAGCGCATCGGCACTGGCAATCGCCCAAGGAAAGAATGCCACATTGTGCGGACGGATTTGCGGCAAATCGGTTGCAGTCCACACACCGGGTGTCGTTTTCGGTCTGTAGGGAATTTGCACGATTTTGGGATCGATGCCACCCACTGCCAACGCACCTTTCGCCGCCTGTTCTCCTATCAAGCGTCCTGCTTCGCGGCGCGAATCATCCGGAAGCGCGGCCATTGCAATTGCATAACCATCGTCCAACTCGCCCTTCGCACTGGGGAAATGATCGCTCAGCACGCGATATGCAGCAGTAATGGCAGCGGCATCGGGCGAGGCCGTCTTGTCACCCTGAGCCATGCCGACATAGCTTTCATAACGGTGGTCGATGGCATTCAGTGCCTCGAACATTGCCAGCGCCACTCGCGTCGTCGCGCGACTGCTTTCGGGGCGCGCGCG
>JBGSPK010000406.1:0-5255 GCA_041738665.1 Sphingorhabdus sp. | reverse complement strand
TCCCGCAGCCATTCCTTTTACTTGGCTTTATTGCTTGCCCGCCGTTGTGCAGTGCAGCGCATTGGAGTCAAGTATGGAAGGCGTTTATTTGCCGGATTTGTTTGCAAACAGCATGAAGCGCGCGAGCGGGCGTTTGAACGCCAGCAGATAGAGAACGTGCATAATGACAAATGCCATCGCCAGATTGGCCAGCAACTCGTGCGCTTCTTCATAGGCTTCGCCCGATTCATCCTCGCCTTCGCCCCCTTCGCGTTCCTCGCGTTCATTCTCGCCCGAGAAGGAAAAGGAACTGAGCGATGTCGGCTGCAGCGCGCGGCCATTGTCCATCAGCAGACCGGTACCCGTCGCGCCGATGACCGAAATGGCGATACCCGCCAACAACACACGGCTGATCACGGGATTGGTCGCCATGCCTTTCAAATGCAGATCCTTGAACGACGGATAGAAACGCTCCAGCCCCAATTGCGGCACGCCGCTCAGCGCCCAGATTAGCCGGAACAGAATGAATCCAGCGACGCCATAGCCGAGCCATGCGTGGATGAGGCCCATTTCTGCTGAGAAATAAGCGGCGAGAACGGTAAGCGCGAGGAAGGCATGAAAAATGCGGATGCGGTGCATGACGGCCATAGTCGGGGGTTTCCTTTGGAGAGGTAACCACCCAGACGCGCATTCGGACATAGCGGCATTGATTGAGATCAATCGCCGCGAATATATTAGAGCCTCTTCAGCCTTCGATTTTCGAGAAATCCGCCACGCGGTGCACGGCGTCACGGAACCGGGCAAGCAACCCCAAGCGAAAGGCGCGTTTGGCCGGGTCTTCGTCATTGACCATCACCTCGTCAAAGAAACGGTCGATCGGCTCGCGCAAGCTGGCGAGTGCTGCCATCGCGTCTTCAAACTGTTCCGCCTCGATCGCTTTTCCGGCCTGCTGCTCGGCAAGGTCAAGCGCACCGAGTAGTGCAATGTCCGCCGCAACAGCGCCTTCGGGCACGATCCCCTCGGTGCGGCCCTCGTTTCCGGCAATCGCGGTGCGCATTCCTTGGTCGACATCGACAAACGGGTCTTCCTCGCCGGTTTGCGGAATCTGCTGCTCGCTGGCGTCGGACATCGGCGCATCGGACTTTTTGTCGAGCACCGGCGAAACCGGATTCGAGCCCTTGAGGATATTCGCCGCACGCTTGTACGCCGCCAACAAATTTGCACCCTCGGCAGTGGTTATATATTGTTGCAATGCCTTGACCCTCGCCAGCAGCCGGACAAGATCGTCCTCTCCGCCAAGACTAAACACCGCATCAATCAAATCGTGCCGTACCCCCGCTTCGCGTTGCTGTACTTTGAGGCGGTCGACCACGAACGTTACCAGCTCCGAAGCAACGAAATCCGTATAAGTCATGGCCACATCGCCAGCCCCGGTGCGCTTTGAAAATTCTTGCGCAGCGGCACTATGCTGCTCAACTTTGGCACGAATGGCCGGAATTTCGTCGGCAATCAGCAAGGCCTGCTTGAATATTGTACTTTGGGCCCCTCGCAGGCCAGTCTGAAAAATAGCTGCTTCGCCAATGACGGCACGTCGGAGGGCAAATGGATCTTTGGAGCCGGTGGGTCGCTCGCCTACAGCAAAAAAGCACGCCAACGTATCCAGCTTATCCGCCAAACTCACCGCTACCGTGACCGGCGCAGTTGGGACATCGTCGCCCTGCCCGACTGGCTTGTAATGGTCGCGGATCGCGTCGGCGACAGCATCGCTCTCGCCCTGCGCGCGGGCGTAGTAGCCGCCCATGATGCCCTGCAATTCGGGGAACTCGCCGACCATGCCGGTGACGAGGTCAGCCTTGCACAGCCGCGCGGCGCGTTCGGCGGCGTCGGCCAAATTCCCTCTCCCATCGGGAGAGGGAGGGAGCGACGCAGTCGCGGAAGGGTGAGGGTCTTCGCTAGTCGCCCTCACCTTCCCAAGCTGCGCTCGGGCCCCTTCCTCTCCCGATGGGAGAGGAGAGATGATGCCCTCTTCCACCAACCAACGCGCCAGTTTGGCCACGCGCTCGACCTTGTCGGCAACGGTGCCCAGCTTCTCGTGGAAGGTAATCTGCGACAGTTTCTTCGCCTGCTCATCAAGCGCGACCCTCAGGTCCTGCTCCCAGAAGAATTTCGCGTCCGACAACCGCGCCGCGAGCACCTTCTCATTGCCCGCAACAATCGCCGCACCGCCGTCATTTGCAACGATATTAGCGGTGCAGACAAATGCGCTGGCAAGCTTGCCATTCGCGTCGTGGCAGACAAAATATTTCTGGTTCACCCGCGCGGTGAGCTGGATGACTTCCTCTGGCACTTCCAAAAAGGCCGGATCGAAGCGCCCGAGCATCGTCACCGGCCATTCGGTCAGCCCGGCATTTTCCGCGACCAGCCCTTCGTCCTCGACCAGGGTCAGCCCAGCCGCCTCGGCCGCCGCCTTCGCGCCATCACGGATGATCGCGCAGCGTTCGGAGAAGTAGACGATGACATGGCAGGCGCGCAGTTTTTCGATATAGTCGCCCGCATTGCCGATGGTGATTTCGCCGCTGTGGTGGAACCGGTGACCCATCGTAGCCGCACCGCTGACGATGCCGTCGATCTCACACGGCACCACGTCTTCGCCGAGCAAAGCAACGATGCCCTGCAACGGTCGCACCCAGCGCAAGCTTTCGGTCGAAACCGACGCCACGCCCCAGCGTTGCGATTTCGGCCACGGGAATGCCCGGATGATCGCGGGGATCGCTTCGCCCAGCACATCGGCGGTGTTGCGGCCTGCCTTCTCGACAACCGCGAAATATACACCGTCGCGTTCGACCAACTGATCCTGAGTCAGGCCGGTCTTGCGAAGAAACCCCTCCATAGCCTGCGGCGGCGCGCCGACTTTTGGTCCTTTGGTTTCTTCTGCCACCGCCCCGGTTGCCAGCGGCAAGCCCTTGGCGATCAACGCCAAACGGCGCGGGGTGGCGAAGGTTTCGACGCTCTCGGCGGCAAGGCCAGCCTTGGCGAGCGCCTCGTTAAACAGCCGGGCCAAATCCTCCTTGGCCTTCCCCTGCATCCGCGCAGGGATTTCTTCGGAACGCAGTTCTAAAAGAAAATCCGTCACAGCCCCGCTCCGTCATGCTGAACTTGTTTCAGCATCCATCGTGCCACGCAGGTCGAAGGGTAGAGAGGCGAAATGGACCCTGAAACAAGTTCAGGGTGACGGGATTGGGGTAAGGTGCTGCCTCGCATCACGCCGCCCACCCGTTCTTTTCCATCCACGCCTGACAGCTGCCTTTGGCGAGGTCGCGCACGCGGCCCATATAGCTGGCGCGTTCCTGCACCGAGATTACGCCGCGCGCCTGAAGCACATTGAATATGTGGCTCGCCTTGATTGCCTGCTCGTAAGCTGGGATTGGCAGCCCGCGCGACAAGCAGTTCTCGCACTCACCGGTCGCTTTCTTGAATGCATCGAACAGCATATCGGTGTCGGCGACTTCGAAATGATAAGCGCTCATCTGCCTTTCATTTTCGCGGAACACATCGCCATAAGTGATCGCCGGGCGGTCCGCTGTCGCATTGTTATAGGCAAGGTCGAAAATGCTGTCCTTGTTCTGTATATACATCGCCAGCCGTTCGAGGCCGTAGGTCAGCTCGCCCGCCACAGGTTTACAATCGAAGCCGCCCATTTGCTGGAAATAGGTAAACTGGGTCACCTCCATTCCGTCGCACCAGACCTCCCAGCCAAGCCCCCATGCGCCGAGCGTGGGCGATTCCCAGTCATCCTCGACAAAGCGGATATCGTGGAGCAGCGGGTCGATGCCTATTGCGGTCAGCGAACCAAGGTACAGCTCCTGCAAATCGGGCGGGCTTGGTTTCAGGATCACCTGATACTGGTAATAAGCGCCCAGCCGGTTCGGGTTTTCGCCATAGCGACCATCGGTCGGACGGCGGCAGGGCTGAACGAATGCGGCATTCCAAGGGTCCGGCCCAAGCGCGCGCAACGTCGTCGCAGTGTGAAAGGTGCCAGCGCCCATTTCCATATCGTAAGGCTGCAATATCGCGCACCCCTGCTTGCCCCAATAATCGTGAAGCGTGAGGATCAGGTCCTGAAAGCTAAGCGGCGTGCCAGACATGGCCAGCCCTTGGCGGAGAAGGCGCGCTAAATCAAGGTTCTGTACGTGGTCGCGGTATTTTGTCAGCCTCACATATCTTTATGTAAGGTGTTATTGACATAAAGCGCGAATCGGTTTAGTAAGGTATCCATGACACAAAGACATCATCACCTGACATGAAGAACCAGCTGAAAGTACTGCGCGCGATGCGCAACTGGAGCCAGGCGGAACTCGGCGAGCATCTCGACGTGTCGCGCCAAGCGGTAAATGCAATCGAGACGGGAAAATACGACCCGTCGCTGCCGCTGGCGTTTAAAATTTCACGGCTGTTCGGACAGCCAATCGAGGAGATTTTCGATGACGGATTTGACGGAGGCCAGAATAATGAAGCTTGACGAAGAAGGCTCGAACATGCGCCCCACCATGTGGATAGCGGTCGCCGGTTTGGGAATTGTCATGACTGGCGGGGCTATTGTCGGATTCATGTCGGAAATGAATTCGTCGGGCGACGATTTCAAGAGCGGACCCGCATTGGCTGCGCTTGGCATATTCGTCGCGATCATCGCGGGCCTATCCTACAGTATTCGGCGCAACGCACTCAGACTGAAGCAAAGCGAATATCCGCTTACCCGTCGTGAAAAACTCAACAACATGATATTAGTTGGCTGTGGTTTGTTCGGTGGCGCTATGGCCGTCATTCTCTCCTTATCGGCGACTGACAGCACAGAAACCCAGAGCGTCTTTTCCAACGCGCCAATATCGCCTGTCATTGCGCTCGTGCTGGCCTTTGCTATCGGGATCTTGCTGCCGCTGCTGTCATATTATTGGCACAAGAAAGTCATCGATGAACAGGAAGAGGCTGCATATCGCGAAGGCGCATTGGTTGCGATATACGCTTTCTGGTTCGTCGCACCTGTCTGGTGGCTATTGTGGCGCGGAGGAATGCTGCCCGAGCCTAACGGAATCGCGCTTTACATGATGACCACATTCGTGGCGCTGATTGTCTGGTCGTGGAAAAAATATCGCTGACAATCAGGAATTTATCGTTCAACTCTTCATAACTCTATTCTGGGAGAATCTTCATGCGTACATATTTAAAGTCTTTACTAGCAGCTACTGCGTTGCTCGCTTTTGCACCGGCCATGGCGCAGG
>JBGSPK010000206.1:0-4667 GCA_041738665.1 Sphingorhabdus sp. | reverse complement strand
CGGTTGGAACCGGGGAAGCAAACCCCAAATCTTTGAATAAATTTACGTTATTGTTGTGAACTAGCCGAATTCTAAGGTGCAGATTTTGGTTCAACCCACCCGATCGTGCCATCTTCGCGGCGGTAAACCATATTATGTCGTCCAGTTCCAGTGTTTTTAAAGAGCAACGCCGGAGTGTTGCGCAAATCCATCAACATGACTGCATCGGAAACGGTCGATTCAGGGATATCCACGCTCATTTCAGCGACGATAACCGGTGCATCAGGCGGCGGCGCATCTTCGTTGAAATCGCCGCCGTCGAACACGGTATAGGCTGCCTCTTCTTCGCGAACTGCATGCGCGGTTTGCTCATGTCGATCCTGCAAGCGTCGCATATAACGGCGAAGCTGCTTTTCGATCCGTTCGGCAGCCTTGTCGAGCGCTACATGCGCGTCCTGCGCCTCTCCACGGCCTTTGAGGACGAGGCCCTGCATGACGTGCATTACGATATCACTTGTGAACCCATCGTGCGGACCGCGCCCAAAGGTTGCGTGCGACGATAATGCCTTGGAGAAATATTTGTCGGCAATCGAACCCAAGCGCTTTTCGACATGGCCTTGCAGTGCTTCACCCGTTTCGACCTGATGTCCTGAAACCCTGATATCCATAGCCTGTCTCCTTTATACTAAAGCGCTGACTCCGATTCGAGCCATAAAGCGTCATTGATCTTAGCGATAAACTCCCGGTGCCGTACAAGTTCCGCCTCCGAAGCAGAATGTGGTCTTGGCTCGCGATACGTTCGTGTGATTTCGGTGCTGACAACAAAGGCTTCGGCAAAGCTGCTATCATTATCCGCAAGTCCCAAACCGATCTGCCGGCCGCCGGTCAGTTCGATATACAGTTGCGCCAGCAATTCGGCATCGAGTAACGCGCCGTGCTTGACGCGGTGGCTGCGATCGATTCCATACCGCGTGCACAAGGCGTCGAGCGAGAGCTTTGCACCAGGATGTTTCACCCGCGCCATCGCCACCGTATCGACCATCCGATCCATCGACACCGGTGCCAGCCCGCATAATTGCAGTTCGTTATTGAGAAAGCCGAAATCAAAGCTCGCATTATGCGCGACCAGCGGACTGTCACCAAGGAAGGCGAGCAATTCATCAGCCTTCTGCGCAAATAACGGTTTGTCGGACAGGAAACGGTCGGACAGGCCATGGACCTGTTCAGCGGCGGCTGGCATCGGACGCTGCGGATTGAAATATGCGTGATAGCTATTGCCGGTCATCACCCGGCCAATCATTTCGATGCATCCTATTTCCACCATCCGGTCCCCGGTCAGGGGATCAAAACCCGTGGTTTCTGTATCGAAGATAATCTCTCGCATTCTATAAACGAATGTGAGCCTGTTTGAACGCTTATGCAAGACCCCCGCGCAGCTTTTTGACAAGCGCGCGGACATCCCGACGCGTGTCCGCCAAAGGCTGGCCCGTATCGATGATATGATCGGCACGCACGCGCTTGTCGGCATCGTTCATTTGCAGCGCCAATATATGCTCAAAACGATCGGCGGTCATGCCGGGTCGAGCAAGCACACGCTCCCGCTGTACCTCTGCCGGTGCGGATACCACCACAGTAACATCGACATGCTCGTTGCCGCCAGTTTCAAACAGCAGGGGAATGTCATAAAGCAATATGTCCGCGTCAATATGCTCTTTCAGAAATGCCGCACGATGGCGCGCAACTGCTGGGTGGATCAGCGCTTCCAATCGCGCCAGCCTGTCGCGATCGCCGAGCACCGCTGCGCCCAGCGCCTGGCGATCAACACCTGCTGGCCCCGTAGTTCCGGCAAAAAGCGCCTCGATTTCGGCAACCAACTCGCCGCCAGCGGCTTGCATCTTGTGCACTGCGGCATCGGCGTCGAATACCGGCACGCCTTCGTCGGCAAACATTGCGGCAACCGCAGACTTGCCCATCCCGATCGATCCCGTCAGCCCGATAGTGAGCGGTTTCTTCATGCCAACAGCTTGGCCCGCAACATATCTTCTTCATCTTGCGGGGGAGGGGCGCCGAAGAATAGTTCAAACGCAATCGCCGCCTGCCCGACGAGCATTTCAAGGCCGTCGACGGTTTCCAGTTCGCGCGCGCGCGCCGCCTTCAGAAGCGCGGTCTCAATCGGCGCGTAAACCAGATCATAAACCACAGCATGCTCGGGCAACTCCGAGAGGTCCAGATCGAGAGGTTCCTGTCCTTTCATGCCCAGCGGGCTTGCATTCACCACAAGGGCTGCTTCGGGCAGCCGCGCATCTAGTGGTAAAACCCGACCCTTTAATCCAAAATGTGCGAGCAGTCCCGCTGCCTTCAGGGCGTTTCTAGCAAGGATGATGACTTCGCCAAGATCCGCTTGCGCCAAGGCAAACAGCACTGCACGAGCCGCGCCGCCCGCACCTACAACAATGGCAGCCTCGCCGGCCAGCGGTAGGTCGGCAATAGGTCCATAAAAGCCGCCTGCGTCAGTGTTCGTGCCGACAAGGGCACCTTTCGCATCGCGAAACACCGTGTTGATTGCCCCAATTGAGCCACGCACATCGCCGGGGTCGGTGACGAAGTCGAGTGCAGCAATCTTGTGCGGAATAGTGATATTGCATCCGCGCCAATTGGCGTCGCTGGCTATCTCATCGAAATAAGCGCCAAGATTTTCAGGCACCACGTCACGCGCCCGATAGTCAGCGACGATCCCCAATTGATCCAGCCAGTAACGGTGAATCAACGGCGATTTTGAGTGCGATATCGGATGTCCGATGACTTCAGCGAATTTGCTCATGTTGGCAAAAGGCCTCTCGTTCGCAAATAGTCAAGTACCGGCAGCAGCGGCAATCCAATGACTGTAAACTGGCTGCCGCTGACGCTGGCAAACAACTGTGCGCCTTCGGCCTCAATCTGGTAGCAGCCGACACAGTGGCGGATATGTTCCCAATAGGTACCGACATATTGCTCGATAAAGTCATCGCTCAATGCGCGCATGTTCATTTGTGCAGTATCGACGATCCGCCAAACTGCTTTGCCATTTTCGCAAATCACTGCTGCGCTAATCAACCTGTGCGTCGTACCCGACAGCATCGCCAAATGCTCGCGGGCTTGATCCGGACTTTCGGGCTTATCGAATATCTGCCCGTCGGCAGTCACCAGAATCTGGTCACAGCCCAAAACCAAGTCAGTCGGATATTTGCCCGAAACTTTGCGCGCCTTTGCGTCGGCCAAAGCGTCTGCGATGTCGCGTGCTTTGGCGCCACCGCCAATAAGCGACTCCTTGATACTGGCTTCATCGACCAAGGCTGCATGTGCCTCAACCTCGACCCCGGCTGCGCGCAACATCGCGATCCGGCCAGTACTTTGCGACGCCAGAATGAGCGTCACGCGGCAGGCACCTGCGTCAGCTCGCGCTCGTTGAACAGGTTGATAATCGCTGCCGCACTTTCCTCAATCGAACGCCGCGTCACATCGAGTACTGGCCAGCCATTGTCGGCAAACATACGCCGCGCATGCGCGACCTCTGCCTTGACCTTTTCCTCATCGACATAATCGGTATCGGGTGCCTGATTGAGCGACAACAGCCGGTTACGGCGCACCTGGATCAGCCTGTCGGCGCTGGTAACAAGTCCGACCACCATCGGATGCCTAAGCGTGAACAATATCGGTGGCGGCGGCGCTTCTGGGACTATCGGAATGTTCGCAGTCTTGTAACCGCGGTTAGCAAGATAGATGCTGGTTGGCGTCTTGGATGTACGCGATACCCCTGCCAATACGATGTCAGCCTCTTCCCAATTTTGTGAGTTGATGCCGTCGTCATGCGCAATAGTGAACTGAATGGCTTCAACGCGCGCGAAATAAGCGGCATCCATTGCGTGCTGGCGCCCGGGCCTTGCCTGCGCTTCTTGTCCGAGCATATTCGACATCGCATCACTAACGGCATCGAGTGCTGCAACTGCGGGAAGACCCAAAGCACGGCAACGGGTTTCCAGCTTGCGCCTGGTATCGCGATTGACCAGGGTAAAAAGCACCAGTCCGGGATTGGCAGCGACATCGACCAATATGCGTTCCAAATGGCTTTCGGATCGCACCATCGGCCAGAAATGCTTGACGACATTCTCCGCACCGTCAAACTGGGCGAGCGCCGCCTTCGCGATATTTTCGAGCGTCTCGCCAGTTGAGTCGGACAACAGATGGAGGTGAAAACGCTGGCTCATGGCGTAACTGTGTTGGCAGGCTGGGGATAAATCAAGGGACAAGTTTGGTGGCCCTATATCTTCCACACTACCAGCGATTCACCTCTCGATTCGGGCACAGCCTGTCCACAGGGGCAAAGCACAATCCACAGCCTGTGAATAACGGGGACGAAATTTGCGACTCGTCAAGGAAAGGAAAGCACTTGCCCGTCAAGCTGTTGGCAATATCCGCAAAAGCTTTTAAGGCGTGGGTTATCACCAGCACATCATCTTTCATCATCCTTATATAAATATATATTTTGATTGGACCCACGCCTCGATGTCAGCGCCTACGCCTAAGAAACTGCTTAACGTCCTGAGGGGCAATCAGGAGGATGTTCCTCCCGTCTGGCTCATGCGTCAGGCAGGGCGTTATTTGCCTGAATATCGGGAATTGCGCGCACAAAAAGGCGGGTTTCTCGAGCT
>JBGSPK010000362.1:0-1551 GCA_041738665.1 Sphingorhabdus sp. | reverse complement strand
AGCGATCACCCGCTGCGCTTTGCCAAGCGCATAAGCGCCGACCACAACGCAACCTTCGGGATTGGCTTCGCGGGCATCGAGCAACTTGGCAATCTCGCCCGCAATCGGCGGGTGGGTGAATACCGGCAAGCCGAACGTCGCCTCAGTGATCAGCACGTCGCAAGGAACCGGTTCGAACGCCGAGCACGTAGGGTCGGCACGGCGTTTGTAATCGCCGGTCACCACCACCCGCTCGCCAGCACGTTCAAGCAAGATCTGCGCTGAGCCCAGCACATGCCCCGCTGGATGAAAACTGACCTTTACCCCGCGCTCCTCAAACCCCTCGCCATAGGGTACCGGCGTCCCCATTTCGGTCCCGTAACGCAATGCCATAATCGCCAATGTTTCGGGCGTCGCCCAGACCGCCTTATGGCCGCTACGCGCATGATCAGCGTGCCCATGCGTCACCAGTGCGCGGTCCGCGGGACGTGACGGATCAATCCACATATCCGCAGGCTTCACATAAATGCCGTGCGGGTGCGGTTCGATCCAATGTTGAGCGGCGGTACGGGCGATGGGAAACTCCTGAAGGTAATATGGGATGAGTTGAACAAAAAACCAGCAACTTAACTGGACGTTCCGTCGAATAGAACATATAAGGAACATATGCCGCAAATGCAAATCACCGAAAAGCTCGCCATCCTTGCCGATGCCGCCAAATATGACGCGTCATGCGCGTCTTCGGGCACAGCGAAACGGTCAAGCAGCAAATCGGGGGGAATTGGTTCGACCGAAGGCATGGGCATCTGCCATGCTTACGCGCCTGACGGACGGTGCATTTCTTTGCTCAAAATCCTGCTGACCAATAGCTGCATTTTCGACTGCCATTATTGCATCAACCGCAAAAGCTCGAATGTGCGGCGGGCAAAGTTTACCGCCAAGGAAGTGGTGGACCTGACGCTGAATTTCTACAAACGAAACTATATAGAGGGTCTGTTCCTGTCGTCGGGCATCATAAAAAGCTCGAATTACACGATGGAACAGATTGTCGAAGTCGCGCGGAGCTTACGCGAAGATCATGATTTTCGCGGCTATATCCACCTCAAAACCATTCCGGACGCGGACCCCGAATTGTTGGAGGCGGCGGGGCGGCATGCGGATCGTTTGTCGATAAATGTGGAGTTGCCCACGCGCGCCGGGTTGAATGCGTTGGCACCCGAAAAATCCGAAGAACGGATCGAGGGCGCGATGGACGGCCTGAAAATGTCGATCCTCGACGGCAAGGATGCCAAGAAGAAATATAAGAGCGCGCCGAATTTTGCGCCCGCAGGTCAGTCGACGCAGATGATTGTTGGGGCTGACTCGGCGACCGATAGCGACATCGTCCGCCGCGCCAATGGCCTGTATGACCGCTTTGGCCTTCGCCGCGTTTATTATTCGGCGTTCAGCCCGATCCCCGATGCGAGTGCTGTTTTGCCGCTGCAACGTCCACCCCTGATGCGTGAGCACCGGCTGTATCAATCCGATTGGCTGATGCGCTTTTACGGCTTTGCCCCGCAGGAGGTTGTCGAT
>JBGSPK010000332.1:0-4274 GCA_041738665.1 Sphingorhabdus sp. | reverse complement strand
CCCCCAAGCAAAAAGGCCGCCTCCTTGCGGGGCGGCCTTTTGGATTGGATCAGCCCTGCGCTTGCGCTTGGGCAATATCAGGCTGTTTTTGATCCTCGATCAAAAACTCCGGCTGCGCCGGATCGCCTGCTATTTCTTGATCTCGGACACGACGCCGGCGCCGACGGTGCGGCCGCCTTCGCGGATGGCGAAGCGCAGGCCCTTGTCCATGGCGATCGGGGCGATCAGTTCGACGTCCATCTTCACGTTATCGCCCGGCAGGACCATTTCCTTGTCCTTCGGAAGCGTCACGATGCCGGTGACGTCCGTGGTGCGGAAGTAGAATTGCGGACGGTAATTGGTGAAGAACGGCGTGTGGCGGCCGCCTTCCTCCTTGGTCAGGATATAGGCCTCGGCCTCGAACACGGTGTGCGGCGTGATCGAACCCGGCTTGCACAGAACCTGGCCGCGCTCGACGCCTTCCCGGTCGACGCCGCGAAGCAGCGCGCCGTAGAGCCGATGAAGCAAGCCATTGAACGCGCCGCATCGGGCAACACATTCTGGCTCAACCAGTTAAAAGGCGCTACCTATGAGCCAGCCAAATTTACGGCGTTGGGGAAGCTTTACAGCGACTATAATGGCGTGACACCGGTTATATTGCAATCATTGGCAAAGCGTTATTTCGTTAAGGAAAAGGCCTGGAAACTGGTAGTCGGACCGCAAGGCGGTGGTGAACGGCAGGCGGTGTCACGATAACTTGTCCGCCACCGTGCCGAATGGATGTTGCCCTAACCAGGAAAACGTTCGAACTTCGGTAGCGCTTCCAGGCCATGCGTCCATTTCAGTTGCTCGGCCGCCTGCACATGCAATACCGGGACCAGCGCCTCGGCATCGTCGAGTGTTGCAGTCTGGATATCGACAAGGCCCGGCAACATTTGCTCGTTCACATAATAAAGTCCGGTCCCGCATTTTGCGCAGAAATGGCGATAGGCGTTGGGTGAGCTGTTAAAACTCGCCGTTTCACCCTCGACATTGAACTCAGCGGTCTTGAATGCGGCCCAGCTTACGAAAGGCGCGCCCGCCGATTTACGGCAATCGGTGCAATGGCAAACCGATACATGCTCGGGCTCGCCGCTCACTTGATATCGCACCGCGCCGCAATGGCATCCCCCTTCCAGTGTCATAATGTTTCTCCTCTAGCCCTGACATAACAGGCAATTGAGGTTCATAGAACATATTTGGACAGGTCAGTGTCCTTGGCGATCCCGGAAAGCTGCTTTTGCACATAAGCCGCATCGATAGTGATGGCATCGCCCTTGCGGTCTTCCGCGTCGAAACTGATGTCCTCGAGCAACTTCTCCATCACCGTCTGCAATCGCCGCGCTCCGATATTTTCAATGCTCGCATTTACGTCAAATGCAATCCGGGCGATTGCATCGATGGCATCGTCGGTGAAGGTCAGCGTGACTTCCTCGGTGGCGAGCAAGGCAGCATATTGTGTCGGTAAATTAGCCCGCGTTTCTGACAATATGCGGACAAAATCCTTATGCTCCAACGCGCGCAGCTCGACGCGGATGGGCAGGCGGCCCTGAAGTTCGGGCAGCATGTCGCTCGGCTTGGAAATGTGAAATGCTCCGGACGCGATGAACAGGACATGGTCGGTTTTCATCGGTCCATACTTCGTCGCGACGGTCGTGCCCTCGATAAGTGGCAGCAGATCGCGTTGGACGCCCTCTCGGCTAACTGATCCGCCACGCACGTCGGATACTGCGATCTTGTCGATCTCGTCGAGAAAAACGATGCCATTGGCCTCCGCGTCTGCAATAGCCGCGCGGTTTACGTCGTCCTGATCAAGTCGTTTTTCGGATTCTTCCTCGACCAGCTTGGTCCACGCGTCGGGCACCTTCATCTTGCGGCGTTTGAGATTGTCCTTGCCAAAGGCTTTGCCCATCATTTCGCCGAGATTTATCATCCCGACATTGCCGCCCATTCCGGGGATCTCCATCGGAGCCACCGGGCTGTCAGAGACTTCGATTTCGATTTCTACATCGTCCATATGCCGGTCGCGGATGCGCTGGCGGAATGCTTCGCGCGTCGCTTCGCTGGCGGTATCGCCGGCCAGAGGCTTTAATATGCGCTCCATTGCTGCGGTTTCAGCGGCCTCCCGGACATGCTCGCGGCGGCGTTCCTTTTCCAAGCGTACGGCTTCTTCAGCCAAGTCACGGGCAATCTGCTCGACGTCGCGGCCGACATAGCCGACTTCGGTGAATTTGGTGGCTTCCACCTTGATAAACGGTGCGTCGGCCAGTTTGGCGAGGCGGCGGCTGATTTCAGTCTTACCGCAGCCGGTGGGACCAATCATCAGGATGTTCTTCGGCGTCACCTCGTCGCGCAGGTCTGCGCCGAGCCGCTGACGCCGCCAGCGGTTACGCAGGGCAACGGCAACCGCCCGCTTTGCGTCGGCTTGTCCGATGATATGTTCATCAAGTGCGGCAACAATGGCTTTGGGAGTAAGGTTCTGGTTCATGCCCGCCTAGATGGTGGATTTTAAAGGCGATTCAAGTGGTTTGCACGTCTGGGCTTTGATATGCGTGGGCGATGCCGCTGCCGTCATTACTCATCATTGACGATTTTCTGACCGACCCCCATGTTGCCCGTAACAAGGCACTGGATCTCGATTATGACCCGACGTTCAAAAACGGCAATTACCCCGGTCTGCTATCGACAAAGGCTTTACCGATTCCTGGGTTAGATGACGCCGTCGGCCGCATCATCGGCGCACCAGTAAAGCCGCAACCGGGAACCAGCCATAGCCATTGTCGTTTGACGCTCGCCAAAGACACGGGGTTATCAGGGGTCCACATCGACCCGTGCTTCTATTCAGGCATTTTGTACCTCACCCTTCCCGAACATTGCCGCGGCGGTACCGATTTCTTCCGGCACAAGCGCACGGGGCTTGAGCGGGTTCCGACAGATGTCGGCCAAATGCTGGCGGCCGGCTGTTCCGATCCCAATCAATTGATTGAAGAAGTCGTCAACGCCGATACGCTAAAGCCATCAAAATGGGAAAAGCAGTTTACCGTGCCGATGCGGTTCAATCGGTTGATTCTATTCAGTCCGTGGATGTTTCACAATTCCGCTCGCGGATTTGGATATGCACCTGAAAATGGTCGATTGGTTCATTTGATGTTTTTCGGCGCAGCCTAGCTCTCGCTGGCAAGCGTTTCGACGGTAAGCTGGTCATTGGTGTAGACGCAGATTTCGGCTGCAATTTTCATCGCGTGACGTGCCATTGTTTCCGCGTCGCTCTCATATTCGGCAAGCGCCCGCGCAGCAGATAGTGCATAATTGCCGCCTGACCCTATCGCCGCAATGCCATCATTTGGTTCGAGAACATCGCCGTTACCGGTCAGTATCAATGTTACCTCTTTGTCGGCGACGATCATCATCGCCTCCAAATTGCGAAGATATTTGTCGGTACGCCAATCCTTGGCGAGCTCGACTGCGGCGCGCATCAACTGCCCACGATGCTGCTCCAGCTTCTTTTCTAGCCGTTCGAAAAGCGTAAACGCATCGGCGGTGGCCCCGGCAAATCCCGCAATAACGCTGCCGTCGTGCAGCTGGCGTACTTTCTTTGCATTAGGCTTCATCACCGTCTGGCCCATTGAGACCTGACCATCGCCCGCGATTACGACTTTGCCGTTTTTGCGTACCGACAATATGGTCGTGCCATACCATGTCGTGGCGCTCTTATGTGATTGATTATCCATTTGCCGGATATGGTGGGGGGAGAGCAAAAGCGCAAGAGAAGCTAATTCGCCTCGCGCTCGCCCAATTGTCGTTCCCACGCCAAAGCATGTGTGACGATAACATCAAGATCGTCATAAAGCGGTTCCCAGCCGAAGCGCGCCTTGATCGCTTTATTGTCGGAAATGAGCGAGTCGGGGTCACCTGCGCGGCGGCCTTCCATCGTCCGGACGAGCTTTTTGTTTGTCACCCGATCAATGGCATCGAGTACCTGCATGACCGAATAGCCATGGCCATAACCGCAGTTGAGCGTGTGGCTTTTTGTCGGATCGGCGACCAATGCTTCCAAAGCGATAACATGCGCCGCTGCAAGATCGCTGACGTGAATGTAATCGCGGACACCTGTACCATCGGCGGTCGCATAGTCTGAGCCGAACACACTAACAGATTCACGCTTGCCAAGCGCTGCCTCCACGCCAATCTTGATCAGATGCGTCGCGCCTATGGTCGATTGACCACTACGCCCTTCAGGATCAGCACCGGCAACA
>JBGSPK010000310.1:0-3216 GCA_041738665.1 Sphingorhabdus sp. | reverse complement strand
ATATCGCGGGCCGATGCACGGGATGCCGGTGCTGGTGAAGGACAATATCGAGGTCGCAGGGCCAATCCCGACCACGGCAGGTTCGCTTGCGCTGGCGGCCAACGTCACCAATCGCGACGCGCCGCTGATTGCGCGGCTGCGCGAGGCGGGCGCCGTCATTCTGGGCAAAACCAACCTATCCGAATGGGCTAACATCCGCTCGGACAATTCAACCAGCGGCTGGAGCGCCGTAGGCGGCCTCACCAAAAATCCGCACGCGCTTGACCGTAATACCTGCGGTTCTTCCAGCGGTAGCGGTGCGGCAATGGCCGCTGGCTTAGCTGCGGCGACCATCGGCACAGAAACCGATGGCTCGATCACTTGCCCTGCTGGCGTGAATGGCGTGGTCGGATTCAAGCCGACCGTTGGCCTGGTGTCGCGCCGGTTTGTCGTGCCGATCAGCCATAGTCAGGACACGGCCGGGCCGATAACCCGCAATGTACGTGACGCCGCGATCATGCTGACCGCGATGGCGGGCAGTGACGCGCAAGACTCCGCGACTGCCGACGCCGACAAATGGCGCGGTGATTACGCGATCGGGCTTTCGGTCGATGCGCTGAAAGGCATGCGCATCGGCGTGATACGCGCACCCAATGCCGATGCTGCGCTGTTCGATGCCGCTATTGCAAAATTGAAAGAAGGCGGGGCTGAAATCGTCGTGCTCGACGCCAGCAAAATCGACCGCAACGAAATGGGAGAGGCCGAGTTCAAGGTGTTGCTCGCTGAACTCAAAGCCGATCTCGCCGACTATCTGAGCGACCTGCCCGAAGGCATCGTGCCGCACAAATCGCTCGCCGACATCATCGCCTTCAACAAAGCCAATGCCGACAAGGAGCTAAAGCATTTCGGGCAAGAAACCTTTGAACTGGCCGATAAGGAAAAGGGTCTGGACGATCCGGCCTATGTGAAAGCGCTTGCGACATCGCGCCGCATTGCAGCCGATGCGCTGAATGGCATGTTTGCTGGCGGCAAAGTTGACGTCATCATAGCCCAGACCAACGGCCCGGCCTGGCTGACCACTTTGGGCAAAGGCGATGCCTTTTCCGGTCCCAGCGCCAGCGCAATGCCTGCAATTGCCGGCTTCCCACATCTAACGGTCCCGATGGGCCTTTCAGGCGGGCTGCCGGTGGGGCTCAGCTTTATCGGACCGCAATGGCACGATGATACTGTGCTCAAGGCTGGTTATGCCTATGAGCAGCTTTCCAGGGCGCGCGTCGCACCGACTTTCCGCGCCAGTATGGATAGCAAATAATGGCATTCGGCAAACCCGATCTCGGCAGCCTCATTCCCGGCGGCACGGCGTTCGACCCGGCGCTGGTCAACAAATTGATGGGCAAATTCGGCCACGGCGGCTTTCTCGACATGGAATATGTCGGGCATGGAGATGACTGGGTAGAGTTGGCTATCGACTGGCGCGAAGATCTGGTTGCTGACCCGGACACCGGCATATTGGCGTCAGCGGTTATCATTAGCTTGATGGACAATGCGACCAGCATGTCGATCTGGACCAAATTGGGAGAGTTTCGGCCGCAGGTGACAATGGATTTGCGCATCGATTATCTGCGCCCCTCCCCTTCTGGAGAGCGCGTATACGGGCGCGGCATCTGCTACCATCTCACGCACAGTATCGGCTTTGTCCGGGGTTTTGCCCATAACGGCAATCCCGACGACCCGCTTGCGCATGCCAGCGGCACCTTCATCCGTGTCGGGGACCGGATATCATGAGTAGCGCCCGGCCCGCCAGCTTGCCGCCTTATGCGCTTGCACTCGACATGTCGGTGGTTGACGAACTGGACGGCGCTCCGGTGATTGGGATGCCATTTGCCGATCGCGTTCAAGGACGCCCCGGATTTCTGCATGGCGGCGCGATATCCGGCCTGCTCGAAATGGCAGCGGTCGCGGCGATCCACCGCGCGCTGCAGGCCAAGGGCAGCGACAGCGCGATCAAGCAGGTCAATGTCACTATCGATTTCATGCGCGGTGGTCTGGGGCAGATGACCTACGCGGTCGGAGAAGTCACTCGGCTAGGGCGGACTATGGCCAACGTCGAGGCACGCGCCTGGCAAGAGTCCCGTGATAAGCCGATCGCAATGGGTTACATGCACTATCTGATTAAGACTAAGCGCGAAGATTAAGCCCCAAATCTAAGCTTCACCGTGCGTTTCGATCAGAGCGCTGGCGATTGCCTCTTCGGGCGTTTTGTCGCCCCAGATGATAAACTGGAAAACTGGGTAAAAACGCTCGCATTCATCGATGGCGACATCAATGATGGTTTGCGCGTGGTCGACGCCGAGCAATCCGTTGGACGGCATCAGGCTGCCGTGGCGGAAGAGCAAAATGCCGTTTGCCGACCACATATCGAAATGACCCAGCCATAATTGCTCATTAATCAACCCCAACGCGGTATAGACGCTGTCGCGCTTGTCGCTTGGCACGGTGACATCGGGAAGGACGATGAGCTGGAGCGCATTGTCCTCTTCGCGCCAGATCGCGCGGATCTGGTAGCTCGTCCAGCTGCCCTTATATTCAGCCGTAATCTCGTCTTCGCCGTCGAGTTCGAACGACCATCCGCGCGCCTCGAACAGCGCCGCAAGCATGTCGACGGGCGCGGATTCGTCGCGCTCGAAATGTTCATATTGCTCGTCTGCGTCGTGCATGGTTGGTGCGCCCGTGATTATTGGGGGATTCTGCCTTGCCTGTGACTCGCGCGCAAGGGGCTTGCACCACCTAGCGGCACAAGTCTGTGGGCCGGTTGTGGAAAAGTTTTACTTGCTTGCGGCTGGCTTCTTTGGCGCGGGCTTGGCTTTGGGTGCTGTTTTGGCCGCTGGTGCCGCTTTCAGCCCAGCAGCAGCCTCCAAAGCAGCAACGCGCTTGCCCAACGCATCGGCCTCAGCACGCGCATTTGCTGCGAGGGTTTTCACCGCGTCAAATTCCTCGCGGGTAACAAGATCAAGCCCGCCAGCCCATTCGCGCGCGCGCTCCCGCATGCTGGCTTCTGCTTCGCGGCCCATGCCCGCTACAGTGCCGGCAACGCCATTCAATACTTTGGCCAAATCGTCAAAAATCCGCTTTTCGCTTTGCATGTCATTCACTCCATTGCGGTCAGGGGGTTAACCGCCCTTCCCTATCTGGGAAGTCGCAGCCGGAACGTAAAGGCTTTCGGCATTAGGATTCAGC
>JBGSPK010000271.1:0-5770 GCA_041738665.1 Sphingorhabdus sp. | reverse complement strand
CTACGATGGGCTCGGCGATGGCACCAACCCTTTGGCCGATGACACATTGTTTCTGAAAAGCGCGAAAAGCAACGCGTACCGGCGTAGCCACGACAAACGGGTCTATTCCATATTACCCAGCCCGCCAAAATTGGTGGGCGGCAAACCGGTAATTTCGGCGGCGAGTGGTTTGGATTTCATGAAGAGGCCGCTTTCCAACCCGGCACTAAAAGGCACGGACGCTGACAAAGCGATATTGAAGAGGATATTGCCGGGTCAGAAAGACGCATGCGATTTGCGTTGGCAGCCCGGCAAAGGTCTGGTCCGCTAGGCGGTCACAGCATCGCCATGCCGCCGTTGACGTGGATTGTCTGGCCGGTGACATAGCCGGCCTCCTTCGACGCCAGATAGGCTACCGCAGCGCCAATATCACCGCCTTCGCCCATTCGGCCCATTGGGATGCGGGCGTTCAACGCTTCCTTTTGCGCGTCGGGCAGCGTTTCGGTCATCGCCGTGGCAATGAAACCCGGCGCGACGCAGTTGACGGTGACATTGCGGCTGGCGATTTCCTGCGCGATGGCTTTGGACATCGCGGTCAGGCCGCCCTTGGACGCGGCGTAATTGGCTTGGCCGGGGTTGCCGGTAGTGCCGACGACGCTGGTGATCGTAATGATCCTGCCAAAGCGAGCCTTCATCATCGGCTTGGTAGCGGCGCGGATTAATCGGAACGCGGCTTCGAGGTTGATGCGGATAACTTCATCCCATTCCTCGTCTTTCATTCGCATGGTTAGATTGTCGCGGGTGACGCCGGCGTTGTTGACGAGGATGTCGATCTGACCCAGCTTTTCCAGCGCGGCGGGAACCAGAGCCTCGACGCTGTCCTTGTCGCCGAGGTTGCACGGGATAGCAACATGGTCACCGCCCAGTGAAGCGCGGAATGCTTCGAGTTTCTCGACATTGGACCCGGACACTGCAAGCCGCGCGCCTTGGCCCGCAAGCGCGTGACAAATAGCGCTACCAATTCCGCCGCTGGCACCAGTGACGAGTGCGGTCATACCTGTCAGATCAAACATCAGATTTCCTTCAACAAAGCTTCGATATCGTCCATCGAAATGACGCTGGTGGTGGTCACTTCCTCTCCCGCGCTGCGCTTGACCATGGGAGAAAGCACTTTGCCGCCGAACTCCACGAAATGCGTGACGCCTGCTGCGTGCATCGCAATCGCTGATTCGCGCCAGCGGACCCGGCCGGTGACTTGTTCGACCAATTGGGTGCTGATCAGGTGTGGGTCTGCCACCGGCGCTGCGGTAACATTGGCGTAGAGTGGGACGAGCGGCGCGTGAATGGTTGTCGCGGCGAGCGCGGTTGCCATTTCGTCGGCGGCTGGCTGCATCAACGGGCAGTGGAAGGGAGCCGAAACAGGGAGCAATATGCCGCGTTTAATGCCATGATTCTTGACCAGTTCGATGGCGCGGTCGATTGCGCCTTTGTGCCCCGAGATCACCACTTGACCTGGGTCATTGTCGTTGGCGACAGTGCAGGTTTCACCCTGCGCCGCAGCGGCGGCTAGCGCTTCGGCTTTCTCAATATCCGCACCCAGCAGGGCGGCCATCGCGCCGATACCGACCGGCACGGCCGCTTGCATCGCGCGGCCTCGAAGTTTGAGAAGCGACGCCGTAACCGCCAATGGTAATGCTCCAGCCGCACAAAGCGCCGTATATTCGCCGAGTGAGTGCCCCGCGACGAAATCACATTTTTCCGACAGCCGAACGCCGCCTTCCTTCTCCAGCACGCGCAAGGTCGCAATCGCATTTGCCATGATCGCGGGCTGCGCATTCTCTGTCAGCGTCAACTCGCTCTCCGGACCTTCGCACATCAGTTTGAACAAGTTCTGCCCAAGCGCGTGATCGACTTCCTCAAATACCTCGCGCGCGGTGACGCTGGCTTCGGCCAATGCCTTGCCCATGCCAACTGCCTGACTGCCCTGTCCCGGAAAAATGAATGCGCGCATATGTGCTCCCGATTATGATTTTTCTGGCAAATCGCCTATGGCGCAGCGCTTGATGTTGCAAGCCCGAACGGTACGACCTTGTTGTCGGCATCATGCCCGAGATCGGCGCGACCGAGATACGTAATGCCCGATTTGCGGCACCAGCGTTTCGCGATTTCTTCGGCACCTTCGCCAAAGGGGCGATCGTTATCGGGAACATCGCTGACACGACCAAGGCGAAGCCCTGCCAGCCCGACATCCTTCATATGGCTGGTGACGTGGAAAAACGCGCGGTCATAGCCATAGAGATATTCGCTGACTTCCTCGACCATCAGCACATGGCCCTTGAGGTCGGGCATCAACGGCGTTCCGGCCATCATTGCCAGCGTCATCAGGTTGAACGCGGCGTGGCGTTCGCCTGCCTGAATATGCGGTTCGAGCGCCGCAGGATTGGCGCTGACCATCCAGTCGAGCGCGCGTTTCACCGCCGCGTCGCCGCCCTCGCGCCTTATGTCGGCTGGCATCGGCCCATGCACCACGCGGCCGATGCCATTGCGGCACAGGCATCCAAGTAAATTTCCGGCATCACTGTAGCCCAAATATAACTTGTTCCGCGCCGCCGCCTTCAACTTGGCAACCGCGTCTTCGGCTATCCGGCAAGCGCCATAGCCGCCGCGCACGAACCAGATGGCGTCAAACGTCGGATCATTGGCAAGGTCCACAAACGCGGCCACCCGCTCGGTATCGGACCCCGCGAAATGGCCGCTTTCGGCAAAGCATTGGTCGTGGAAGACCAGTTCGGCTGTCGGGTGAGTGGTCGAAGCTAGCGCGGTAACGCGCGCCGCGTCTTCGCGGGTGAACGGAGTGGACGGCGCGCAGATACCAATCTTCATTTCGCGCCGCTCCCTTTGCGATTGTCAAAATCCGTCATTGGCAATAGCGGAGCGGGATGCACAAAAACAAATCCTATTTCTTCTGTGGCATCGGCGGTTCGGGCATGTTGCCGCTGGCTAACATAGTCCGCGATGCAGGCGCGACCGTTGCGGGGTCGGACCGCGCGCTGGATCAGGGGCGGCTAGGACCGAAATTCGAATGGCTGCAAAGCCTCGGCATCGACCTGTTCGCGCAGGATGGCAGCGGGCTGGTCAGCGGCGACCAGATACTCATCGCGTCCGCCGCTATCGAGGACAGCGTGCCGGACATAGCCAAGGCCAACGCCTTGGGCTGCCAGCGTATGACCCGCGCCGAATTGCTCGCGGAATTGTTCAACGCCGCGCCGCGCAGCGTTGCGGTTGGCGGGACCAGCGGAAAATCGACCGTGACCGGCATGATTGGCTGGATATTGACCGAGGCGGGACTTGACCCGACGATCATGAACGGCGCGGTGATGAAGAATTTTGTCGCCGATGACGCGCCATTCGCCAGCGCGCGGGTGGGGCAGGGGGATGTTTTTGTTTCCGAGGTCGATGAAAGCGATGGATCGATTGCCTTATTCACGCCGGAAGTCGCGGTGCTCAACAATGTCAGCCTCGACCATAAAAGCCTCGAAGAATTGCGGCAGTTGTTCGGCGACTTTGCGAGGAAGGCAAAACGCTGTGTTTGGAATGCCGATGATGCGGAAACCGTGGCGCTCATCGAGCCGATGGGGCTGGCAGGCGCAATCAGCTTCGGTTTCACGCCCAAAGCCGACATCCGCGCCACCGACATCACCGAATTGCCGCTGGGCAGCCGCTTCACGCTTCATGCAAAGGGTGAAAGCCACCCCGCCGCGCTCATAGTCCCCGGTCGCCACAATATCGCCAACGCCCTCGCCGCGATTGCCGCCGCGACAGCCGTCGGCGTATCCGTCGAGCATGCTGTGCGCGGTGTGGAGCGCTTCAACGGCCTCGCCCGCCGCTTCGACATCGTCGGCACCGCAAACAATATCACCGTCATCGACGATTTCGGCCATAACCCCGACAAGATCGCCGCGACGCTCGCAACGCTCAAAGCCTTTCCGGGCCGGATCATTGCCTTCTTCCAACCCCACGGCTACGGCCCAATCCGCGTCATGGGAACCGAACTCGCCGCCGTTTTCGCGGATACGCTTGGCGAGGACGACCATCTGATCCTGTGCGACCCAGTCTATTTCGGCGGCACCGTGGACAAGAGCATCGGCAGCCAGAGAATCACCGACGCGGTAGCCGCAGCGGGGAGAAACGCCGAATATATCCCGACGCGAGAAGATTGTGGGGCCCGCATTGTCGAACTGGCGGTGGCCAGCGACCGGATTGTCATCATGGGAGCGAGGGATGATACGTTAAGCGGGTTTTCTGCGGATGTGTTGGCACGTTTGAGCTACGGTAGTCCAGCATGAACATCAATAATGCAAAGCACGAAGATAGCCGGTGGAATTCTAAGCCAAATAGGCGGGCATTGCTTGTCTTGTCGGCAGTTTTGGTCCTATTTTTTTTCGAAATGACGTTCGACAAGGGTGCATTAGTTGAACAAATTCCCGATGCGTGGAGTCGGACGGGAATTGTGCTTGGTGCAATTGTGGGCTGCTACCTTAGTTACTGGACTTCTCTTTTATCAAAAGCCAAGTCTGCTGGTTGGAGGATCTACGCAGCCATAACAATGTGGCCGATTTTGGGTGTACTTTTTGGAAGCTATGCAGTTCGGACGATTTATGAATTTGCAGCTTTCGCGAACTATAGCCCTACTCCATCTCAGATGAGTGTCGCTGTAACAGCGAAATCGACGCGTCGAGGGCTGTCGGCTAGAGTTCATGCATATCAATTGCGAGAACCCATGCAGGGCAACTGGCGTGACATAAAAGTTGAAATTGACGGAACTCTTTACTCAAACTTGGAACCATATCGTCATCCAGGTCGAGATTGTTTGTCACTTCCGGTGCAAATCGGGCGTAACGGGGTGAAGCGCTTTATTTTGCCAGCCGTATGGTTCGATGAGCCGCTGGGCATCGCGCATCTTACTAGCTGCCCCAATTGACTGCTCGGAGCTTTGCCGTCTTCGAATCGCTTGCATTCCGCCCCAAACCCACCTAAGCGCCCCACTTCGCTCAGGCCTGCCTGACCGAAATCGAAGAAAGCCGGAGGGGCGTATGCATGGTGCTGCGTCAGCGATCGGTAGGAACAAGGAAACGCCCATGTCTCTGTACGAGCATGTATTTTTGGCGCGTCAGGACCTTTCACAGGCCCAGGTAGACGCGCTGGCAGAAGCTGCCACCAAGATTGTCGAAGAACATAAAGGCAAGGTCATCAAGACCGAAACCTGGGGTCTTCGCACATTGACCTACAAAATTCAGAAGAACCGCAAAGCGCATTTCGTGATGCTCGACATCGATGCTTCGGGCGACACCATCGCCGAGCTTGAGCGTCAGACTCGCATGAACGAAGACATCATCCGCTACATGACTGTCCGCGTTGACAAGCATGAAGTCGGCCCATCGGTGATGATGCGCAAGAGCGACCGTCCAGAGCGCAGCGAGCGCGGCGGCCGTGAAGGCGGCTTTGGCGGTGACCGCGACCGTGGCGCGCCACGTGGCGACCGTCCCGACCGTGGTGGCTTCGGCGACCGTGACCGCGCACCGCGCGCAGAGCAGGAGGCTTAATTCATGGCACGTCCGTTTTTCCGTCGCCGCAAGTCCTGCCCATTTCAGGGTAAAGACGCACCGGTCATCGATTATAAAGATGTACGCCTGCTTCAGGGTTACATTTCAGAGCGCGGCAAGATTGTCCCGTCGCGCATCACCGCCGTTTCGGCAAAGAAGCAGCGTGAGCTGGGCCAGGCTATCAAGCG
>JBGSPK010000247.1:0-2449 GCA_041738665.1 Sphingorhabdus sp. | reverse complement strand
GCCAGCGTCCGCCGTTTTGCTGACAATGAAATCTTCGTCGAAATCCACGAAAATGTTCGCGGTGAGGATATGTTTGTTATCCAGTCGACCAGTCACCCGGCAAACGACAATCTGATGGAACTGCTGATCATGATCGACGCGTTGCGCCGCGCGTCGGCCAAGCGGATTACCGCCGTGCTCCCTTATTTCGGCTATGCGCGGCAGGACCGGAAGCCCGGGCCGCGCACCCCGATTTCGGCCAAACTCGTAGCCAATCTGATTACCGAAGCAGGCGCCGACCGCGTGCTGACCGTCGACCTGCACGCAGGACAAATCCAGGGCTTCTTCGATATTCCTACCGACAATCTCTACGGCGCGCCGGTGATGAGCGCCGATATATTGTCGCGACATCCGGACAAGAATATCACTGTCGTCTCACCCGACGTCGGCGGCGTGGTTCGCGCCCGGGCGTTGGCGAAACGGCTTGACGATGCGCCGCTCGCTATTGTCGACAAACGGCGCGAAAAAGCAGGCGTGTCCGAGGTCATGAACATCATCGGCGATGTCAAGGATCGCTTCTGTGTCCTGATCGACGATATAGCGGATAGCGCGGGGACTTTGTGCAACGCAGCGGATGCTTTGAAAGCCGCGGGCGCTTCGGATGTTGTCGCGTACATCACTCATGGCGTACTTTCAGGCGAGGCCGTGAACCGAGTCAACGCGTCCTCGCTGCGAAAACTTGTTATTACCGATTCGATCATCGCATCCGATGCAGCGCGGGATAGCGAGAAAATCCGGCAGCTGCCGATTGCGCCGTTGCTGGGTGAAGCGATCAAGCGGATTGCCGACGAAAGCTCGGTCAGCTCGCTGTTCGATTGATGACCCCCGCCGATATTGCTCTTGCAAACAGGCTTGCGGACGCAGCAGGCGCAGCTATCAGGCCCTTTTTCCGAGCGGCGTTCGATCACGACACCAAGCCCGACGCGTCTCCGGTAACGGAAGCAGATCGTGCGGCCGAATCCGCCATCCGCCGGATATTGGACGCCGAATGCCCGCGAGATGCCATTATTGGTGAGGAATATGGCGAGAAACCCGGGACATCGGGACGCAGCTGGATTATCGATCCGATCGACGGAACAGTAAGCTTCATGGCGGGTCGCCCGATATTCGGGACGTTGATTGCGCTTTTGGAGGATGACTGGCCAGTGCTTGGCGTAATAGACCAGTGCATCAATCGCGAACGTTGGGTCGGCGCGACCGGTTATCCGACGACGCTCAATGGAGCGACCGTGAGCACCAGAGCTTGCAATTCTCTCTCTCTGGCGTCGCTCGCCACCAGCGGTCCGCAATATTTCAGCCAGCATGATGGCGACCATTTCATGGAGCTCGCGGCCAAGACGGCGCACAAAAGGATGCTGTTCGGCGGCGACTGTTACAATTATGCACTTTTGGCCAGCGGCCATATCGACATCGTGGTCGAAGCTGGCTTGAAGCTGCACGATTTTGCTGCTTTAGTACCCGTCATAATAGGATCGGGTGGCATCATGAGTGACTGGACAGGGGATCCGCTGCACGCGGACTCCGATGGACATGTTATCGCTGTGGGCGATCCGGCACGGTTGGAAGACGTGCTGGAGGCCCTTGCATGCCAGCACTAAATACAGCCGCCCCAGTCAGTTTCATTTTACCTACGCATGCGCTGCGGCGGTATGTGTCGACCTATTATTTCTTCGATTTCAAAAGCGACAGTGGCGAGCTGGAAGATTTGCTGCACCCCGAATGGGGAAGTGCGCATTACACATTATCCGGGTCGTCGCGCGGCAGCATCGTTGGCGAACCGCCGATGCCGACTCCTGACGTCAACATGACCGGACCCACCGGAAAGGCCGCTCGCATATTCTTCCAGGAACTCAGTCTGGTCGGCATCGGTCTTTTGCCACTCGGTTGGTATCGTCTTATTGGCTGCCCGGCCGAACTGTGGGCCAACAAGGTTGGACAGATCGATGGCACGCCCGAGTTCGGATTGTTTCAGAAGATCTGGGATGAAATGCAAGGTCTAACCGACCCCGATGAAATGGCAGCTTTGTTCGATCACCTGCTGCTTCGCGCCATCACCGGTGCTGACCCACTCGAAGTCGAGATTGAGAATATCCATGAGGCCTTGGCCAACCCGGATATCAGCAGCGTGGCAGATCTGGCCGAAGCGACGGGCGTCGTTCAGCAGCGGCTAGAGCGCTTGTGCCGCCGCATATTCGGCTTTCCGCCCAAGCGCTTACTCCGCCGTCAGCGCTTTTTGCGGACTTTGGGCAGCGTGATGATGGATCCCGAACTCAAATGGTCTGCGGCGCTTGACGACCAGTATTTCGATCAGGCGCATTTCAACCGCGATTTTCAGGAATTCATGGGCATGTCGCCCAGCCAATATCTCGCAATGCCACGCCCGATCAGCATTGCGGCAACGATGGCACGC
>JBGSPK010000184.1:0-1687 GCA_041738665.1 Sphingorhabdus sp. | reverse complement strand
GGCGGCCCCGTCTATTGCGCGAGCAAGGCCGGGCTGCGCAGCTTCACGCAGTCACTGCGCCATAATCTGCGCGATACCAATGTGCATGTGATTGAGGCGCTGCCCCCGGTAGTAGACACCGCGATGACGCGCGGCCGGGTTGGCGGCAGCAAGATGTCCGCGAAGGATTGCGCGGCGCAAATCGTCGATGCGATAGAAAGCAATGCCAACGAAGCCAATGTCGGCATGGTGAAGCTGCTGCAGATGGTATATTCAATCTCGCCCGCTCTGGCACGGCGGATCATGATCAAATTTTAAAGTTCAGCACTCGACCACATTGACCGCAAGGCCACCAAGGCTGGTTTCCTTATATTTCGACCGCATATCTTCACCGGTCTGGCGCATCGTTTCGATAACCGCGTCCAGACTGACGACATGAGCGCCGTCACCTTGCAAGGCGAGATAGGCGGCGTTTATTGCCTTGATCGCCCCCATCGTATTTCGCTCGATACAGGGAATTTGCACGAGCCCGCCAATCGGATCGCAAGTGAGACCCAGATTATGCTCCATGCCGATTTCGGCGGCATTTTCGACTTGCTGGTTAGTGCCTCCTAGGGCTGCAGCGAGACCAGCCGCCGCCATCGAGCAGGCAACCCCGACCTCGCCCTGACATCCCATTTCAGCGGCTGAAATCGAGGCGTTGGTTTTGTATAGGAAACCAATGGCGGTCGCCGTGGTCAGCAAAAGACGGCTGCCTTCGGGCGTGGGATTGGCGGTGAAGACCTCATAATATTTGAGCACAGCCGGTATCACCCCCGCAGCGCCATTGGTTGGTGCAGTCACAACGCGTCCACCTGCGGCATTTTCCTCGTTCACAGCAAGCGCCCACAGGCTCACCCATTCGAACACCGTCGACGGGTCGCTGCGCGGGCCGCGCTCGACCAGCCGTTCGTGAAGGCATTTCGCGCGGCGTTTGACATTGAGGCCGCCCGGTAGGATGCCGTCATTTGAAATACCACGCTTCACGCAATCAAGCATGGCATTGCGGACACCATCGATAAATTCGCGGGTTTCGGCTTCGCTCCGCCACGCCGATTCATTGGCTTCGACGATTCCACCAAGCGTCAGACCGGTAGCCTCGCCAATTGCGAGCAACTGCTCACCTGACGCAAAGGCGTGTTTCAATTCAAAATTAAGGCGGGTAGGCTCAGCATTGGCGCGCATGATTGCGCCGCCACCGATCGAGAAATAGGTTTCGCAATATTCACTGCCGTCGCCATAGGTCGCGATAAAACGCATGGCATTGGCGTGGCCGGGTAAAAACTCGCCTTTGCGAAATAGCAAATGCTGTGTTTCCACAAATCCGATACCCACTCTGCCCGCCAGCTTCAGACTGTCTGTGCTTCGGATTTCCGCAACTATCCCCGCAATAGCGTCGGGACAAACACCTTCAGGCGTATTGCCCAATAGCCCGAGCAAAATCGCAATATCGGTCGCATGGCCATGTCCGGTCAGCGCCAGCGAACCGAACAGCTCGCAAACAACCTGCCCGACATCATGCCGCACCAACGCCCGCTCGGCAAAATCGCGCGCCGCGCGCATCGGGCCTACGGTATGCGAACTTGATGGCCCGATACCGATGGTGAACAAATCCGTGATGCTGAAAGTCTGGGCCATCTGACGCTACGGCATGTAGCAGGCCCTCTGG
>JBGSPK010000161.1:0-4347 GCA_041738665.1 Sphingorhabdus sp. | reverse complement strand
GTTAATCAAGTTTGAAAATGCAATCTGCGTAAATTTACACGTAAACAGACAGTTGGCATTTCGTCCCAAATCAGGACCGCGCTGATTTTGCGATGAAATATTGGTTAATCCTAACGGACTGTTCACCCTTTTTCGCCATAGCAAAGTCCAATCTGCGACAGTTGCAGGTCCGTCAATAGGGGCGCGGCCGTCTGATTCGTCGCAGTCAAAGAGGACTGGGTGATGAAGAACGCTTTGCAAATCAAGTTGATGCTGGTGCTCGGTACGAGTGCTGTGGCCTTGACCGGATGCGGTTCAATCGCCGGTGGGCCTGAATTGCCGCAGGCCCCGACCGTCTCGGTTCGCGAAGGCCCAGGCGAAGACTACATGATCGGGCCTCTCGACCAGCTAACGATTTTTGTCTGGCGCAACCCTGAACTTGGCGCAAAAGTGCAGGTACGCCCCGATGGCCGCATTACCACGCCGCTGATAACTGACATGCCAGCCGTGGGCAAAACCCCGACTATGTTGGCGCAGGATATCAAGCTGCAATTGTCGCAGTATATCAACGACCCTATTGTCTCGGTCATCGTCAACGAATTTGCCGGCACCACTTCCCAGCAAGTCCGTATCGTCGGTGCTACCGAGAAACCCGCCTCAATTCCATACCGCGCCAACATGACCGTGCTTGACGCGATGATCGCGGTTGGCGGCCTGTCCGAATATGCGGCTGGCAACAAGGCGCGACTTATCCGTTCCAACAAGGGCACCGGCGCGCAGAAGGAATATTCATTGCGCTTGGGCGACTTGCTGAAACGCGGCGACAGCAAAGCCAATGTGTTGCTCCAGCCGGGCGACGTTATCATCATTCCTGAAAGCATGTTCTAAGCTATGAACAGTCTCTACGATGAATTCCGGATAGCCGTTCACAGCGTATGGAACCGCCGCTGGCTCGCGCTCGCGGTGGCTTGGGGCGTCTGCCTTTTGGGCTGGCTCGTTGTGGCGATGATTCCCAACAAATATGAATCCAAGGCGCAAATTCAGGTTCGCACCCAATCGATGCTGTCCGATCAAGTGGGAATTACGCAGCAGGATCAGCGCAAAAATATCCAGCAGCTCGGCCAGACACTGATTTCGTCGGACAATCTCGAAAAGGTTATTCGTGGCACCGATCTTGGCGCGACGATTGTCACACCTGCGGAAATGGCGGGCAAGATCGAAGGTCTCCGCGCGAATATCGAAGTGAAGCCCGAGCAGGACGATTTCTTTTCCATCTCTGTCAAGCAGCCGAGCGGCAAATTGGCGCGCGACGTCGTGCAGAAACTGATCGACGTGGCCGAGGACGACAACATCGCGGGCGACCGCAAGGAAACCAGCCAGACGCTGCGTTTCCTGAACACACAAATCGAAGCGCGCGGCAAGCAGCTGCAGGCAGCCGAGGCCAAGCGAGTCGCTTACGAAACCCAGAACCTGGGCCTGCTGCCAGGCGTGGGCTCTGTGTCGCAACGGATGGAAGCATCGCGCGCCGAACTTAGCCAGATCGATTCTCAGCTTATTCAGGCGCGTAGCGCGCTCGCCGCCTTGAACGGTCAGCTTGCCGGAACTCCGGCCACGTTAAACACCCCCTCGATGGGTGGCAGCGGCGCACCAAGCGCTTTGGGCCAAGCGCAAGGCGAATTGGCCTCCATGCGCGCGCGCGGCTTTACCGATAATCACCCCGATGTGGTCGCAATCCGCAACCAGATTTCAAACCTGCGCGCGCAAGGCGGAGTATCCGCCGGTGCTGGCGGCTACAAGACGCCCAACCCAGCCTATAGCTCGCTGCAATCCATGCGCGCCGAACGCGAAGCATCGGTGAGTGCGCTGAGTGCGCGCAAGAATGCGTTGCAGTCGGACATGGCGCAGCTTGCGGCCAAGCAGACAGCCGAACCGGGCGTTGCCGCAGAATATCAGCGTATCAACCGGGATTACGAGGTTCTAAAAGAGCAATATGACAAGCTGCTGGTCAACCGCGACCAGATCAGCCTTCGCGGCCAGGTCGAAACCCAGACCGATGCGGTGCAGTTTCGTGTGGTCAAGGAGCCTTCCTTCTCCAACGTTCCAGCCGCGCCCAATCGTCCTCTGTTACTGGCCGGTGTCCTGATCGCCGGGATTGGCGCAGGCGTCGGTGCTGCTTTCGCACTTGGCCATGTGCAGACCAGCTTCCCAACCGCAGCCAAGCTGGAACGCGCCAGCGGACTGCCAGTCATCGGCTCGATTTCCCAGATGCTGACGGGCGAGGAACGCGCGCAACGTAAACAACGGATGAAGCTTTTCTATGGTGCGTCGGGCGGCCTCGTTGGCGTCTTTGCGTTGCTGCTGGTCGCGGAATTTGTTCAGCGCGGTTTGACGGCTTGAGGGAGCAGATGAGATGAACAAGCATAGCTCAATCAAATCGGCAGGCTCGCTGCTCGAACGTGCATCCGAACTATATGATTTCGGCGCTGCGCTGCGCGGCGGGGCGGCCAATCCACCCGTGCCGCCGGTCGAAGGGCCGCCAGTCATTGTTGCACCGGCCCCAGTTACACCTCAACCCGTTGTCCATCAGCCAATGGCGGCGCGTCCGGCCAGTTCCAACTTTGTCGCCATCAACCGCGAACGTCTTGCCGCGCATAATTTTATCGTTCCGGACGGTCCAGTGACCGGCCTTTCGGAAGAGTTTCGCATCGTCAAACGTCAATTATTGCTGGCTGCACGTGGCGGTAAGGGCGTCGACGCCGTGCAGCATGGCGAACGCATATTGGTGTGTTCGGCAAATCCCAATGAGGGTAAGACTTACTGTGCGATCAATCTCGCGCTGTCGATGGCCAGCGAAAAGGACAATCGCGTCCTTTTGGTGGACGCCGATTTTGCCAAGCCCAGCGTGCTCTCGACTTTCGGTATTGAGGCCCATCGCGGGTTTATGGACGCGCTTGCCGATTCTACCTGCGATGTTGAATCGCTGGTAATCGAAACCGACATTGAAGGCCTTTCGATCCTGCCAGCTGGTAGCCAGACCAATCAGGACACCGAATATCTGGCAGCTGCCCGCACCGCCGAAATCATCGATCAGCTGACCCGAAACGACCCGTCGCGGATTATCATTTTTGACTCTCCGCCTGCTTTGGCCGCTTCGCCTGCTTCAGTACTGGCGTTGCATGTCGGGCAGACGCTGATGGTCGTCCATGCCGACGTCACTACTGACAGCGCGCTGCGCGATGCATTGAGCCTGCTCAGTGGCTGCGAGCATGTCCAGCTGCTGCTCAATCGCACCAAATTTTCTCCCACCGGACGCAAGTTCGGAAATTACTACGGATATGGAGCATCATGATGCACAAACCGGTCTTGAAGCTTGTATTGTTGGCAGGCGTGGCGTCATTGCCTTTGCCTGTAATGGCGCAGCAGATCGATTCCGATTGGTCGCCGATGGATGACGGCTACGGCTCACCCGAAGATGCACAACCAGTTGAGGCAGCACCGGTTAAAAAGCGGGGGCGCGGCGGCAAGCGCGAAGGTCCACGCGTCGAGGTCGTCCCTTATCTTGAAGTGCAACAGGTGCTTGTGGCCGATCTGAAGAACGGCGGCGATGTGCTGACCTATTCGACGTTGGCAGCAGGTGTTGACGCATCTATCGCAACCCGCCGCGCCGAAGCTCAGGTCAGCCTGCGCTACGAACGATTGATCGGTTACGACAATAATGTCGAAGATCAGGACACGGTGACCGGTCTCGCCCGCGGTTCGGTGGCATTGACGCGAAATTTGAGTCTTGAGGCGGGCGGCGTCGCCGCCCGTACCCGCGTTGATGGCCGCGGCGCAGCGCCAAGTAATTTGGTAGGCAACCCCGACAATGTCACGCAGGTTTATTCGGTCTATGGTGGCCCGACCTTTGCCACTCAAGCGGGCGCATTGAGTGTCAATGCCGCCTATCGCGCCGGCTACACCAAGGTCGAGAGCAAGGACACCGTCGTCCTGCCGGCCGGACAGCAACGCTTCGACCAGTTTGACGACAGCGTTAGCCAGCTGGCAACGGCGTCGGTCGGCATGCAGCCAGGTGCTTTGCCATTTGGCTGGGCGGTAAGTGGCAGTTGGGAACGCGAAGATGCAGGCCAGCTCGATAGCCGCTTTGACGGAAAATATGCCCGCGCCGATGTCACCGTACCAGTTACCCCGACGCTCGCACTCGTGGGCGGTGTCGGCTATGAGGATATTGAGATTAGCGAACGCGACGCGTTACGCGACGTCAATGGCGACCCCGTCGTCGGCAGCGGTGGCCGTCTGGTCACCGACCCCAATTCACCGCGACTGGTCGCGTATCAGCAGGACGGCCTTATCTGGGATGCAGGCGTATTG
>JBGSPK010000139.1:0-3257 GCA_041738665.1 Sphingorhabdus sp. | reverse complement strand
TGCCCGCCATAATCCGGCGGTGAGCGGCGCGAAGCGGCCCTGCGCCAGTCCCTTTTGCTGCAAGGCGCGGCCAAGTTGCGATTCGGCCTGCTCAATATCCTGTATCGACGGATCGATCTTTTGCGCGGCCGCCAATGCGCGCTCATTTTCGGTATTTGTTGCGCTCCAATATTTCGCAAGTGTAACGATGCCGAGCAAGAGCGTCGTCGCAACGACGGCACCTGCGAGGCGAATAATCCATTTACGCTGCTCCGCAGTTGCCAACACTTTGCGCTCGCGTTTAGCGAACAAACCGTCGCGAAGGTTCAGCAGGGGGTGATCGCTTGCCGCAAGCAGCATTGAGCGGGTTTGGTCGACAGCGGCCGCCTCGACTTTGGCATCGCCCACCAGCAGTTCGCGGAACACCGCTTCGTCGGGGATGGCAAAACGCTCGCCACGCAGCACGTTCATGCCATCAAATTCAGCCTTGATTATATGATCTGGCGCATGGTCAACAGCCAGCCCGAAAGGAATAACGATATCTGGGTTCAGTCCGCGCAACGCTAATCGGTTAAGTCCGTCCTGCATGACCGCAGGCGCTATCGTCGCGGACACGACAACGTCATCGACAATATGCCGGGCCGCCGAGTGGACAAGTCCAAGCGACTGTTCTCCGATGCGAAGTTTCGCAACGCCCTCGGCCTGACGCGGCTCAAGGTCGGGTAGCACCGACCAGACACAGCGAACATCCGCTGGCGACACAATTGCCATTACTGTTTCGTCTGCCGCATCGGGAATAAAGTCAGACAGCACTACGCCATTCTGCCACTGGCCGTCAGAGACGCGGTAAACCATGGGGTCGTCGGTTGCTGCAACAGGGAAACGGGTGATGACGGTCGTCATTCCTGTTCCCCCCAACTGCGCCACAGCACACGCGCAGGTGCAGGCGATCCGACCATCATCGCCTCACCCTCCAGCGTCGTCTCGCCGAGTGACACCCTTGTGTCCAACAGGAAATATTTGCTCGTCAGTTTTACCTGCTCCTGTACCGGGGCTGGCGGCTTCAGCGCAGCCAGTTCGGGTGCCTCCCAGAATCGAATGAGGCTGCCATAGCCACTGGCTGGCCGCTTGGCGAGATGGCTACGCGCAGCGCCTGGATTGAGTTTGTTCGGCGGGAACAGCATGGCCAGTAACGGCGCCTGTTCGGGAAGCAGGGTATTGACATTTAGCGGCGACAATCCTGCTTCCGGCAATGCACAAATCCAGCCGCGCAGTTTGGAATAAATGGCCGGGGTGACGCCCTTTACCGCGCGCAACTCGCTTGGGTGCGCATAAAGCCGGTTGGCGGCCAAATAGGATTTTGCAGCACCACGATAGCTATCGTCTTCCGCTCCCGATGAAAGGGCCAGGGTGTCGCTATCGGCCCAATCAGCTGCCGCCGCCGCGACCGGGCGCGCCAGATTTTCATTGATGCCAAGCACCACCATCAGCGAGATAAACTGATCCTGCCCGGTAGAATTCGATCGATATGTGCCCTCTGCTTCGGTAACGAGGCTGTTGAGGTTGAAGCAGTTGTCGGCGTCGGTGACTATTGCGGTGGCGGTACCAACCGGGATCGGTAGAATCTGCTCCTTGCCAAGCCAGTTACCTGCCAATGTCGTCTGCGCAGCATCGCGCGCCAGCAAATCCTCGATCCGCGCCGCAGCGATGCTTTCGGCGGCATAAGTAAACATCCGCGCTTGCGCGAGCGCATTGCCATTGCCCGACAATTTGCTCGACAGCGCCAGCCGGTCAAGCGTTGTCGCCGCAATGACGGCAAGCACCGCGACCATCAGCAATACCGACAGCAGAGCCGCGCCACGTTCGGATGGCTTGGGCGACATTAAAGCTTAGCCTCTTCTTTGACGGCTTTCGGTTTGGGCCGTGATTGCGGGCCGACCACAAACAACATGCGTTGTTCGGGCTTGCCCTTGATGGTCAGCCGCAGCTCGAGCGCAAGTGGAAGCGCGTCGGCGTCAGTCGCGGTCCAGTCGCTGCGCCATTCGCCCTTTTCATCACGAAATTGCAGCCGGGCGGTGCTGACATTCTCGACCAACGTCGAAGCATCTGACGGCGCTGCGCCATCGAGCATCGGCCAGCTGAGGCGTTTCAAGGCACCACCTTCCAAGGCATATGCAACGCGTTGCAACCCGGCGCGCGGCGCTTCGTCATAATTGGACCATCCCGCCCGCACGAAACCGAACAGCGCACCCGGAGCTGTTGCATCGCCCTCGGTAAAAGCCGGCACCGGCGCGCCAGCCTGATCGCGCACGGGGCGCACGACGGCCTGCGCCAGATCGCTCTCTATCGCATTGTACAATCGGTTGGCCCGCGAATATTCTTCGAGGCGGTTCTTTACCGCGATCTGGGTGTCGCTGCCCGAGCGCAGCAATGTTACTCCGGCCACTGAAATCATGGCGAAGATCGCCAGTGCGACAAGCAGTTCGACCAGCGTAAAGCCAGCCTCGGACGCGCGGCGGTTGTTCATTGTTCGACCGGTCGTGCTATAGTTAATTGCGCCTTGCGCAAGCTCGCGTTGCCGGTGCCAACGACGCTGATCTCGACCTTCACTAACCGCGCATCATCGGTTTTGGCGGTCGTTGCGGTCCAAAGCCAGCTCTGGCCGCCATTGACTTCCTCGCCGCCGGTTTCACCCAGTGTTGGCGGCGCGGGGTTGGACAGGATTTCAACCGCAACATTGCGTGCGACCTGCCACGCCATGCTGCTATCGCCCAGATTGGCGGTCGAGCGCACCGAATAGCCCTGCAACCGTACCATTGCCAAGGCAGCAAGGCTGAAAATCGCCAGCGCTACCATGATCTCAATCATCGTGAAACCGTTACGCGGGGGCTGGGACTTATCGGGCAACACGCACATCACCCGTTGCCGCGAGGTTAACCGTCACCAATGCATCACCGCGCCGAAGCGCGATGCTTGCTGCATTGGAGGGCAGCCCGGTGCTGTCAAAGGCAACGCGAGTTTGCCTAGCTCCGCCCATTTGCACGCTTGTTCCGCGCCGCCAATCTGTCGTAGCAAATGGCGCTTGCGACAATATTGTCCATGCGCCGTTAGACCGCGTTTCAAAGCCGTAGCCGGACGGCCTTACCCATATTGCCATCGTGCGGGATTGCAGGATCGCCTGATCGCGTATCGCAGCTATCCGCGCTGCCAGCTGCTCCGCTTCGTCGCGCGCACCCCTTTCGGGCGAACGCGCGGTCATCACCACGGCTGTGCTGGCC
>JBGSPK010000132.1:0-11296 GCA_041738665.1 Sphingorhabdus sp. | reverse complement strand
GAGCATGAAGTCGCCTGCGCAATAGGCAAGGCTAATAATGTCCTCCTTCGTGAATCCTTCGAACATGCCTTCAGGATCACTGAATGGAATCTGGTCACCACTGGTAGACTCTAGGTTCATCGAAGGAACCAGTTCCTTATGTTAGATGTTCGAAACATTCCAATTTTACCGGTACCAGACGATCTGCAAGCGCGACAGCCGACATGGCATCGATTGCCGTTGCATCTGCACCGCATTCGTCAACCAGTTCAGGTTGTTCGTTGATGACACGCCCACCCAGCATGATGCGGATGTGCGGGTTGCTAGACACAGCTTTAACCGTTTTGACCATGCTGCCGAGCAGCGCCGTAGAGCAGTCCCGGCTAACCGTCAATCCGATGAGGTCGTAATGCCGCTTTGCAAATTTGCCCGTGAGGTCTGACTGAGTCGGCTCGATCAGGACGTCGGTATCCCATCCGGCACGCTGGAAACATTCGGCGACCATCAATGTGCCAAAGCTGTGCTGTTCGCCGGGCATCATCGAAAAAAGCGCCGAGCGTTGGCCGTGGCCCGGACGGGACTTTGGGGGGATTCGCAAGGTAAGCTCTCGCAGGATTTCCTGTATCCGCCATAGGCCCATCGTGACGCCGACAAAATCTTCGCCATCGGCGTCCCAATATTCGCCGAGCCGACGCGCAGCAGGGGCAAGCAATTCGATGTAAACGGTCTCGACCGAGCTACCTGTTTCAAGGCAATGATCTACAAAATCGAGCAGTTCATGCGCCTCGCCGGTTATCGACAGTCGCGTGAATTCTTCAACGTCTGAATCTATTATCGCTGCCTGCCGCATTGGCTTTTCGGATTGTGAAAATCCAGGCATATGAAGCCAGTTATCGCGCTTGTCACCTTTGTCACGGTCGGCAATCAATTTTGGGATAACCAAATTTTCCAGCAGCAACGAAAGATTATAATCCTCGTCAGGCGGACTAACGATCGTAAACGGATTTTTCCCGGAATCGGCCAACGCCAGTTCCTGAGGCTGTATGTTTTTTCGGCTCCCGCGCCAACCATCCAATTTGGACTTAAGCCCGGAAATTCCAAAAACTGTGGCCATATTCAGACTCCCCTAAGTAGTCTGGTCGGCGTGGCATAACGTCGGCCTCATGGATGCTTCTGTCATCTCATGCGACTCGGAGCGTATCGCAAGTTGAACACATACGCAAACCCCTTTGTGTCAAAAAAATTAGACGTCAAAAAAACTTGACACTTTTCTGATTCTGACCTTTATTTCGTTCATACGAGAGAGGGAGCACGTGATCTGTCCATAAGCAGACATATTGAATCGGACGAGAATTTCACGATTTTGGCCAATCACACGGCCTCTGGCGCGATTGCGCCACTCTATACAGCCGCACAACGCAAGCGCCGCGACGAGTCGCCCTGGACGCTGGTTCAAGGATTATTGGCGCCGGTTCAGTTTCTGATTTTTGGCGTGAGCCTGTTTTTGGTCATCCGGTTTCTAGTTAGCGGCGAGGGCCAGTCCGCCGCAGAAATTTCCGTCGTGGTAAAAACCTTGGCGCTCTATGCGATCATGATCACCGGCTCGATCTGGGAAAAAGTGGTGTTCGACGAGTGGTTGTTCGCCAAGCCCTTTTTCTGGGAAGATGTTTTCAGCATGTTGGTGCTGGCACTGCACACTGCATATCTGGTCATGCTGTTTAACAATTGGGGCACGACGGAAGACCGGATGTATGTCGCGCTGGCGGGCTACGCCACGTACATCATCAACGCAGGGCAGTTTCTATACAAGCTTCGCATGGCTCGGCTCGAAGCCGGACCAAAAATGGCGGTGTCATCATGAACGCCATTGCTCCACTCTCGGCGGTCAACGCCGCTGATTGCGCTCCGGTATTGAAAGAACGCGGCCAGCGCGAAGTGTTCTGTGGTCTGACCGGCATTATCTGGCTTCACCGCAAGATGCAGGATGCTTTCTTTCTTGTTGTTGGCTCACGCACCTGCGCGCATTTGTTGCAATCGGCGGCCGGCGTGATGATCTTTGCCGAGCCGCGTTTTGCTACCGCGATCATGGAAGAGCGCGATTTGGCGGGGTTGGCGGATGCCAATGTGGAGCTTGACCGGATTGTCGACCAGCTGCTGGCGCGGCGACCCGAAATCAAGTCGCTGTTTCTGGTGGGTAGCTGCCCCTCGGAAGTTATTAAGCTCGACTTGTCGAAAGCGGCGCAGCGCCTCGGTGCCAAGCATGCGCCTCAAGTGCGCATCTTGAATTACTCGGGCAGTGGCATCGAAACGACCTTTACCGAAGGCGAGGACGCCTGCTTGGCATCGCTAGTGCCGGTCATGCCTTCGCTGGCGGCGGATGCTCCGAAAAATCTGATCGTTGTTGGCTCGCTGCCCGATATCGTCGAAGACCAGTTCCGCCGCTTGTTTGCAGAGCTTGGCATCGACAATGTTGCCAGTTTGCCCGAACGCGCCGTGGCCGATCTGCCCGGCGTTGGCCCCAACACCCGCTTCCTGCTGGCTCAGCCGTTCCTCGGCGATACCGCGCAAGCACTTGAAGAACGCGGTGCCGTCCGTCTTGATGCTTTGTTCCCGTTCGGCGTTGAGGGTACCACCAGCTGGCTCCACGCCGCCGCGAGCGAGTTTGGCGTTTCCGGCAGCCATTTCGACTCGGTGCTCCGTCCTTATCAGGACCGCGCAACCACCGCGCTGGCACATCAGCGCGCTCGCCTTGAGGGTCGTTCGATTTTCTTTATGCCCGATTCGCAGTTGGAAGTGCCGCTTGCCCGTTTCCTCGCAAACGAACTCGGCATGCACCTTATCGAAGTTGGCACACCCTATTTGCACCGCCGCCATCTGGCGCAAGAACTGGCGGCTCTGCCCGCTGGCGTGATGCTCAGCGAAGGGCAGGATGTCGACAAGCAACTCGACCGCGTTCGCGCCGCCAAACCCGATCTTACGGTGTGTGGCCTTGGCCTTGCCAATCCGTTGGAGGCCGAAGGGCTTTCGACCAAATGGGCGATCGAACTCGTCTTCTCGCCAATCCACGGTTTCGACCAGGCTGGCGATCTTGCCGAATTGTTCGCGCGGCCACTGCGCCGCCGCGATGTGTTGAGGGTCTAGGCGATGCAACTCTCCGTCTGGACATATGAAGGCCCACCGCATGTCGGCGCAATGCGAGTCGCAACCGCAATGGAGGGCGTGCATTATCTACTGCATTCGCCGCAGGGCGATACCTATGCCGACCTGTTGTTCACGATGATCGAGCGCCGCAGCAAGAGGCCTCCGGTGACCTACACGACATTTCAGGCGCGCGATCTGGGCAAGGACACATCGCAGTTGTTCCAGACTGCCGCGCTCGACATTATCGAACGTTTTAAACCCGACGCGATGATTGTAGGTGCTTCGTGCACCGCCGAACTCATTCAGGACGATCCCGCTGGCCTCATTGAGAATATGGGCCTGCCTATCCCTGTCATTCCGCTCGAACTTCCAAGCTATCAGCGCAAAGAACATTGGGGTGCTGCGGAGACTTTCTACCAGATCGTCCGCCATCTCGCCGATAAAGACCGCCGCGCGACCGATAAAGCTACGCGCCGTCCATTGGTCAATCTGCTCGGGCCAACCGCATTGGGTTTCCGTCACCGCGATGATGTTATCGAAATCAGCGGATTGCTCTGCAAGCTGGGCATCGACATCAACGTCACCGCACCTTTGGGCGCAAATGTCGCCGATATCGCCAAATTGGGCGAGGCTGATTTCAACATCGTGTTGTATCCTGAGACTGGTGACCTTGCCGCGGATTATCTGAAACGCGAATTCGGTCAGCCAGCGGTCCGTACGGTCCCCATCGGCGTGGGCGCGACGCAAGATTTCATCCGCGAAGTTTCGGAATTGGCTGGCGTCGACCCCGAACCAATGCTCACTGAGGGTCTGTCGCGCATGTCGTGGTGGAGCCGTTCAATCGACTCGAACTATCTGACAGGCAAACGCGTTTTCATCTTCGGTGACGGCACCCATGCTGTTGCTGCCGCCCGCATTGCTAGCGAAGAGCTTGGCTTCAAAGTCGTGGGTCTTGGCTGCTACAACCGCGAATATGCCCGCGAAGTTCGCGCAGCGGCAAAGCTTTATGGCGTCGAGCCGCTGATCACCGACGACCATCTCGAAGTTGAGACGGCGATACAAGAGGCGCAGCCCGAACTGGTGCTCGGCACGCAGATGGAGCGCCATATTGCCAAGCGCTTCTCCATTCCTTGCACCGTCATTTCCTCGCCTGTCCATGTGCAGGATTTTCCCGCACGTTTCAGTCCGCAAATGGGTTTTGAAGGTGCAAATGTCATTTTCGATAGCTGGGTCCATCCGCTGGTGATGGGCCTCGAAGAGCATTTGCTGACGATGTTCCGCGACGATTTCGAATTCAACGACGGGGCAGGCGCTTCACATTTGGGGCCTGGCCATTCGGCACCTGCTAAGCAACCTGAACTTGCCGAGCCAGCGAACGATACAGAAGCAGTATGGACTGACGAAGCGGCCCGCGAGCTGAAAAAAATACCATTCTTTGTGCGAGGCAAAGCACGGCGCAACACCGAAATGTTTGCAGCTGAACAGGGCGTATCGACCATCGAACTCGCCACTCTCTATGAGGCGAAGGCACATTATGCGCGGTAACGGAAAGCCAGCGGTCCGGGTGGTGATAGTCACCCTCGACAACCATCTTGCAGGTGCGGTCGAACGTGCCAATCACGAGATGGCGCGCGATAACATCAGCATCGGCCTTTACGCCGCGTCCGATTGGGATCGCGATCCTGCAGTTCTAGAGCGCGCCAAATCCGACATCGCCGGGGCGAACATCATTATTGCAACCATGCTGTTTATCGACGATCAGGTCCGCGCCATCCACTCCGCACTCATGGCGCGCCGCGACGAATGTGATGCGATTGTCGGGATGATGTCGACTTCGGATATCGTCAAGCTGACCCGGCTCGGCAGTTACAGCATGGACAAGCCCGCTAAGGGCATCATGGCACTGCTTAAAAAGTTGCGCGGATCAAGCAAGCCGGGCGGAAGTTCGGGTGCTGGGCAAATGAACATGCTTCGCCGCTTGCCTAAGATTCTTCGCTGGGTCCCCGGGCCTGCGCAGGACGTGCGGCAGTATTTCCTGACCCTGCAATATTGGCTGGCGGGATCGGACGACAATGTTGTCGATATGGTGCGTGGCCTGATCGACCGCTACGCAAGTGGTGAGCGCGAAGCTCTAAAGGGCAATACCCCCGCACAACCGCCGCGCGCTTATCCCGAACTCGGGGTCTATCATCCCGACATGAAGGAGCGTCTGACCGAAGACGCCAGCAAGCTTCCGGCGGTAAAAAATCCCGTTGGCACTGTTGGAGTGCTGATGCTGCGCTCCTATCTGCTCGGCAAGGACGCAGGCCATTATGACGGCATGATTGAAATGCTCGAGGCGCAGGGGCTGAAGGTTATTCCAGCGTTTGCCAGCGGCCTTGATGCCCGCCCCGCCATCGACAAATATTTCGTGCAAAACGGCGTGTCTGTGGTCGATGCAGTCATCAACCTGACCGGGTTCTCACTTGTCGGCGGGCCTGCCTATAATGATGTCGATGCTGCTGTCGAAACGCTCACCGCGCTCGACGTGCCTTATATTGCCGCGCATCCAATCGAGTTCCAGTCGCTTGAGCAATGGGGTGCGGGCAAAGCTGGCCTGCTGCCGCTCGAAACGACCATAATGCTCGCAATTCCGGAACTCGACGGCGCTATTGTTCCCAGCGTCTTTGGCGGCCGGTCGGACGGCTCGCCCGAAGGGTGCACCGGATGCCATCGCAATTGCAAATTCACGATCACCGACAATGTGCGCGCGATGCAAGTATGCGCCGAACGTGCGGCGTCGCTTGCTGGCAAAGTGGCCTCACTTATCAAGTTGCGCCGTTCCGAACGTGCGAAACGCAAGCTGGCTATCGTGCTGTTCAACTTCCCGCCGAATTCAGGCGCTACCGGCACGGCCGCCTATCTTGCGGTTTTTCAGTCGCTTCATGCGACATTACATCGGCTGCATATTGAGGGATATGCAGTCGATGTCCCAGAAACTGTCGATGATGTGCGCAATGCAATCCTCTATGGAAATGCCGAACAATTCGGTGCCGACGCGAATGTTGCGGCCCGGATCAGCGCCGACGATCACGTCCGTCGCGAAAAATATCTGAACCAGATTGAGGCACAATGGGGCCCGGCACCGGGCCGCCAGCTGAGTGATGGCCAGTCTATCCAGATCCTCGGCGCGCATTTCGGCAATGTCTTTGTCGGCGTCCAGCCAACCTTCGGCTATGAAGGCGACCCGATGCGGTTGCTGTTCGAAGGCACCTTCACGCCGACCCATGCGTTTTCCGCCTTCTATCGCTACATCCGCGAAGATTTCGGCGCGCACGCCGCGCTGCATTTCGGCACCCACGGCGCACTTGAATTCATGCCTGGCAAGCAGGCCGGGATGAGCGGCGATTGTTGGCCCGACCGGCTGATCGGCAATCTGCCCAACTTCTATCTCTATGCGTCGAACAATCCATCTGAAGGTATCATCGCCAAGCGCCGTTCGGGTGCGACGCTGATCAGCTACATCACGCCGCCTCTGGCCGAGGCAGGCCTCTACAAGGGCTTCGTCGATTTAAAGGAATTGCTCGAACGCTATCGGGCGACCGACAGTGAAGAGCGGAGCGAAATGGAAGTCCTGATCCGCGATAACTGCGCAGATCTGGGAATTGACGCTGGTAATCTTGATGATCTTCCCGGCCGCCTTTACGAACTCGAGCGCGAGCTGATCCCGCAAGGGTTACACGTGCTTGGCGCTGCGATGACCGATGACGAGAAGGCCGGTCTGCTCGATGCGATGGTCGCCGCATCACCAGAACTAGAGCGCGCTGATATCGAAGCACGGATCGACGCCAACGACGAAATGGGCGCTTTGGTGCGCGCGCTTGATGGCACCTATGTTCCGCCAGCGCCAGGCGGCGACTTGCTCAAGAATCCCGATGTGCTGCCGACCGGCCGGAACATCCACGGCTTCGACCCGTTCCGCATCCCTAGCAAATTTGCCTGCATCCAAGGTCGCATGCAGGCCGACCAGCTTCTTGCAAGGCATATGGCCGACGGCGGCAAGCTGCCGGAAAGCATCGCGATGGTATTGTGGGGAACCGACAATCTGAAGAGCGAAGGTTCGCAGATCGCCCAGGCGATGGCGCTGCTCGGCGCGCAGCCGCGGTTTGACGATTATGGCCGTCTTGCCGGTGCGGAGTTGATCCCGCTCGAAGAACTTGGTCGCCCGCGCATCGACGTGGTGGTTACGATGTCCGGGATTTTCCGCGACCTGCTGCCCCTGCAGACAAAGATGATTGCCGACGCCTGCTACCTCGCCACGATGGCTGACGAAACGTCCGAACAGAATTTTGTCCGCAAGCACAGCCTGGCGCATCAGGCGCAACATGGCTGTGATTTGGAAACCGCTGCTTTACGCGTCTTTTCCAACGCAGAAGGCGCTTATGGCGCCAATGTGAACTTGATGATTGATGGCGGCACCTGGGACGATCCCGAAGAGCTGGCCAATATGTTCGAGAAGAAAAAGGGCTTCGCCTATGGCCGCAACGGCGTGCCGGTCGAGCAACGCAAGCTGTTCGAAAGCGAGCTGGCCGGCGTCGAATTGACGTATCAGAATCTGGAAAGCGTCGAGGTCGGCGTCACCGATGTTGACCATTATGTCGATGGCCTTGGCGGAATGAGCCGTGCCGTCGAAAAAGCGCGCGGCACGGCTTCACCCGTTTACATCGTCGATGCGACGCAGGGAAATACCAAAGTCCGTACGCTGGGCGAGCAGATCGATCTGGAAACGCACACAAGGATGCTCAACCCTAAATGGTATGAAGGCATGTTGCAGCATGGCTTTGAAGGCGTGCGTTACCTTGAGCTACATGTCACAAATACATTGGGCTGGTCGGCGACCACCGGCAAAGTCGACCCTTGGGTATACCAGAAGATCAGCGAGACCTTTGTGCTCGATGCCGAAATGCGCACACGGCTTTCGAAGCTCAATCCCAAATCATCGGCCAAGGTCGCTGACCGCTTGCTCGAAGCATGCGAACGGAACCTGTGGACGCCCGATGCAGAAACACTCGCTGGCCTGAAAGCCGCCAGCAACGAACTAGAGGACCGGCTCGAAGGCCTGGTTCCCGCAGAATGAACGGAGCAACAATATGACACTCAACCTATTAGATACGGCTCCACCTGACGGCGAAGGCAGCGTGCAGGTTGCGCTCGACCCGAGCGACAAGATCACGAGTGCGAAGGTTTTTGCGGTTTACGGCAAAGGCGGAATCGGCAAGTCGACGACATCGTCGAACCTGTCGGCGGCATTTTCGAAACTCGGCCACCGCGTTCTGCAGATCGGCTGCGATCCCAAGCATGACTCGACCTTCACGCTGACCAAGAAAATGATGCCAACGGTCATCGATGTCCTCGAAACCGTCGACTTCCACAGCGAAGAACTCCGCCCCGAAGACTATATGTTCGAAGGCTATAATGGCGTGATGTGCGTCGAGGCTGGCGGACCTCCCGCAGGCACTGGTTGCGGCGGCTATGTCGTTGGCCAGACCGTGAAGCTGCTGAAGCAGCACCACTTGCTCGAAGACCGTGATGTTGTCATTTTCGATGTTCTTGGTGATGTGGTGTGTGGCGGTTTTGCTGCCCCGCTGCAACATGCCGATGCCGCGATTGTCGTCGCCGCCAATGATTTTGACAGCATTTTCGCGATGAACCGCATCGTTGCTGCCATCAATGCAAAGGCGAAGAACTACAATGTCCGGCTCGCCGGCGTTGTTGCCAACCGTTCGAAGGCTACCGATGAAATTGACCGCTTTGCAGGTGCCATCGGCATGAAACGCCTCGCGCATTTCGCGGACCTGGATGCGATCCGCCGCAGCCGCCTGAAAAAATGTACATTGTTCGAAATGGACAGCACCCCCGAAGTCGATGCCGCCTGTCAGGAATATATGGACCTTGCCCAAAAGCTTTGGGACGGCGTCGATTATCAGGAAGCCAGCCCGATGAAAGACCGCGACATATTCGATTTTCTGGGGTTTGAATGATGGAAACCAGCCTCGCCTCGACCAGCTATCAGCAGAGCCGCACCCGGCTCGAAACCTATTTCGACAAGACCGCGCGCAAGGCGTGGGAAGATCTGACCTCTGATGTTCCAGTCAGCGGTATCCGCGCGACGGTACGCAAGGGCCGCGATGAAATGCGGAACCTGCTGCTGTCAACGTTACCTTCGGACATGCATGGGATGCGGCTGCTCGACGCAGGCTGCGGCACCGGTGCTTTGGCCACTGCCGCGGCACTACGCGGCGCCGATGTCGTCGCAATCGACGTCTCGCATGGTCTGATCGAAATCGCGCAAAAACGCGCTCCAAGCCACCTCTCGATCGACTGGCGGGTAGGCGATATGCGAAGCCATAATCTGGGCATATTCGACCATGTGATCGCTATGGACTCGCTCATCCATTATGACGAAAACGATATCATCGGTGTGTTGAAAGCCTGGAGCCAGCGCGCCAATGAAATTGCGTTCACCTTCGCCCCCGGCACCCCGTTGCTGCGCACAATGAACTTTGTTGGCAAGGCATTTCCGCGCAGCGACCGCTCGCCGGCCATCAAGCCGGTTTCCGAAACGCGGCTGTCGCACGACATTGGCGAGGCACTCCCTGGATGGAGCATCGACTTCACCAAACGCGTCTCAAGCGGCTTCTACAAAAGCCAAGCAATGGGAATGAGCCGTCGATGATCGAAAAGCCGTCAGCAGTAACGTTTTGGCAAGCCGTGGGAACGCGGTTTTTGCCATTTGCTGATGCGGCCACCATAGAACTGCCTTTGTCGCGCCTTTTACGGCTTGCTCTTTTTCAAGTGAGCGTCGGGATTGCGGCGGTATTGCTCAACGGCACACTCAATCGCGTGCTGATTGTCGAACTTGATACCCCGACCTGGATCGTCGCTCTGATGATAGCCATTCCACTATTGGTCGCGCCGTTTCGCGCATTGATCGGCTATCGTTCCGACACCCATCGCTCGGTTCTTGGCTGGCGGCGGGTGCCCTATATCTGGTTCGGCACTCTGGGGCAGTTTGGCGGCCTTGCTATCATGCCGTTTGCACTCATCCTGATTACCCGCGAAGACACATTTGCTTTAGGCGTGGGAGCGGCATGCCTGTCCTTCCTGCTGACAGGTGCCGGCATGCACGTCACGCAAACTGCTGGCCTTGCCCTAGCAACCGACATCGCTTCCGAAGACAAGCGCCCGCGAGTCGTGGCGCTCCTTTATGTCATGCTGCTTGTTGGCATGATGCTGGCGGCCTTTACTATTGGCAATTTGCTCACCGATTTCAGCGCGACCAAATTGGTACAAATCATCCAGGGTGCGGCGGTGCTCACCATGTTTCTGAACATCGCGGCGTTGTGGAAGCAGGAACCGCGCAATCGCGCGCTGACCACATCCACGCAAGCAAACCCGCGTTTTACCCACATTTGGGCATCGTTCACGGCGCAACCCAACGCCAAGCGGCTTTTGCTCGCCATCGGCTTTGGCGCAATGGCCTTTGCCATGCAGGATGCGCTGCTCGAACCATATGGCGGGGAAATATTGGGCCTGTCGGTTGGATCCACGACATCGCTGACCGGTGCTTGGGCAATCGGCGCGTTGATAGCGTTCGCCTATAGCGGGCGTCGTCTCTCGGCTGGTGCAGATCCGTTGCGGCTGGCAGGGCTTGGCGCCGTTGCAGGTGTTGCCGCATTTTTGATGACATTGTTTGCCGCGCCCTTGTCATCGGTATCGCTACTTTATGCAGGTGCCAGCGTGATTGGATTCGGCACGGGGCTGTTTTCGGTTGGAACGATGATCGCAGCGATGGGGCTGGCGCAAAAAGATTCGACCGGACTGGCACTAGGCGCATGGGGCGCGGTGCAGGCCAGTTGTGCAGGCGCTGGTATCGCATTGGGTGGGCTTATCCGAGACGGCATGGCCTATATTGCCTTGCATAATGCCATCGGTACCACGTTGGCCGACCGGGCGACGGGATATGGCACCGTGTACCTGCTGGAGATTATCTTGTTGCTGGTGACGTTGATAGTGCTTGGCCCGGTTATCGGGCTTCACCTCGAAAACAGAAGAATGACGAGTGAGAGTTTTGGATTGACAGAATTTCCGACCTGAGCCGGGAAGTGTGAGGAGGATGTATGATGGATGACATGAA
>JBGSPK010000442.1:0-11338 GCA_041738665.1 Sphingorhabdus sp. | reverse complement strand
CCGCAACGACGACGAGCGGTTGCGTGCGCGCAAATGGGGCATCGAGGATCTCGACAAGATTTATGACCTGCAAGAACTGGCCAAGGGCGACTGCATCTTTGCCGCGACCGGCGTCACCGACGGCTCGTTACTCGACGGCGTAAAAATCCTGCGCGACGGTCGTATTACCACCGAAACCGTCGTCATGCGCGCATCAAGCGGCACCGTCCGCCGGGTCAAGAGCACCCATGGACTTGGTCGCAAGCGCGACTAGAATATCCCCAGCGACAGTCCGGCCGCTAAGGCCGCGCCAGTCTCACGCGCCTTTGCTAGGTCAGCATCGGATATGGTCTTCGGCGCCAATATCGCCTCGGGCGTCTGCGCATGGGTGCAAACAATCATGCTGTCTGCGATCTTCTTCAACCGCCAGCCGGTAGCAATCCGTTCGGCCTGTTTTACCGCGTTACTGCCGTCCGACCCCGCGCAAACAATCGCCGCATAGGCGCGACCCTCAATTTGCCCAAGACAAGGGTAATAACAACGGTCAAAAAACGCCTTCATCACCCCGCTGATCGCCGCGAGATTTTCGGGAAAGACGAACAAATAGCCATCCGCGCCCAGCATATCCGCCGCAGTCACATCCCCCGCATGCAGCAGCCGCGCCTCCACCTCCGCGGCCCCCGCGAACGCCGCACGCGCCAAAGCCTCCGACCCGCCGGTCATACTGTGCCAGACTATCAGCAGCTTTTTCATGCCCCTTGCTAGCATCCCGCGCCCCGCATAGGGAAGGCGCATGTCATCGGTCCTCAACATCACCCAATCGATCACCGGCCAAGCGTGGCAGTGGCGCAGCGGCGATGTCGATGCGCGCGATCCGGGGTTTCAGCCCGATGATCTGGTCACGCAATTGCTGATGGCGCGCGGCGTTCCGCGCGACGATCTGGAGCGGCACCGCGATCCCACCATTCGCGGCTTCATGCCCGACCCGTCGATTTTCCAGGATATGGACCGCGCCGCCGAGCGCCTGGCCGATGCGGTCGCCGCCCAAGAACCCATCACCGTCTATGGCGATTATGACGTCGACGGCGCGACCAGCGCGGCGTTGCTCATCCGCCTGTTCCGCTCGTTGGGGCTGACCGCAGGCCATTATATCCCCGACCGGTTGATGGAAGGCTATGGCCCGTCTGGCGAGGCACTCGTCCGCATTGGCGAAGGCGGCAGCAAGCTGATCGTTACCGTCGATTGCGGCGCAATGGCCTATGACGCGCTGGCGCAGGCCAAGGCCGCTGGGCTGGAAGTCATCGTCGTCGACCACCATAAATGCGCCGCCGAGCTGCCGACCTCGTTCGCATTGGTAAACCCCAACCGCCTGGACGAAGCCGACGAAGCTGCATCACACGGCCATCTCGCCGCTGTCGGTGTCGCATTCCTGCTCGGCGCGGCCATCATCCGCACGCTTCGGGCACGCGGCTATTTCGCCAGCCGCCCCGAACCCAAGCTAATGGAGCTACTCGACCTCGTCGCTCTCGGCACCGTCGCCGATGTGGCGCAGCTCAAGGGGCTGAACCGTGCATTCGTCGCGCAGGGTCTGAAAATCATGGCCGCGCGCCGCAATATCGGCATCGCCGCGCTCATTCAGGCGAGCCGCCTGACCCGCGCACCCATCTGCTCAGACCTCGGCTTCGCGCTCGGCCCGCGCATCAACGCAGGTGGCCGCGTCGGCAAATCCGATCTGGGCGTCCGCCTGCTCACCACCGAGAATGCGGTCGAAGCACAAGACATCGCGCTCGAGCTTGACCGGCTGAACGAAGAGCGCCGCGCCATAGAAGGCATCGTGCAGGAACAGGCCGAGGCGATGATCGCCGGGCAGCATAACCGCGCCGTCGCGTTGCTGTCGGGCAAGGGCTGGCACCCCGGCGTCATCGGCATTGTCGCAGGCCGCATCAAGGAAAAGACCGGCAAGCCATCCATCGTCATCGCGGTCGATGAAGCTGGCACCGGCAAAGGCTCGGGCCGCAGCATCGCCGGTGTCGATCTGGGCGCATCCATCATCGCCGCCAAAGATGCGGGGTTCCTGGAGGCAGGCGGCGGTCACGCGATGGCGGCGGGGCTGACGGTGCGCGAGGATAAAATCGAGGCGCTGGCCGACTGGCTTGACGAGCGCTTGGCGGGTGACGTTGCGCGCGCGTCGGGGAACAAGGCGCTCCTCATCGACGCGATCATCACCCCGCGCGGGTTGAACCCTATATTCGTCGACGCGATGGAATCGGCTGGCCCTTATGGCATGGGCTGGCCCGGCCCGCGCGTGGTGACGGGGCCGGTGCGCGTGATCAAATGCGATATCGTCGGCAAAGACCATGTCCGCGCGATTGTCGCGGGCGACGATGGCCAGTCGTTCAAGGCTATGGCCTTCCGTCAGGGCGAGAGCGCGCTGGGGCAGCAATTGCTCCACGGCGAGCGTGGCCGCAAATACTGGCTGGCGGGCCGGGCAAAGACCGACGATTGGGGCGCGACGCCCAAGGCAGAGCTGCATATCGACGATGCCGCTTTCGCCGATTAATCTTACGCTTGACCTTCCCCACCCGAATCCGTAAAGGCGCGGCTCGCCAAGCGATTGGCCCCTTCGTCTAGCGGTTAGGACGCGGCCCTTTCACGGCTGAAACACGGGTTCGATTCCCGTAGGGGTCACCAACTGGACGTCCACAGGCATCCAGATATGTCCAAAAAAGTGTCTGTTTTCTAAGAGTTTTTTGTGACATTACATCTGTAGCGATACGGTAGTGTTCTCCTGCGGCCGGCATATTTGAGGGTATATGGCCGAACGCCATTTTGGAGATGCCCTCATGGCACTAACACGGCTGCGATAAAATCGGCCAAACCAAAACCGGTTCAATTCAAACTTGCAGACTCGAATGGGCTGCATCTGCTCGTGTTGCCTAATGGTGGGCGCTACAGTGAAATCTAGCTCCGCGAACACGTTATGCTCTCTTTACGCTTCCAATCTCGAAACCACCGAGCGCCATAATGGTGCCTCGTGCCAATACGCTCCAAATAACTTTGGAGGCCTCCATGTCGTTTGAACTAATTTTGGGTGCGATCACTGCGGTGACCGTTTTGATGTATCTACTTGCCGTGCTCGCGCGGCCAGAACGCTATTGAGGGGTATAGCAAATGACCCTCGCTGGCTGGACTATGATCCTCATCTTTATTGTATTGTTCGTTGCCCTCGCAAAGCCGATGGGCGCTTGGCTTTATGCTTTGTACGGCGGGCAGAATATGCCCGGAGCGCGGGTTTTGGCTCCCGTCGAGCGCGGCCTTTACAAACTTTCAGGCGTCGATCCGGCGCGTGAGCAAGGCTGGGTCGGTTATGCGGTCGCTTTATTGACCTTCAATCTCGCCGGTATGGTGCTTTTGTTCGCGATACTGAAACTGCAGGGCAGCCTGCCGCTCAATCCGCAAGGGTTTGCAGGCATGGAAAGCTGGCTGGCGTTCAATACGGCAGTCAGTTTCGTAACCAACACCAATTGGCAGAATTATGGTGGCGAGACGACGCTATCACATTTCTCGCAAATGGCTGGTCTGACCGTTCAAAACTTTCTGTCGGCTGCCACGGGCATCGCGGTTGCCTTTGCTTTCATTCGTGGTTTCGCGCGTTCCAGCGTTGCGACAATCGGTAATTTTTGGGCCGATGTAACGCGCGTGACGCTCTATCTGCTGCTGCCATTGTGTATTATCCTCGCGATTATCTACGTGGCGCTTGGCGTGCCGCAAACGTTGGTCGGTTCGGTCGATGCAACCACGCTAGAGGGCGCGAAGCAGACGCTTGCTCTAGGGCCTGTTGCATCGCAGCTTTCTATCAAAATGCTCGGCACAAATGGCGGCGGGTTCTTCAATGTGAACTCGGCCCATCCATTCGAAAATCCGACGGCACTCACTAACTATATTCAGATGCTGTCGATCTTCGTAATTGGCGCCGGCCTGACCGTGTTGTTTGGCAAGGCAGTCGGCAAGGAACGCCAGGGTTGGGCGCTGCTCGCCGCTATGGTCGTGCTATTTATTGGCGGCGTGACGCTTACCTATTTCGCCGAAGCAGGCGGTAATCCTATCCATCAGGCGATGGGCGTTGCTGGCGGCAATATGGAGGGCAAGGATGTCCGCTTGGGCATTGCTGCCACCGTCTTGTTCGCGGTTGTTACCACTGCCGCCAGTTGCGGTGCGGTCATCGGGATGCATGACAGCTTCATGCCGCTCGGCGGACTGGTGACGATGTTCAACATGCAGCTCGGTGAGATTATCGTCGGCGGGGTTGGCGCAGGGCTTTACGGGATGCTGGTCTATGCAATCCTTGCGGTGTTCGTTGCGGGATTGATGGTGGGACGCACGCCTGAATATGTCGGCAAGAAAATCGAGGCACGCGAGATGAAGCTGGCGGTAATTGCCATTGCCATTCTGCCGCTGGCTATCCTCGGTTTCACCGCTTTGGCGGCTGTCACCGGACCCGGCCTTGCAGGACCGCTCGCCAAAGGACCGCATGGGTTCAGCGAGATACTTTACGCCTACTCCAGCGCGGTAGCCAACAATGGCTCGGCCTTTGGCGGCCTGACTGGCAACACGCCATTCTACAACATCACGCTGGCCATCGGCATGTTTGTCGGAAGGTTTGGGGTCATATTGCCCGTGCTGGCTATTGCTGGCGGCCTTGCGATGAAGCGGCAAATTCCGGCGGGCGCGGGGTCGTTCCCGACCACTGGCATGCTTTGGGTCGGTCTGCTGGTTGCGATCATCCTGATCGTTGGCGGCCTGACTTTCCTGCCCAGCCTCGCGCTTGGCCCCATTGCCGACCAGTTTCAGGTCGCCGCTGGCACTATGCTCTAAGGATAAGATGACATGACCACGCAAACTCAGGCTCCGTCGCTGTTCACTGGCCCGTTGATGACGGCGGCTATCCGCGACGCCTTTATCAAACTCGATCCGCGCAAGCTGATCCGCAATCCGGTGATGTTTGTCACCTCTATTGTGGCACTGCTCTCCACCATTTTGTGGATACGGGGACTTGCCACAGGAACGGGTAACCCCGCTTTTGAAGGCCAGTTGGTCTTCTGGCTTTGGCTGACCGTGTTGTTCGGCAACTTTGCCGAAGCCATCGCGGAAGGGCGGGGCAAAGCACAGGCAGCATCGCTGCGTGCAACCAAAGCTGACTTGAAGGCTAAGTTGATGACAGGCGTCGGGGTTACATGGGAATGGGTCCCGGCGCATCGTCTGGAAATTGGCGAGATTGTTCTTGTCGAAGCCGGTGACCTAATTCCAGCCGATGGTGAGGTCGTCGAAGGCGTTGCGTCGGTCAACGAAGCCGCCATCACCGGCGAAAGCGCTCCGGTCATCCGCGAGGCCGGTGGCGACCGTTCGGCTGTGACCGCTGGAACGCGGGTATTGTCAGACAGTATCAGGGTGAAAGTGACTGCCGGGGCTGGCCAAGGCTTTCTCGACCGCATGATCGCTCTAGTCGAAGGTGCCAGCCGCCAGAAAACGCCGAATGAAATTGCACTGACCATCCTGCTCGCCGGACTGACGCTGATATTCCTGATCGCCGTCGGCACATTGCCAATGTTTGCCTCTTACGCAGGCGGTGCGCTTGCCGTGCCGGTGCTCGTCGCCCTGTTCGTAACCCTGATCCCTACAACGATTTCTGCACTGCTTTCGGCAATAGGTATTGCAGGAATGGACCGGCTGGTGCGCTTTAACGTGCTCGCCAAATCGGGCCGTGCGGTTGAAGCCGCTGGCGACATTGATACGTTGTTGCTCGATAAGACCGGCACAATCACCATCGGCGACCGTCAGGCGACAGAATTTCTTCCCGTGCCGGGGGTCGCCCACGCCGATTTTGTGGCCGCGGCCCGCCTCGCCAGTCTGGCCGACGAAACCCCCGAAGGACGCTCGATAGTCGTCTTGGCGGGTGCAGGCGATGATATGCCTGCCGGGGCAGAGCCGATAGCCTTCACCTCACAAACACGCGTTAGCGGTCTCAAAATCGGCGAACGCTCACTGGTTAAAGGGGCGGTGGATGCTGTGCTGAAACGCTTGGGCGAGAACGCCGATCAAACTCAGGCCAACGCTCTTCGAGAAATTGCCGATGGGATTGCACGGTCGGGCGGCACGCCATTAGCGGTCGCTGACGGTAATCGCTTGCTTGGCGTCATCCATCTTAAGGACATCGTCAAAGCCGGTATCCGCGAACGCTTCGCCGAATTGCGGCGCATGGGGATCCGTACGGTCATGATTACCGGCGACAACCCTTTGACCGCCGCCAGCATTGCCGCCGAAAGCGGCGTTGATGATTTCCTTGCCGAAGCAACGCCCGAGGACAAATTGGAACTCATCCGCAATGAGCAATCGGGAGGTAAGCTGGTTGCGATGTGCGGTGACGGCACAAACGACGCGCCAGCGCTCGCGCAATCTGATGTGGGCGTGGCCATGAACACCGGCACTCAGGCCGCACGTGAGGCAGGCAACATGGTTGATCTCGACAGCGATCCGACCAAACTCATCGAGATTGTCGGCCTCGGCAAACAGTTGCTGATGACGCGCGGCGCGCTGACGACATTCTCGATCTCGAACGATGTCGCCAAATATTTCGCCATTCTGCCTGCGATCTTCATCGTGCTTTACCCAAGCCTCGGTGCGCTCAACGTCATGGGTCTGGGTAGTCCCGAAAGCGCCATCTTGTCGGCGATCATCTTTAACGCACTGATCATTCCGGCGTTGGTGCCGCTTGCCTTGAAAGGCGTGGCCTATCGCCCCGCAAGTGCAGGTGCGCTTTTGAGCCGCAACCTTGCCATCTACGGTGTCGGCGGGCTGATCGCGCCGTTCATCGGTATCAAAATCATCGATATGGCCGTGGTCGGCCTCAACCTTGCTTAAAGGCGCTTCCTCATGTTGACTGAAATCCGTTCCGCCCTTCGCCCCGCAATTGTTTTGCTAGTGCTGTTCACGCTTCTGCTTGGCATCGCATTTCCCTTGGGAATTACAGGTGTCGCACAGACTCTTATGCCAGCCCAAGCCAATGGCAGCCTGATCCGTGACAATGGCAAAATCGTCGGATCCGAACTGATCGGGCAAGGATTTGTTCAAGACCGCTATTTCCATTCGCGACTGTCAGCGGCAGGCGACGGCTATGACGCTTCGGCGTCGGCGGCCAGCAATCTGGCGCCGGGATCAAAAGATTTGGCCGAGCGTATTGGCACCGATGTCGCTGCGCTCCGCGAAAACGGCATGGCAGGGGCAATTCCCGTTGACCTTGTCACAACTTCGGCCTCGGGGCTTGACCCGCATATCAGCCCCGAGGCCGCGCTTTTGCAGGTGGAGCGCGTCGCAACGGCTCGCGGTGTCAGCGCTGATGTGGTTCGAAAATCGGTCACGTCAACCACCGAATATCCGCTTTTTGGCATCATCGGCGAACCACGCGTCAACGTACTAATGCTTAATCGACAATTGGATCGCATGTCGGCTAATCAGGATCAGTGAACTCGACCGACCCAAGCCGCCCGTCCCCCGAAGCGTTGCTTAAACAGGCGCGCAAGGAAGCGCGCGGACGGTTGAAGATTTTTTTGGGTGCGTCCCCCGGTGTTGGTAAAACATTCGAGATGCTGCGTGAGGGTGCCGAACTACTGGCGCAAGGCAAGGATGTCGTCGTCGGTATCGTCGAAACGCATGGCCGCGCCGACACCGAAAAGCTTGTCGCACCATTTGAGGTTCTGCCCCGTCTCGTTATCGAGCATGGCGTTCATAAGTTAGCCGAACTTGATCTCGATGCGATGGTCGCGCGTAAACCTCAAGTCGCGTTGGTAGATGAATTTGCCCATAGTAATGCCAGCGGCAGTCGCCACCCGAAGCGCTGGCAGGACATAGAGGAGTTACGCGACGCCGGCATCGACGTCCTGACCACGCTCAATATCCAGCATGTCGAAAGCCTCAACGATGTGGTGGCGGGGTTCACGCGCGTGCGGGTGCGCGAAACGGTGCCCGATGCCATCGTTGACGATGCCGAGATCGAGGTCGTCGACGTTCCGCCCGACGAATTGATTGAGCGGCTGAAGGACGGCAAGGTCTATGTGCCGCACGAGGCTACCCGTGCACTTGGCCATTTCTTTTCGAAATCCAATCTTTCGGCATTGCGGGAATTGGCGTTAAGGCGGGCGGCCCAAACGGTTGACCAGCAGATGCTCGACCATGTCCGTTTGGTGGGGGATGCAGGAAATTGGGCTGCAGGCGAGCGCATCATTGTGGCTGTTGGCGATCAGCCGGGGAGTGAAGCGCTTATACGTGCAACCAAGCGTCTGGCCGATGCGATGCATGCGACATGGACAGCTGTTACTGTAGAAACGCCGCGCAGCGCCACATTAAGCGAAGAAGCAAGGGCGCGGGTGGCCAAAGCGCTTAAGTTAGCCGCTGAAATGGGGGCATCGCTTGCGACGATCCCGGCTGCGTCAGTTATAGAGGGCCTTCGTGCCCAAATCATCGAAGCAAAAGCCACCGCCGTCGTTATCGGTAAATCACGCCGGAGTTGGTTGTTCGAACTTCGTCACGGTTCGGTTGTTGACCAATTGGTGCGCGGGCTGGAAGGTGTCGCTGTTCATGTCATGCCGACGCCGCAAGGATCGGTAGCGACCAACGACGGAGCACGCGGGGGCCGACCATTCAACTGGTCCGGCACAACGATCGGTTTATCAATGGTCGCCGCTACCACCGGCGGAGCAGTGGCCGTTGCATCGTGGATCGGTCCCAATTCGGTTGATCTACTTTACCTCATCCCGGTCATTGCCACGGCAACGCTGTTTGGTCTTCGCCCCGCGTTGGTTGCAAGCGTTTCTGCTGCACTTGCCTATAACTTCTTTTTTCTGCCCCCCATTTACACTTTCACGATAAGCAACCCTCAAAATGCTGTCACCTTTCTGGTGCTCACGGGAGTTGCAATTGTCGCCAGCCAATTGGCGGGTCGATTGCGACGTGAGGCGAATATCGGTGCACGAACGGCTACTGAAAATGCAGGCATCGCAGCGTTTGGACAACGACTGGCAGGTGTTTCAGATGAAGAAACTACAGCAGCGATAGTGTGTGAGGAAGTGGCTTCATTACTGAACGTGTCGACCATATTGCTGACGCGTAAAGAGCGGGACTTGCGAGTAATTACAGCGGTACCGAGCGAGCCTGCTTTGGGCGCGTTGGACATGGCTGCTGCCGAATGGGCATTCGACCGGAATGAGATGGCGGGACGGGACACCGGCACATTGACCGCCAGCGACTGGCAGTTTCATCCGCTTGTCACGTCTTTGGGAGTGTTAGCGGTATTGGGCGTGGGCCACTCGGCGAGCGGCAACCCTGTTGCACCTGAGAAGCGAACATTATTCGCGACATTATTGGGGCAAGCAGCCTTGGCGCACGAGCGTATCAAACTTGAAGCACAAGCACGCGATTTTGGAGCCCTAAAGCAGCGCGACGACCTAAGGGCAACCTTGCTGTCTTCTATCGGGCATGACCTCAAAACACCGTTGACTGCGGTCGTTGCGGCCGCCGATGCGCTTGCCGACGCGAATGGCGAAAACGAAACAACCCAGACGCTAAGGGCCGAAGCGCGCCGTTTGCGACGTGTTTTTGATGATCTAGTTGAAATGACCAGGATCGAAGCCGACGCGCTTGTTGTCAGACATGATATACTTGATCTGACCGACGCTGTGGCCGCTGCGACCATTGACCTGAAAGCCGAGCTTGCCGGTCACAAGCTGATATTGGACGTGCCGCCTGCCTTGCCGCTCGTCGAAGCAGACCCACGGATGTTGCACCATATTCTTATCAACTTGATAGGCAACGCTGCCAAATTCGCGCCATTGAATACTCCCCTAACCATACAAGGGCGTCGCGCACATGATGGTTTGACTCTGGCGATTATTGACAATGGGCCGGGTTTGCCGCCGGGAAACGAAGCGCAACTGTTCGACCGATTCATTCGCGTCGAAGGCGACGATATGACAGGAGGAACCGGACTTGGTCTTGCCATCGTCAAAGGATTTGCCGATGCGATGGGGTTGTGTGTTTCGGCTTGCAATCGGGCCGATGATAGAGGTTCGCGTTTTGAGATCTTTTGGCCTGAAAGCTCGCTGCGTCTAACATCTGAGGACACTGCCGAAAAATGACCGCGCAAATTCTAGTAGTTGATGATGAACCAGCCATCCGGCGATTGGTACGCGGAGCCGTTGAACGTTTCGGGTTAACCGTTGCCGAAGCAGCAAATGCGGCAGAAGCACTGACATTGGCGAAACGTGAAGGCTGCGAGTTGGTGCTTCTTGATTTAGGACTGCCTGACCGTGATGGTATAGAGCTTGTGCCACTCATAAAAGCGATGGATCGCGCGATCATTGTTTTGACTGCGCGGGATGCGACTGCCGAAAAAGTGACGGCGCTAGATCTTGGCGCGGACGACTATGTCGTAAAGCCGTTCGATACGGAAGAGTTGTTAGCGCGAATAAGAGCCGCCATCCGCCACCGGATGCCTGATTCTACAACGTCGGGCAAAATATGTGCAGGCCCAGTTACCATCGATGTTCTTGGGCACCGGGTGCAGAAACTAAAACAGGAAATTCGTCTGACACGAAAGGAATTTGCGGTGTTCGTTGAACTCGCTCGCTATCCTGGCCGTGTTGTCACGCACGCTCATTTGTTGCGGAATGTCTGGGGTGAAGCTCACATCGCTGATATCGAATATCTCCGCGTCGCCGTACGTGGGCTGCGCCTCAAAATTGAGGATGATCCAGCTAACCCAATTTTAATTCAGAACGAACCGGGCGTGGGATATCGGCTCAATGAAGGCTTTTGAGCACGCATCGTTATTGTTCCAAAGCATTTGAAGGTTCGCCAAAGATGCTGTCAGAAAGTGGCCAATTCCTGTAGTTGCTTGGATCTGAACGTACGGTAGCTCCAGGATCTGTATAATGCTCCGAAATGTTTGGAAACTTGGCGCGATTCCCGAGACGCATTTTCCCACCGCGCGATCGCGGAGATTCTCAAGCGACATTTCTATCCATGTCGTCGATACTCCTCCACTCTTTTCCTACAATCCGAACAACACATGGCTGAGCGCCTTAGGACAAGCGAGGCCCCTAATCACCCACAAAGCCGCAGTACTCTGAGGCTTTCAGCAATCCGCTCAGTATGTCTGGAAACAAGATAGTGGCGGAGACGGAGGGATTCGAACCCTCGGTACCGGATTTACCAGTACGACGGTTTAGCAAACCGTTGGTTTCAGCCACTCACCCACGTCTCCAGCGCGTTTGGCATCGGGGGCCTATAGCGGCGCGTTTCGCGGGCT
>JBGSPK010000439.1:0-4517 GCA_041738665.1 Sphingorhabdus sp. | reverse complement strand
CGTTGGCATCGCCAGAGCGATGCATGCTGCAGAAAATTTTAGTGCGTGGATAAAGGTTTTGTCACGTCCCGACATCGCATACTCTCCTGTTTCGACATTATTTTGTAACAATGTAGCTTAGACGCATACGAATGTCATCGCCGTAAAGCGCAGGATCCCTGAAATCTTCATGGTGATGCTATTGTGCAACAATCGCTTCGTTGACGTTACGGAACCGTTGCAGTTCAATATCCCTGCTAATCAGTTGCGGTCGGTATATGCTGCGCAGCATATACCGGAAGTGCCGGGCAACAGATTATGACGGTCAAACGGGCTCTAGGGGAAATAGTGGCAGATCAGGCAAAACGACATGCACCCGGTCGCCCAGGTTAATCGTCCCGGCCTGAATTACAACGGCCATGATGCCGGCTTTCCGGATCAAGCTGCCGTCGGCTGAACGGTCGAGAACGGCGTTCATCAATCCAGATGCATAGTCGTTTAGCTGTCTGCAGGGATTACGCAAACCGGTAACGCAAAGCCGAGCCTCGCCGATTTCCAAGACTGCATGCCTTGGCAGCCCGAGCAAATCAACATCCGCTGTCAATATATTCTCGCCCATATCGCCGGGTTTGACGACAAATCCCTTTTCGGCCAACTCATCGAGCAGTTCAGAATGAATGAGATGCACCTGCCGCAAATTGGGTTGAGACGGATCGACAGAAACGCGTGAGCGGTGCTTTACGGTTGTACCCCTATGTGCATCACCCAAAACTCCTTCGCCTGCCATTAAGGTCAGACTATCGACCACTTTCTTGCTAAAGCTATGCGTCGCCGATCGGGAAAGTGATACGACTTTACCAACCAGCGCTTCACTCATAATTTGACGAGCATCTTCCCGGTGTTTTCGCCACTGAACAGCCCGATGAACGCTTCGGGCGTTTTTTCGAGCCCTTCCTTCACCGTCTCGCGTCCCTTGACTGCACCCGATGCAATAAGGCCAGCCATGTCAGTGTTGAATTCCGGCACCTGCGCATAAAAATCGGGATAGAGGAAGCCCTTGATGGTGACGCGCTTGCCGATAATCATCGGCAGATATTGCATCGGCTGCGCCTTGAAGTCATTGTAAACATCTATCATTCCGCAGATGGCGAACCGCGCCCATTCTTTCGATGTTGCAAGCGCTGCATCGAAATGTTCGCCGCCGACATTGTCGAAATAGACGTTGATGCCGGTTTCGCCCATGTCCTTAAGCGCTGCCATCAATTGCGGCAGCACTTTGCCTGCTTTGTAATCGATCACCGCGTCAGCACCCAGTTCCTTGACCCACGCGCATTTATCCGCACCACCGGCCGAGCCGATGACTTTCATACCCTTGGCCTTGGCGATTTGCGTTACGGTAGAGCCAACCGCACCTGCCGCCGCAGATACGAATACGACTTCACCGGGCTTGGCGTCGGCAACTTTAAGCAGGCCAAACCATGCAGTGCCGCCGGGCATGCCCATGATGCTGAGCCAATGCTGGTCCGGAACACCGAGCTCAGGTAGCTTCACCGGTGGCATTCCTGCTGGCGGGGTTTTGCCACCGCCCAAAACAACGCTGTCACGCCAGCCGCCCATATGGAGCACTTTAGCTCCGACCGGAAAATCGGGGTTATTGCTTTCGGTCACTGCACCGACTGCGCCGCCAGTCATCGGTTCACCGAGCGCAAACGGGTCGGCATAGCTTTTCGCGTCGTTCATCCGTCCGCGCATGTAGGGGTCGACCGAAAGCCAGCTATTTGCGACGCGAAACTCGCCATCAGCTAGCGACGCGTCTTGTGTGTCGATCATCGCAAAATTGCTGTCGTTGGGAAGCCCTGCCGGGCGGCTAGCCAATGTCCATGCGCGTGCCATTATCTTGTCTCTCCATCTTTGCGTTCGCCTGCAGCAATAGCTGCAGCATTTTTATATACCGGGCGACCACCCACCCATGTTTCCTTGACCACTGCCTTACGCAGTTCGGACGGCGACGCAAGCAGCGGATCGACATCGATTAGGATGAAGTCTGCATGATGACCGGGTGTCAGTGACCCAACTTTGGTTTCGGCGAACGCCGCATAAGCTGCGCCCGTGGTGAAGCCCGCGAGCGCCTGCTCGCGCGTCACCCGTTCTTCGGGGCGCCAGCCGCCAAAAGGCTGGCCCGCCGCATCTTCGCGCGTCATTGCGGTGGCCAGACCGGCGAACGGGTCGGCTGACTCAACTGGCACATCCGAACCAAAAGCGAGCTTACCGCCCGCCTTGGCGATCGACTGCCAAGCATAGGCACCTTTCAATCGCTCCGGCCCAAGCCGCGCTTCGGCCATTGTTCGGTCCGATGTCTGATGCACCGGTTGCATCGATGAAATTATGCCATGTTGCCCGAGCTTTTGCAGGTCAACCGGATCGACAATCTGCACATGCTCGATCCGCCAGCGGCGATCATCCTTATAAGCTTCGGACAATTCTTCGACCGCGCTTATGACTTCGGCATTTGCTGCATCGCCGATGGCGTGAATTGCGGTCTGGAAGCCGTCCATCGACGCGCGCACCATCAGGTTGCGGATTTCGGCGCTAGCAAGAAATTGCAGGCCGGTCTGGCCGGGGGCGTCGGCATAAGGTTTCTTGAGCCATGCGCCGCGACTGCCCAGTGCACCGTCGAGATAGAGCTTAACACCGCCAAGGCGCAATTTGTCGTCATAGAGCCACGGCGTGGGCTTTGGTCCGGCAATCATGACCATATTGTCGATTCCAGCGGCATAGCTGAAAATCCGCATCGACAGCCAACCAGCGTCGCCCGCGCGGCGATAGCTTTGCCAATCGTCGATAGTGGTTCCCATGTCGGCGATTGCGGTGATGCCTTGAGAAAGCAGCTTTTTCTGGGCTTCTCCAAGCGCAATGTCGCGTTCGAGTGGCTTGGGCGGGGGCACGAATTTGCCGACAAGTTCCGAAGCGGCGTCCACGAAAATGCCACTTGGCTTGCCCGCAACCAGTTCAATCCGTCCTCCAGCCGTAGATTTCGAAGCTGCTGTAACTCCGGCAATCTGCATCGCGCGGCTGTTCGCCCATCCGGCATGGCCATCAACCCGCTCCAGCCAGACCGGCCGGTCAGTCACGGCAGCATCCAAATCGGCAGCAGTCGGAAAGCGACCCAGACCCCATTTTTCCTGATTCCACCCGCGCCCAATTATCCAACGCCGGTCGGGGTTTTTTGCAGCATAATCACGGATAGCGGCTTGCGCTTCGGCAAGACTGTTGGTGGCCGACAGGTCGAGCGTAAGCTGCTGGAACCCAAGCCCCATCACATGGCCGTGCGCGTCGATTAGGCCAGGCAACATCGTCGCGCCGCGGCCGTCGTGACGGAAGTCGGGTTGCTTGGGTGCCTTATCCTTGCCCGTCAGCAGTTGCGTGACCTTGCCGTCTTTGCCAATCAGCACAGCGTTGAAACGAATGACCTTGCCGTCTTTATCGAGCGTGATGCCGTTGACATTCTCGACGATGCCATCAGCAAAGGCAGGGGTGGAAATCGCCAGCAGTGCCAGCGCAAAAATCGTCTTCATCCCTTTGGCAACCTTTTCACAATAGCGCTGGTATCGAGGCGTCCGCCGCCCATTTGTTGTATATCCGAATAGAACTGATCGATCAGCGCGGTGATGGGAAGCGTCGCACCCAATGCGCGGGCCTCTTCGAACGCCAGCCCCAGATCCTTTCGCATCCAATCGACAGCAAAACCGAAGTCGAACTTGTCTTCCGCCATCGTCGCCCAGCGATTATCCATCTGCCAGCTTTGGGCCGCGCCGCCTGAAATCGCTTCATAGACTTTGCCTACATCCAGTTCCGCTGATTGGGCAAAGCGCAAGGCTTCGGATAGCGACTGGATGACGCCGGCAAAGGCGATCTGGTTGCACATTTTTGTGGTTTGGCCGGTACCGGGGCCACCAACATGGACGATGCGCTTCGAATAGGGCTCCATGATCGGGCGGGCAGCGTCCATCGACGCTTCACTACCGCCGCACATGATTGCCAGCGTGCCGTTTTCAGCGCCAATCTGCCCGCCGGTCAGCGGTGCATCAACCACTAGCAGCCCGCGCGATTTGGCTTCGACACCCAATTGGCGGGCGATGCGGGCCGAGACTGTGGTGTGGTCGATGTAAAGGCTGCCCTTTGCCATCGCGGCAAATGCTCCGTCGCGGCCTAGGGTGACGCCAGCTAGATCGTCGTCGGTCCCAACACAGCTAATGACAACCTCGGCATCCTTCGCCGCTTCCGCAGGAGAACCGGCCAGCGTGCCTCCATGCGCGGACACCCACGTCTCTGCTTTGGCGCGCGACCGATTATAAACTGTCATCTCGTAACCGGCGGTCGAAAGATGCCTTGCAATGGGGCCGCCCATGACGCCCAAACCGATAAAAGCTATTCTAGTCATAGCCGTGCCTTAATGTTTGTTTTCACATCGCGCCAGATAAGATAGGGGCAGCGGCCATGTCCGACCTCTTGACCCTCGACCACGTCCGCGCCGCCCA
>JBGSPK010000389.1:0-7436 GCA_041738665.1 Sphingorhabdus sp. | reverse complement strand
TTATGAGCGTTACAGCATTTTGACATATGCCAACCTATTTGCACATATTGTGACGTCAAGGGGGCAAACACACTGAATATGGTATTTTTGTCGATAATGGATTTCTTGCAACAATATTTGCCCGAGCTGCCGACGCCCGGTTGGAGGGTCGTTACCCGGTTTGCGCCGAGCCCCAATGGACAGCTTCATCTGGGGCATGCCTTTTCGGCGCTTTGCGCGCACGATTTTGCTCAAGCGTTCGGCGGCACCTTCCAGTTGCGGATTGAGGATATTGATGGCACGCGGAGCAGGCAGGAGCATATCTACACCATATTGACCGATTTGGACTGGCTCGGCCTGCGTCCCGACGGAGCAGTGCAGTATCAGTCCTCTAACGTCGTGCGCTACATCGTTGCAGTTGAGAAACTGAAAGCCACGGGCTTGCTATATCGGTGCAATTGCACGCGCGGCGACATAGCGGCGGTGTTGAAACTGGCTCCGGTCGCCCACGGCCCAGACGGGCCGCATTATCCCGGGACCTGTCGCGACCGGAACATCCGCGAGGATGTACCGCACTGCTGGCGCATCGATATGGCCAAAGCGGTTTCGCTGGTTGGCCCGCTGCGATGGACAGACATGGCGGCGGGCGGGCAGTTCGCCGATCCAATGCTGTTTGGCGACGTGGTGCTGTGGCGAAAGGATACGCCTGCGTCCTATCACCTTGCTGCGACGGTGGATGATGCGGCTGACGGCATCAGCCATGTGGTGCGGGGAAAGGACCTCTTTGCCTATACCGCAATCCACCGGTTGCTTCAGGCGCTGCTGGATTTGCCCGAGCCGGTTTACTGGCACCATCCGTTGCTGCTCGATGCCGGGGGTGAAAAACTCGCGAAAAGTAGATCCTCTCCCGCGCTTTGCGCGCGCCGCATTGCGGGGGACGATGGTCACGAACTTATTGATAATTTGCGTCAAGGCATCCTTCCGCTTGGAATCTCGCTGTCCGACGCCTAAATATGGCGAACGGGGTATGGGCCCCGCTCAAGGACATTCTCCCGATGACCATATTATTAGTCCTCCTCATCATTGGTGCTGCTGGCGCCGTTGCCTTCGCGCTCATTCGCGGTCTGCACGCTTTTGCCAATTTGCGTCCTGCCGATGTTGATGAAAACGGTCTGCCAAAATCGCTTACCGTGCAAAACAACATGATGTTCGCTCGCGTGAAATGGCAAGCCATTACGGTTTTTCTGATTGTCATCCTGCTCGTGGTTGCCGGTTCGCAATAAGCAGGGCGGGGTCGCTTCATGGTAAAGCTCAACAAAATTTACACACGTACCGGCGATGACGGCACAACAGGGTTGGTCGATGGATCGCGTGTGTCCAAGACCGATGCCCGCGTGCATGCGATAGGCGAGGTCGATGAAACCAATAGCGCGTTGGGCGTTGCCATTCAGGCGCTGGCAGCAGACGAGGGCGATACGCCGCTTGTTACCGAGTTGCGCCTTATCCAGAACGACCTGTTGGATTTGGGAGCGGATATCGCGACACCGGGCGAGAGTTTCGAGCCCTCGGCGATGGAATTGCGAATAGTGGCCTCTCAAATCGATTGGCTCGAGGCGGCTATTGATAAAGCCAATGATCAATTGCCCCCGCTCACCAGTTTCATCCTGCCGGGTGGAAGTCTGGCCGCAGCCCATATGCATATGGCCCGGGTGATATCGCGCCGGGCCGAGCGCGCCTTGGTCGCTGCGTCGCTGGAAGTCTCGATCAATCCGCATGCGCTTCATTATATCAACCGGCTGTCAGATTATCTTTTTGTGCTGTGCCGCCTCATCAATGCCAGCAGGGGTGGCGACATATTGTGGGTACCGGGCGGCTCGCGGTGAGCGCCGGCCTGAAAAGCCGGTTTTTCGCCACGCGTAAGCTTACGGTTGATTTGGCAGCACCGCTTTCCGACGCAGATGCAACAGTTCAATCGATGCCAGACGCATCACCGACAAAATGGCATCTGGCGCATGTGAGCTGGTTCCTCGAAAGTTTTATCTTGCGCGACCATGTCGCGGGATACCGGGCATTCGATGATGATTTCGCTTATCTATTCAATAGCTATTATGAAGCCGAGGGCGCGCGCCATTCGCGCAACGCACGCGGGCTGATTACCCGCCCGTCGCTTGCCCAAATCATCCAGTATCGCGCGCATGTTGATGGGGCAATTGATGCGCATTGGAACAATCTGCCTGACGCCGCATTGCAGTTGATTGAGCTTGGTATCCACCATGAGCAGCAGCATCAGGAATTGCTTCTGACCGACATCCTTCACCTGTTTTCGCAGAATCCGACCTGTCCGGCTTATTGGCCTGAGCCGGCTCCGCGTTCTGTGTCGGACTCGGAAGTCCCGCCAATTGGGTGGATCGAGGGTCCATCTGGTATCCAATCTATCGGCCGTAGTGCCGAGAGCTTCGCCTTTGACTGCGAAAGCCCGCGGCATGAGGTGCTGCTGCAACCTTTTGCCTTGGCCGATCGAACATTGACCAATGCCGAATGGATGCAATTTATGGATGACGGTGGTTACATCGAGCCACGGCACTGGTTGTCCGATGGTTGGGCATGGGTTCAACGCGAGAGTGTTGTCGCACCGCTGTACTGGCAACAGGACACGGACGGGCAGTGGCTTGGATTTGGGTTGGATGGCCTGCGTGCGGTCAATCCTGTTGCTCCGGTCACGCATATCAGCCTGTATGAAGCCGATGCTTATGCCAGCTGGGCGGGAGCTAGGCTACCAACCGAGGCGGAATGGGAGGTCGTAGCCGCCGCCCGCGATGCCGATGAAGGCAATCAACTCGATGCTCCAAGCGCCGTCCGGCCATCGGCGTCGCATGCGAACAATATGTTCGGCAATGTCTGGCAATGGACCGGCAGTGCCTACAGACCCTATCCAGGCTTTTGCGCTGCAGATGGCGCAGTGGGTGAATATAATGGCAAGTTCATGAGCGGGCAGTTCGTGTTGCGCGGCGGAAGCTGCGCCACCGCGCGCGGGCACATACGCGCAAGCTATCGCAATTTCTTTTACCCGCATCAGCGCTGGCAGTTTACTGGACTGAGGCTTGCTAAAGATGTCTGAGGCCGATTTTCAGATTCATGCCGATCCACAATTCCGTGCCGATGTTCTGGCAGGGCTGCGGGGGCCACGCCGTGCTATTCCTGCGCGATGGTTCTATGACGAGCGCGGGTCGGAATTGTTCGACGAAATCACGCGGCTGCCGGAATATTATCCGACGCGAACGGAAACCGCGCTTTTGGAACAGTGCCGTTCCGACATAGCTTCGCAAGTCGGGCCGGGCGCGGCGGTCATCGAATTCGGGGCGGGCAGCGCGACCAAGACGCCGCTGCTATTGGAGGCAATAGCGCCGTCCGCTTACGTTCCAATCGATATCTCTGGCGATTATCTTCGCAGTTCAGCGGAGATATTGCAGGCCAGCTTTCCCGCGCTCGATGTGATTCCGATTGAGGCAGACTTTACGGAGCCGATGAAATTACCAGCATTAGGCGGTGCATCGCGTCTGGGTTTCTTCCCCGGATCGACTATTGGGAATTTCGTGCCGCGCAGCAGTGTCAATCTGTTGCGGCATATGCGCGACACGCTGGAGGAAGGCGCGAAACTGCTGATCGGCTTCGACCGGATAAAATCGGCTGACATTCTTATTCCGGCATATGACGACGCCGCCGGCGTAACTGCGGCATTCAATCTTAATCTGCTGCACAGGATAAACCGCGAGCTTGAGGGGGATATCCCCGGTGACGCATTCGTTCACGATGTTCGGTGGAACGACATGCAATCGCGTATCGAGATGCACCTACGCGCGGTAAAAGATGTTACATTTTCAGTGTCCGGCGAGTTTTTTTCAATGGATGCGGGGGAAAGCGTCCATACGGAAAACAGCCACAAATATGATCTTCGTGGCCTGCGGCTATTATTACGCTCAGGTTGCTGGACGCCAGTCGCAGACTTTAGCGATGCGGATGACTGGTTTACATTGGTACTTGCCGAGGCAGCACCTATTTATTCAGCACCTTAACGTTTCCGGCCGCAAGGCCCGAGCGAATCCTGAACGAATTTATAATCGGCTTGCGCCCTTGCGGCATTATCGCTGTCGGCAGCCTCGACGAGTTCGGAAGAGAGCGAGCGAGGCAGGCCGCACGCCAACCGGTACCATAATAATGTAAACTTGGCTGGAGCGGACGCCGATTCATCGATCACTTCTGCGGTTGAAACCGCCCAACGCTTTTCCTGGCCCGGTCGGCTTAATATCGAAAGCGACAATGGCTGATCTTTTTCAGTCTTGAGGAAAATCTGCGTTTCGCCCTCGCCAAGCACAGTACCTGCGCTGTGAAAGGCGCTGGCGATCCCAGTTATGCGCTGCGGGGCATCGATTTGCACTGCTTCCTCGGTAATGGACCGCACCAAAGCATCATTGGCCGTGCTCCACTGGATAAGTGCATTGGGTCTGGATAGCCGTATCTCGCCGGGACGGCCCGTTACCGTGCTACCCAAAAGAAAAAGGCGCTGCTTTTTCAACGTGGGAACCTTGCCCTTCGCATCTTTCGGCACATCGAGCAGGAAACGTACGCGGGGCGTCACGCCGCCTTGCCCGCGAATCAACGCCAACACGTCGGCTTCGACGAGCATCCGCTGCAGGTTTGCTGGTACGCCCACGGCTTGCTCCGGCGCAACTTTCTGCGCGCTGCGAACCTTCGTATCGATGATTAACGGCGATATGACGACCAAATCGGCAATATCGGCGTAGCTGGCGGAATCCGCTTGTACGGCAAGCGAAGGCGACAATGACGCGAGCGTCTGAGCGCTACCAGCGGTGCTAAATCCCAGCAATATCGCCGCAAAAACAACTTGCAGATTACGCATGCGCATTCCCGATCCTTCTCTGTACGACTGCAACGGTCACAATTTTGGTCCATATCTGTTCTGTCCCATATGCAAGCGCAATACATGAATTGCGTATGAATCGCAGAATCCGGATTGCTAGGCCGGATGGGCTTGGCTAAAGCTCCGATGAATCGAAGTTAAGAAAATATAATATTTCGATATCGCGGGGGTACTTCGGTCGCATCTGAACTATGCTGCCTTAGTGTACTGTTTTATTTTGAAGGTAGGAGAGCTGTTTCCGCATGGCATATGCTGACCAAGATGGGATGAGCACGAACCGGTTGGTTTCGATCATCATTGTACTCCTTCTGCACGTTTTCCTAGGTTATGCCTTGGTGACTGGCCTCGCTTATGATGCGGTCGTCGCGATCAAGGAAAAGATGACCGTGGTCGACGTGAAGGAAGAAGAGCCACCCGAAGAAGAAGAGCCACCGCCAGAGCCCGAAAAGCAGATTGAGCCGCCGGTCGTCTCGCCGCCGCCACTGGTCAAGACCGTGACGCCGCCTCCGCAAATTACCACGGTACAGAATCCGCCTCCTGCGGCACCAATTGTGCCGACGGCAGCACCTCCTGCGCCTCCTGCGCCGGAGCCGCCGCCACCGGCAGGGCCGACGTCTGGAGCGCAGCCAAAGGGCAATCCGGGCAACTGGGCGAATACCAATGACTATCCTTCACGCGCGCTTCAGCAAGAACGCGAAGGTACTACTGGTTTCCGTGTCACCGTTGGTACCGATGGCCGCGTTATCGATTGTCAGATTACTTCATCAAGTGGTCACCCAGATCTCGATGCTGCGACTTGTACCAATGTAAAGAGAAGGGCGCGCTTCGCGCCGGCATTGCAGAATGGCCAGCCGGTTCAAGGCAGTTATTCCAACCGCGTAAGATGGCAGATTCCGAAGTGATTTTATTGGTCCGGTAAGGGGGAGCCTTCGCGCCGGACTTTTTTGCAGCCAAGTTAAATTTTTCTGAGAGGTAGTTAAAATGTCGATTTTGTTCCTAACCGCGGCAGGTGCCGCAGCTCCAGAGGCCGCAGCCCAGTTCGGTCTTATCCCTGCGCTCAAGGAAGGTGGCCCAATCTCCATCGCGATTTTCTCGGTGATGGTTATCATGTCGGTTTTCTCTTTCTACATCATGTTCACAAAATTGTTCGAACAGCAGAAAGTTCTCAATCAGGCGAAGCAGGTTCGTGCGCAGTTCTGGCGTGCCAACACGCTTGAAGAAGGCGCTGCGAAGCTCGATAAAAACAGTGCATTCCGCCAAGTCGTCGACGATGGCATCGAAGCGCAGAAGCAACATGGCCTTCTGACCGACCCGGTCGAGGCACATGACTGGCTGCACGGTGCAATGGCGCGTTCGGAAGAAGGCATCAATAACAAGCTCGCAACCGGCCTGCCGTTCCTTGCGACCGTTGGTGCAACCGCTCCTTTCGTTGGTCTGCTCGGTACGGTTATCGGTATTTACTCGGCGCTGATTAAAATCGGTATTGCTGGCCAGGCCGACATCGGCAAGATTGCTGGCCCAGTTGGTGAAGCGCTGATCATGACCGCGATTGGTCTGTTCGTTGCTGTGCCTGCCGTGCTTGCGTACAACTGGCTCCAGGCTCGCAACAAGTCGATCGCTCGTAGCCTCGCTACTTTCTCGAACGATGTGCTTGGTTACATTTCTTCGGGTGGCCGCGTGAAGCCTGCTGTTACGGCTCCCGCACAAGTTGGCAAGCCTGCACCTGCCGCTGCGATGAAGAAGTAAGATTGGGTAAGGGCTGCGCTCCGGTGCAGCCCCGACCGCCGGTTTTGTCCGGCTCTCGATTTTTGACCCAATTTATTTAGAGAGGATTGGCCAATGGCAATCAGTTCAGGAGGCGGCGGCAATGAGACGCCAATGTCTGACATCAACACGACGCCGCTCGTCGACGTCATGCTGGTGCTCCTCATCGTGTTCCTCATCGCAATTCCGGTCGCCATTCAAACGGTGAAGATGGATATTCCGATTGTGAAGTTCGAACCTACCAAGGCGAAGCGGGAAAACGTGCTACTTTCCGTGACTACGACGGACTCTGCCGGTCGTGATCCAGGCGATCCCGCTTACGAGGGTGCAAATCCCAATGGCGAGTGCCGGATTTACTGGAATGTGACACCTATCGATTCGACCGAGCTGGTTGATCGTGCCGCGAAGCATTTGAAGGCCGAATTTGAAAAGCTGGGCGGCGAAGCTGCTGCTGCAGCTGGTCAGATTGAGCCCGACATGCTGCCGGAAGCACATATTCGCGGAGACATCAACACACCTTATCGGTGCATCGGTGGTGCTATTTACACCATGCAGATGGCTGGCTTTGCCCGTGTTGGCTTCATTTCATCGCCGTTCGAAAATGCGGACGCGAAGTAAGTAATTTAAGGAGCAATCATCATGGCAATGAGTGGCGGTAAAGATGATGGCCAGCCGATGATGGAAATGAACACGACGCCGTTGATCGACGTCATGCTCGTTCTCCTCATCATGCTGATGATCACCATCCCCCCGG
>JBGSPK010000380.1:0-3832 GCA_041738665.1 Sphingorhabdus sp. | reverse complement strand
GATTAAATGGGGCATGAACCTCATCCAGACACTCGAAGCCGAAGCTATTGCAGCTTTGTCAGAAAACAAGAAAATCCCTGCATTTCGTGCAGGCGACACCGTCAAGGTGGGCGTGAAGGTCATCGAAGGTGAACGCACGCGTATCCAGAATTACGAAGGCGTTTGCATCGCGCGTTCGAACAAGGGCATGGGCTCCAACTTCACCGTACGCAAAATGTCGTTCGGCGAAGGTGTCGAGCGTGTTTTTCCTTTGTACAGCCCGAACATCGACAGCATTGAAGTCGTCCGTAAGGGCGTCGTGCGTCGTGCGAAGCTTTATTATCTGCGTGGCCTGACCGGTAAGAAGGCACGTATCGCCGAACGCCGCGATCCACGTCCTGCGGATAAAGCGACTATTAAGACCACCGAGGCTGCCGAATAAGGCAGGGGCTCCGCTGCGTTCTTAAACCGAACACCAAAGGCCGGGCTCCCAAAAAGAGCCCGGCCTTTTTTATTGTCCAATTTGAATTTGAGGGAATGAACATGGGTTATCGTATCGTAGTTGCAGGCGCGACGGGCAATGTCGGCCGCGAAGTCGTCAATATTCTAGCCGAGCGTGAATTTCCTGCCGATGAAGTCGCGGTGCTGGCGTCGTCGCGCAGCCAGGGTGTTGAAATCGAATATGGCGACACCGACAAGATGCTTCGCGTCCAGAATATCGAGAATTTCGACTGGACGGGCTGGGACATGGCGATATTTGCCATTGGTTCGGAAGCGACCAAGAAATTCGCGCCGATTGCGGCGGCTGCTGGCTGCGTTGTCATCGACAACAGCTCGCTGTTCCGGATGGACCCCGACGTGCCGCTGATCGTGCCAGAGGTGAACCCTGAAGCCATCGACGGCTACAAGCGCAAGAACATTATCGCCAACCCCAATTGCTCGACCGCGCAGCTGGTGGTCGCGCTCAAGCCCCTGCATGACTATGCTAACATCACTCGCGTAGTCGTCTCGACCTATCAGTCGGTGTCGGGCGCGGGCAAGGAAGGTATGGACGAGCTGTTCGAGCAGAGCCGCAATATCTTCGTCGGCGACAGCGCGGAGGCGAAAAAGTTCACCAAACAGATCGCCTTCAACGTCATCCCGCACATCGATAGCTTCCTTGAAGATGGCTACACCAAGGAAGAGTGGAAGATGATGGTCGAGGTCAAGAAGATCCTCGACCCCAAGATAAAGCTGACCGCGACTTGCGTGCGCGTGCCGGTATTTGTCGGCCACAGCGAGGCGGTTAATATTGAATATGACCGCGAAATGTCAGCCGCAAAAGCAAAGTCGATCCTGCGTGAGGCACCCGGCATCATGCTTGTCGATAAGCGCGAAGATGGCGGCTACACGACGCCCATCGAAGCTGCGGGCGACGATGCGACCTATGTGAGCCGCGTGCGCGAGGACCCCACGGTGGACAATGGCCTTGCCTTCTGGTGCGTGTCGGATAACCTTCGCAAGGGTGCCGCACTCAACGCGGTGCAGATCGCCGAATTGCTCGGACGCCGGCATTTGAAGAAGGGGTGAGATTATGGGGCTGCAGGCGGATGTTTTCTGGTCGTTCCGCAGCCCGTATAGTTATCTCGCCACGCGGCGTTATCGTGCGCTAACGGAAGAATATGACCTGACCATCAATCTGCGACCGGTTTATCCGCTGGCCATCCGCGACCCGGAATTTTTCGAACGAAGCCATCCTAACTGGTTGCGTTATACCTTCACCGACATATTCCGTGTAGCCCAGTTTCATGGCATCCCATTTGGCCCGCCGCGCCCTGACCCGATCGTTCAGGATGTGCGGACGCGCAAGATTGCCGACGAACAGCCTTATATATTTCGCCTGACGCGGCTGGGGCAAGCAGCTGCTCGGCGCGGCAAAAGCCTCGCCTTTTGCGACGAGGTATCGCGCCTGATCTGGGGCGGGGCAGAAAATTGGCATGAGGGGGAGCATCTGGCTGGCGCCGCTGAACGTGCGGAGCTGGACCTGGCTGAGCTTGATGCTGAAGCCGTGACCGACGCTGAGGCACTTGACGCCGAAATCGCTGCTAATCAGGCTGCGCTCGAGGCCGCCGGGCATTGGGGCGTTCCAACATTGGTATTCGACGGCGAACCGTTTTTCGGTCAGGACCGCATCGACATAGCCGTGTGGCGGATGAAGCAAAAAGGACTCGTTGCGCGCTAATCTGCGATCACTTGTTGTTGGCCTGCTGCAGGCTTGCCGGGTTTTAGAAAGAAGATCAGCGGGCTGATGATAATCAGCAAGATCATCATCAGTTTGAAATCGTCGAGATAGGCAATCATCGCCGCCTGCCTGTTGATCTCAAGATTCATCAATTGCAGCGCGGCTTCGCCCAACGAACCAAGCCGGTCAGCGCTCGATGGATCGACAGTCGGTAATGAGGTCGCGGTGATGTGACCCGCCAGATCAGCATGGCTGGTCTGCATGTTGCGCGCCAGCATGGTAGTCATGATCGAGATACCGAAGCTGCCGCCGAGACTGCGGAACAGATAAAGTAGCGCTGACCCATCGGTCCGCATCCGCATTGGCAGGGTCGAAAATGCAACGCCATTGAGCGGAATGAAGACGAAGCCCATGCCAAATCCCTGAAACAGCCCGGTATAGACAATCCAGTGCCAGTCCATGTTGAGCGACCATTGGGTCATGATCCACATCGACGAAGCGGTCATCAGAAAGCCCGTGAAGATGATGACACGCGGGTCAATCTTGCCGGTCAGTTTCGATGCGATGAACATTGCGAGCAATATTCCGACTCCACGCGGGGCGAGTAATACGCCGGTGTCGTAGACGGTGTAGCCGTATAGATTTTGCAGCATCGGCGGCAGAAGCGCGAAAATGCCGAACATCATCATTCCGACCAGCAGCATCATGTTCAGCGAGATAAAGAAGTTTCGATCTGTAATCAGAAGTCGCTCAAACATTGGCCTATCCGTCGTCATTTGATGCGTCGCAAACATCCACAACGCTGCGATGACGACTAGAAGCTCAACTATGATTTCCCAGCTCTGCAACCAGTCTTCTTGCTGGCCGCGGTCGAGCAGCAACTGCAACGTGGCCAAACCGATTGCGAGCATCGCAAAACCGAAGCGATCTAGCTGACGGCGGTTGATTGGACGTGACGGCAGCAACCACCAAAGGATTGCCAGCGTAGGTATCCCGATTGGCAGGTTGATGTAAAATACCCAGCGCCAGTTGTAGCTTTCGGTTAGCCAACCGCCGATCATTGGACCCAATATCGGCGCGATCATGATTCCCATACCCCAAATCGACATCGCCCGCGGGGCTTCCGACGGCTTGTTTATATCGAGCATGATCGTTTGCGACAAAGGCCCGATAAAGGCCGCGCAAACGCCCTGGAATATGCGGAAAGCGACCATCTCGGTAAGGCTCGTTGCGATACCGCACAACATCGAGGCCAAGATGAACCCGGCGACCGCACCCAAGAACAGGTTGCGCGATCCAATTCGGTCCGCAAGCCACCCGGTGATCGGCATCGCCACCGCACTTGCCACGATGTAACTGGTCAGTACCCAGGTAATTGTATCCATCGTCGCGCCAAGACTGGTCTGCATGTGCGGGATGGCGACGTTGGCAATCGTCGAATCCAATATCTGGATAATGGTCGCGCCCATCACTGCCAGTGTCAGCAGCGCTTTGTTTTTGACCGGGTAGGCCGGTTGGTCGAGCGGATTACTTGTCGGTGTCGATGCGGACATGTGCCGACAGCCCCGCGATCATATTGCGTTTCGGCTTGTCGGTAATCGAGATGCGAACCGGCACGCGCTGCGTTACCTT
>JBGSPK010000352.1:0-15983 GCA_041738665.1 Sphingorhabdus sp. | reverse complement strand
TTTGACGCTCGAATTCTTCCTCTATCCCGATCTCGATCCGGCGCAAAGTTCGTTCAGTTGCTGTTTGCGGCTGGACGACGTGCATGGTTTCCATCGCGCGTGCGTCGATGCCGGTGTCCCCGAGCAATTGACAGGCTGGCCACGCATCCATGCGCCGAAGCTGGAGCATAGCGGGATAACCATCGGCTATCTGGTCGATCTGGACGGAACGTTGTTGCGGTTGGTGCAGAACTGACTCCTCAATTTATACTTCGCCGTCACCCCGAACTTGTTTCAGGGTGACGAGCTTTGGCAGTTGCGCTAATCGGCCACCCTATGCCCACTCAAATCAAAATCTGCGGTCTTAAGGACGAAGCCAGTATCGATGCTGCTGCAATAGCGGGCGCGACGCATATCGGCCTCAACCTCTACGAGAAAAGCCCGCGTTATGTGCCGCTGGAGCAAGCGGCGGCACTCAGGATGAGAACGCCGGAGAGCTTGAAAGTCGTATTGCTACTGGTAAATGCCGAACCGGGCTTTACGGCGAAAGCACTGGAGGTCGTCAAGCCCGATATCGTCCAGTTTCACGGGACCGAAACGCCTGAATGGCTGCGGCTGTTGAAGGGCGTGTCCGCAATCGAAATCTGGAAGGCGCTCGGCGTCAAGGACACGGACACGCTGAAAAAAAGCGACCGCTTTGTCGATGCGGCCGACTTTTTGTTGTTCGATGCCCCGGCGCAAGCACTCCCCGGCGGGACAGGCATGCGGTTCGACTGGTCTCTTTTGGCCGATCACACACACAAGCTGCCCTGGGGCCTTGCGGGCGGCCTCACGCAGGACAATGTGGCAGAGGCATTGAGCCAGACACGCGCATCGCTGGTAGACACATCATCTGGCGTCGAAAGCGCGCCGGGCGTCAAGGATGTGGACAAGATTGCCGCTTTCTGCAAAGCGGTCCGCGATTATGACAACAGCTGAACTCACCCCCAACTCCTTCCGCAACCAACCCGATGAACGCGGCCATTTTGGCCAGTTTGGCGGGCGTTATGTCGCCGAAACGCTTATGCCGCTCGTGCTCGATTTGGAGCGTGAATATCGCGCCGCGAAACAGGACCCGGCGTTCAAGGCGCAATTCGACGATTTGCTGGAGCATTATGTCGGCCGCCCTTCGCCGTTATATTATGCTGAACGCCTAACCGAGGAAGTCCGCAAAGGCGCGCCAGCAGGCAAAGGCGCACAGATCTGGTTCAAGCGCGACGAGTTGAACCACACCGGCGCGCACAAGATCAACAATTGCATCGGCCAGATTTTGCTCGCGATGCGTATGGGCAAGACGCGGATTATCGCAGAAACCGGTGCTGGCCAGCACGGCGTCGCCACCGCGACCGTTTGCGCACGCTTTGGCCTGCCCTGCTTCATCTATATGGGCGCGAAGGACATTGAGCGGCAGCAGCCAAACGTGTTTCGCATGCGCTTACTCGGAGCCGAAGTCATTCCGGTGACCAGCGGTGCGGGGACGCTCAAAGACGCGATGAATGAAGGCCTGCGCGACTGGGTCGCCAATGTCCACGACACCTTCTACATCATCGGTACCGCCGCCGGGCCGCATCCGTACCCCGAGTTGGTCCGCGATTTCCAGAGCGTAATCGGCACCGAAGCCCGCGCGCAGATGCTGAGCCGCATCAACCGCCTGCCCGACCTGCTGGTCGCTGCAATTGGCGGCGGGTCGAACGCGATCGGCCTGTTCCATCCGTTTCTCGACGACAAGGACGTCGCGATGCTCGGTGTCGAAGCGGCGGGGCATGGGCTCGACAAGGAACATGCCGCGAGCCTTGCTGGCGGACGACCGGGCATCCTGCACGGCAACAAAACCTATCTGCTTCAGGACAAAGACGGCCAGATCGCCGAGGCACATTCGATTTCGGCGGGTCTCGATTATCCAGGAATCGGCCCCGAACATAGCTGGCTGAAGGAAATCGGCCGCGTCCGTTACGACAGCGTGACCGACACCGAAGCACTCGACGCCTTCCAATTGCTCTGCCGCACCGAAGGCATTATCCCGGCGCTGGAACCCGCCCATGCGATTGCGGCAGTTGAACGCGAGGCGAAGAAAATGGACCGCGATCAGATCATTCTGGCGAACCTGTGCGGGCGCGGCGACAAGGATATTTTCACGGTGGCTGAGGCGCTGGGGACAAAGATATGACCCGCCTGTCCGCCGCCTTCGCCAAGCCGCACCCAGCGCTCGTCACCTTCATCACCGCAGGTGATGGCGACACCGCCGCCAATCTTGACGCGCTGGTCGCGGGCGGGGCGGATGTCATCGAGCTTGGTATGCCGTTCACCGACCCGATGGCCGACGGCCCCGCCATTCAGGAAGCGAACATTCGAAGCCTGAATGCTGGCACTACCACTGCTGACATCTTCGCCATGGCCTCCGCCTTCCGCGCGCGCCAGCCCGACACGCCTCTCGTGCTGATGGGCTATGCCAATCCCATGACGATCCGCGGCGGCGACTGGTTTGCGTCGGAATGCAACAAGGCTGGCATCGATGGCGTCATCTGCGTCGACATCCCGCCCGAGGAAGACCCGGAGCTTGGCCCGTTATTGCGCAGCGCAGGGATCGACCTCATTCGCCTCGCCACCCCAACCACCGACGAAGCACGCTTGCCGACTGTCCTTGATGGCGCATCAGGCTTTCTCTATTATGTGTCGGTCGCGGGCATTACAGGCCTGCAACAGGCGGCCCAAACTAGCATCGACGAAGCCGTCGCCAGACTAAAAGCCCATACCGACTTGCCCGTCGCCGTCGGCTTTGGTGTCCGCACCCCCGAACAAGCTGCCAACATCGCGCGTGTTGCTGACGGCGTAGTCGTCGGTTCCGCTATAGTCGAACTGGTCGCCGAGCACGGGATGAACGCCGCTGGCCCCGTCCGCGATTATGTGGCATCACTCAAGCAAGCAATCGTCGCAGCCAGAAAGGTTACCGCATGAACTGGGTTACCCGCGTCCGCAACTCGATTCCCTTCATCGCCAAGCGCGAGACGGCGGAGACGCTTTGGCACAAGTGCAAGGGCTGCCACGCGATGATCTTCCTCAAGGAATTCGAGGAAAACCAGTCGGTCTGCCCAAAATGCGACCATCATGGCCGCATTGGCCCTGCGACCCGCTTCGCTGCTTTGTTCGATGACGATAGCTATGAAGTGCTTAGGCCGCCAGTCGTCGGCGAAGATCCGCTGAAGTTCAAAGACACCAAGAAATACACCGACCGGATCAAGGCCGCGCGCCTTGCCACCGGCGAAACCGACGCGATGCAGAGCGCGAAGGGCGAGATCGACGGGCAGACCGTCGTCGTCAGCGTGCAGGATTTCGCCTTCATGGGCGGATCAATGGGCATGGCGGTCGGCGAGGCTTTCGTCGACGCAGTCAAGGCCGCGATCAAGGCGAAATGCCCTTACATCATCTTCACTGCGGCCGGTGGCGCTCGTATGCAGGAGGGGATATTGAGCCTGATGCAGATGCCGCGTTCGACCGTCGCAATCCAGATGCTTCACGATGCGGGCTTGCCATATATCGTTGTGCTTACCGACCCCACCACTGGCGGCGTCACCGCTTCCTACGCGATGCTTGGCGACGTGCAAATCGCCGAACCCGGCGCTCTCATCGGCTTCGCTGGACAGCGCGTCATCGAACAGACCATCCGGGAAAAATTGCCCGAAGGTTTCCAGCGCGCCGAATATCTGCTTGAGCACGGCATGATCGACATGGTGACCCACCGGCACGAACTGCGCGACATATTGTCGAAGCTGATCGGCTATTTGGCGCCGGTGAAGAAGGCGGCCTAATTCTCCGCAATTTATAGTGGCCGACCACGCAATCTCCAACGACCCAGCCGTACAGGCGCAAATCGACCGGTTGACCATGCTGTCCCCGGGCCGGGATGTGTTGGGGTTGGAGCGCATAACGGCGTTGCTCGACCGTCTCGGTAATCCGCACCACAATCTGCCGCCGGTTTTCCATGTGTCCGGCACGAATGGCAAAGGCTCAACCTGCGCGTTCTTGCGAGGTGCGATTGAGGCGGCCGGGCTAACCACGCATGTATATTCAAGCCCGCATCTGGTTCGCTTCAACGAGCGCATCCGCGTCGCAGGCAAGCTGATCGACGACTCCACCCTCGCCGCTTTATTGTCCGAAGTCCTCGACCATGCTGAAGGGTTGGAGGCGAGCTTCTTTGAAGTCACCACAGCTGTAGCCTTCCTTGCCTTCTCGCGCGCACCGGCAGATGCGTGCATTGTCGAAGTAGGCCTGGGCGGCAGGCTTGACGCAACCAACGTGATCGCCACGCCTGCCGTGTGCGGCATAGCTTCGCTCGGCATCGACCATGAAGGCTTCCTGCTCGCGCCGGAGGAAGGCACCCCACCCGCCCCACTCGATCGCATCGCATTTGAAAAAGCAGGCATCGCCAAATCCGGCGTCCCGTTGGTGACCCAGAAATATGCGGCATCCATGGCGAACACGATTGCCGCACAAGCTGCGCTAAGCGGCGCAAAATTACTCGCACGAGGCGAGGCGTGGGATGCGGTCGCATATGAAGGCCGCGTCCACTTCCGCGACGAAGCCGGCAAACTCAGCCTTCCCCTGCCCCGCATGACCGGCGCCCATCAGGTCGATAACGCCGCACTCGCCATCGCTATGCTCCGCCACCAAAGCGCCATCGCCATCCCCGAAGCCGCATTATCCGCCGCAATGGAATGGGCTCGCTGGCCCGCACGAATGCAGTTGCTTGGGACAGGGCCACTGACCGAATTGCTGCCCGAAGGATCAACGATATGGCTGGATGGCGGCCACAACCCCGATGCAGGCGCTGCGATTGCCAATACGCTGGAGGATGGCCCGCCGGTGCATGTCATCATCGGAATGCTCAAAAACAAGGACGCGCTGGGTTTCCTCAAACCGTTCGCCCACAAAGTTACATCGCTACACGCGGTGCCGATCCCCGGTCACGAGCATCATGATCCTGCCGATCTGTGCCAGTTGGCGAAGATCAACCTTCACGTCTCGGATGTAGGCACGTCGAACAATGTCGCAGCGTCAGTTGCCCAGTTGGCAGCGACTAGCGATCCCGCAAACGTCCTGATCTGCGGCTCGCTCTATCTTGCCGGCGAAGTCCTGCGCCTCAACGAAGAAGTGCCAACCTAAACCGCTTTCGCAGGCTGACCCTTCCACGCCAACAGCCCGCCAGCCACTAACACCGCTGCAAAAATCGCGGTGATACTGTTGGCAAACTCCAACGGTCCCGACAGCAGCAACCCGATTAGCCCGGCCACAACGAGCAAGAACCCGGCAATTCTAATCGGGCCGACTGGTTCCCTCAACTTGGTTTCATCGACCGCGTCGGTCTGACGGATGCCCTGGACCACATAGCCTTTGCTCCACAATAACCACAGCAGGAACATACCCGGGATAGCCGCCACAACGGTAAAGCCCCAGAACCAGAACCAGCCGACATTCTCGGCAATGATACCCGCCGGCCCAGCCATAAACGTCCGCCCGACGCCTGCAAAGGAGGACAGCAACGCGAACTGGGTTGCGGTGTAAGCTATGCTCGACAGGCCTGACAGATAGGTCGCAAACACGGTAAGTCCGATGCCGCTCGTCAAATTCTCGGTGCAGATCGCGGCTACCATCATCCAATAACTGTTGCCGGTCGCGGCAAGCAGCATGAACATGCCGTTCGAGAACATCATCAGCAGGCCGGAAATGAGCAGCGCGCGACCCATGCCAAGCCAGAGAATAAACGGGGCGCCCAATGCAGAACCGACGATCAACGCGCCAAAGCCCCATAGCTTGTTCGCGGTAATATAGTCAGTGTCTGAAAAGCCAAGGTCCACAATCATCGGGCTAAGCATCGCCTGCCCCATCGCGTCGCCGACTTTATACACCAGCACGAAGCCCAGAATGATAAACGCGCCGTGCCGGGTCAGAAATTCTCGGAAAGGGTTTACGACAGCTTCGGTCAGCCACTGTCCCGGGGTTTGCCCGACAACATGCGAGTAGCGGTCGACGAACTTGCCCGGCCCTGCCCACAATGCACCTATAATAGCTGGTATGATGCAGAAAGCAGTTAGCCCGTAAGCGGTCGCCCAACCGAGGCCCAAACCTTCGTTCGAAGCGAAATAGATCGTTCCCGCACCTGCAATCAAATTGCCGGTGCGATAGCCGAACTGGTTGGTCGCGGTGCCGTGGGCGAATTCATCTTCTTCAAGGATTTCGATACGATAGGCGTCGATGACGATATCCTGCGTCGCCGAAAGAAACGCGGTAATCAGCGCCCAGACCGCGAATAGCCCCATATTGCCTTGCTGCGGATTGCTCGCCCCCAATTGCCAGATCGAGAAAAACAGCAACGCCTGAATGAAGAAAAGCCAGCCGCGCCGCTGACCGAACGTCTTGGTGAGAAATGGTAACGGCAATTTGTCCACCAATGGCGCCCATAGAAACTTGATCGTGTACGGAATGCCAAGCGCCACCATGAAGCCGATGGTCGCAGTATCGATACCTATCCGCGCCAACCAGAATGTCATCGTCGCAATCAGCAACGTCAGCGGAAAACCACTCGAAACGCCGAGCAGAAAAGCAATCGCCGGATTTTTGCGCAAATAGGGCCGGAATGTCTTGCTGGTCATCGCAACAACGGCGACCGCCGCCAAGATGCCGACAAAAATCAAGAAACGTTGTAAATCAACCGACATGCGGACCCCTCCGAATTTGTTATCGGAATGACTAACGGCATTTTCCTGAATGGCAAATGGCTATAACCGCCACGTGACTTTTGTTCGCAACTAGGGCAAAGGCGCGCGCATGGCTCAACCTCCTTCACGTCCCCCTGCCCGTCCGATGAAACCTGTCAAACTGCGGTGGGACACAAAACCTGTCCGCAAGCCTCGCCCCAATGCCGCGCCGTCAAAGGGTGCGTTGGAACGCGAGGAGGGTGAGGAACGGATTGCGAAGTTGCTTGCCCGCGCTGGTGTTGCGTCGCGTCGCGAGATTGAGCGGATGATTGCCGATGGCCGCATTACGCTGAATGGAGAAAAGGTCGGTACGCCTGCGACATTGCTCAAATCGCTTCACGGCGTTGCGGTTGACGATAAGGCAGTGGGCCAGCCCGCACCGACGCAGTTGTATCTGTTCCACAAACCCGAAGGCTGCTTGACTGCAGAGCGCGACTTTAGCGGGCGCAAGACGATTTACGATGTCCTGCCTAAGGATTTACCGCGACTGATGCCGATTGGTCGACTCGATCTGAATACAGAGGGGCTGTTGTTGATGACCAATGACGGCGAGTTCAAGCGGCAGATGGAACTGCCCTCAACTGGCGTCGAGCGCACCTACCGCGCGCGCTGTTTCGGCGAAGTTAGCCAAGAGCAGCTCGAAGAACTGATCCACGGCATCGAAATCGACGGCGTTCAGTATGGCAAGATCGACGCCAACCTCGAACGCCGGACAGGCCGAAATGGGTGGGTCGAAATGACACTGACCGAGGGCAAAAACCGCGAAGTCCGCCGCGTGCTCGAACATCTTGGTCTCGAAGTCAGCCGCCTGATCCGCACGCGTTATGGCCCATTCGTGCTTGGCGACATGGCACCCGGCACAGTCGGCGAAGTGCGCAGAGTGGATTTAATCGAGTTTCGAAAGACGTTGAAATAATGCGGATCATTTCTGGTCAATGGCGTTCGCGCCCGCTCATTGCACCCAAGGGCGACACCACCCGTCCCACCGCCGATCGCACGCGAGAGACCCTGTTTTCGATGTTCGCCAGCCGCTTGGGTTCGTTTGAGGATCTCGCAGTGCTCGACCTGTTTGCAGGTTCCGGCGCACTCGGTCTGGAAGCGCTTTCGCGGGGCGCAGCTACCTGCACTTTTGTTGAACATGACGCTGCGGCGCTCAAGGCACTCGAAACTAATATCGACAAACTTGGCGCAAAAGCACAGTCAGATATCCGCCGCTCCTCGGTGCTTTCGCTTGGTTCCGCCATCAAACCCTTCGATGTCATCTTGCTGGACCCGCCTTATGCCAGCGGTGCAGGCTCGGTTGCACTCGACAAATTGGGCCGCCTTGGCTGGTTCGCGCCCTCCGCGTGGATCAGCATCGAGACGAGCAACAAGGAAGATATCGACGTCAAAGGCTTCGTCATCGATAACATCCGCAACGTCGGCAAAGCGCGGCTCACTCTACTCAGGCCGGATGCCGCAATTTGAGTAGCCCGAAAATGTCTAGCGCCAACTGGGGCATTATAATGCTCCTGTCATTATTATGGGGTGGGGCGTTTTTCATGATTGAGTTGGGCCTGCGGGGTTTTCCGCCGAACACGTTGGTGTTCCTTCGAATGGCGCTCGCGGTACCGCCGATGTTACTTGCGCTGAAAATTATGGGTCACCGGCTGCCTAGCGACCGTAGAAGCTGGACTCAGCTGTTTGTCCTCGGCGCGATCAATGCGGCTTTCCCCTTCATTCTGTTCTTTTGGGGTCAGACCCAGATTGACAGCGGCATCGCGTCGGTACTCAACGCAACCACGCCGTTATGGGGCGTAGTGACCGCGCATTTCCTGACCCGTGACGAGAAGGCTACCCCGGGACGCATCATTGGAGTGCTTTTGGGCCTCGCCGGCATCGTGGTGATGGTCGGCACCGACGCACTGGACGGTATTACTGGCAGCGTGCTGGCCCAACTAGCCTGCCTCACCGCAACTTTGCTATATGCCTTGGCGGCAGTTTACGGCCGGACCTTATCTCAATCGACGATGACGCCTTTAGTCGTGGCTACCGGCCAGGTTATTACTGCGGCGATCATCATGCTACCGGTGATGCTGATTGCCGACCAGCCATGGACCCTACCCGCGGCCGGATGGGATGCATGGGCGGGCGCGATCGGCCTTGCCATCCCGTCCACCGCAATCGCCTATTTCTTCTATTTCCGCTTGATCGACAGCGCGGGAGCGTCGAACGCGATGCTGGTTGCCTTCATCATGCCAGTTATTGCCATCATCCTTGGCGTAGTGGCGCTCGGCGAAACCGTCGAACTCAAGGAAATAGCAGGCGCATTGCTGATTGCTCTAGGCCTGCTGGCTATCGATGGTCGATTTGTGCCGAAATTCAGCTCGGCCTCTTCGCCCGCTTAGGCCCCTCGCCGGGGTTGCGGCAATTGTCTTGCAGCGTCTTTGAGCAAAGTGGATATTCCTTTGTTGCGGGCTGAGGCGTCATCATCGATGGCGTCGTGCCGCCACTGACCGCCGTATCGGCGCCTGCATCAGGCGGCGTGGCCATTGGACCTGCGGGTGCCAGACGATTCTGGATAACCGGCTGAGGTGCAGGCGCTGGCGGTATTTGCTGAGCCTCTACTGCCGGCATCGGCATCTCGGGTGGGAGCGGTTGTGTCAAAGGAGGGGCGGGCTGCGCCGAATCAGGCACGGGAGCCGGATTGGGGTTCGCCGGATTTGTTGGCGACGTCTGCTCGGTCGGTGGTGGCGCCTCCTGCATGCAAAATGCCGGGTCGGTTGCGACAAGCCCAATCATCGCTGCGGCGCCGAGAAGGATATGGCTGCGCATAGTTTTTCTCCTCTGATAGATGGAAAGAGAAATGCTCGAACGAGGCAATAGTTCCGGCAGCCTGCCGAAGAGCGCTTGCGGTTCGTCGCGCCGTTCCCTAACTGTTCGCTGATGTCCGACAATCAGGTCCAGAACGAACCCCCTTGGCTGCGGGGTCTAAATTCGCCGCAGCGTGAGGCCGTACTTACTACCGAAGGGCCGGTGCTGCTGCTCGCGGGCGCTGGCACTGGCAAGACCGCCGCGCTCACTGCTCGTATGGCGCAAATCCTGTATTCTCGGCTAGCGTGGCCGTCAGAAATTCTCGCCGTTACCTTCACCAACAAGGCCGCGCGCGAGATGCGTGAGCGCGTTGGCCACATGGTCGGCGAAGCGGTTGAGGGTATGCCGTGGCTTGGCACCTTTCACAGCATCGGCGCAAAACTGCTCCGCCGCCATGCCGAAGTTGTGGGCCTGCAGAGCAATTTCACCATAATCGACACCGATGATCAGTTGCGGTTGTTGAAGCAGCTAATCCAGTCCGAGGATCTGGACGACAAACGCTTTACCTCGCGCGCGCTCGCGGGGTTGATCGACAAGTGGAAGAATGCGGGCAAATTGCCTGCCGACCTGACGCCGGGCGACAATGAGGAATTCGCCAATGGCAAGGGCCAGCGGATGTACACGCTGTATCAGGCGCGTCTGCTTGCGCTCAACGCCTGCGACTTCGGCGACCTGTTGCTGCACGTCGTCACATTGCTTCGTGGCAATCGCGACATTCTCGAGAAATATCAGCGCCAGTTCAAATATGTGCTGGTCGACGAATATCAGGACACCAATACCGTCCAATATATGTGGCTTCGCCTGCTGATGCAGGGACGCAATCCGCAGAATATCTGCTGCGTCGGCGATGACGACCAGAGCATCTATTCATGGCGCGGGGCGGAGGTCGCCAACATACTGCGTTTCGAAAAGGATTTCGCGGGCGCAAAAATCATCAAGCTCGAACAGAATTACCGAAGCACGCCGCATATCCTCGCCGCAGCGTCGGGCCTCATCGATGCGAACAGCAGCCGCTTGGGCAAGACATTATGGACCGAACTCGACGAGGGCGAAAAGGTCCGCATCATCGGCGTGTGGGACGGCCCCGAAGAAGCGCGCCGCGTCGGCGAGGAGATCGAGAGCCTGCAATTCAAGGGCGAAAGCCTCGATGCCGTCGCCATCCTCGTGCGCGCGCAGCACCAGACGCGAGAGTTTGAAGACCGCTTCATTCAGGTCGGCCTAAACTACCGCATCGTCGGCGGCTTCCGCTTCTACGAACGGGCCGAAATCCGCGATGCGATTGCCTATTTGCGCATTGTCAACCAACCCGCCGACGACCTTGCCTTCGAACGCATCGTCAACGTGCCCAAACGCGGCATTGGAGATAAGGCTGTGGAAAAGATCCACATTGTCGCCCGCACGGAACGCGCGCCGCTTTCTGTTGCCGCCGCGCGGCTGGTTGGCACCGACGAGCTGACGGGCAAGGCGCGCAAGTCGCTCGCGGACCTTGTCGTCGACATCGCCCGCTGGCGCGACGAGGCATCGCGCTCGACGCCCGCCGACCTAACCCGCATGATCATGGACGAAAGCGGCTACACTGCAGTCTTGCAGGCCGAACGCAGCGTTGAAGCGTCCGGCCGCCTCGAAAACATCGCCGAACTCGCGCGCGCGATGGAGGAATATGAAACGCTCGGCGAATTCCTCGAACATGTCAGCCTGGTGATGGACAATGACCGCGGCGACCCGGGCGCGAGCATCACGATCATGACCATCCACGCCGCCAAGGGCCTCGAATATGACAACGTGTTTCTGGTCGGTTGGGAAGACGGCATCTTCCCCTCGCAACGCGCGCTGAATGAGGGTGGCCTCGCTTCATTGGAAGAAGAACGCCGCCTAGCCTATGTGGCGATCACGCGCGCCAAGCGCAAATGCACGATCATCCACGCCGCCAACCGCCGCATCTACGGCCAGTGGACGAGCAGCATCCCGAGCCGCTTCATCGAAGAACTCCCTCTCGACCATATCGAGGCTGAGCAAACGATGACCGGCGGCGCATCATTATGGCGCGCCAACTGGAGCGAACAGGCCGACCCCTTCGCCCATCTGGCGGCAGCGAACCAAGGCCGCAGCAACGCCCGTGGCCCCGGCTGGCAACGCGCCGCAACCAGCGGAGGCTTCAACCCAAGACCACAGCGCGTGGCGGAGAACACGCGGAGTGCGGTAAGCCTAGGTAACAAGGGCCGGAGCGACCTGAGCGTCGGAATGCGCGTGTTCCACGAAAAGTTTGGCTATGGCGCCATTGCGGAGATCGAGGGCAACAAGCTGGAGATCGATTTCGAGCAAGCCGGGCGGAAGCGGGTTATGGATAGTTTTGTAACGGTGGGGTGAACGACAGAATTTCCACATCTGGTTTTACGTAAAGCTTCACCCCACCCCCCAAACATGCCCCGGCATCGTCCGGTCCCAGCCCACCCGCGCTTCCTCCAGCATCACCTTCAACCGCTCCCCCTGCCGCGCCCATGCCGCCCCGGTGTCCGCATTCCACGCCGCCCCCGCCGCATCGCGCACCACCTCAATCGTCAACGCGATCCAGCTTTCATATTCGGCCCACGGTAGCCGCCCGTAACTGCGGTGTGTGAAGGCGAGTTCAGCGACCAAAGGCCACACCCAATTATCCTCACCCTTCGCTAGCCCGATCATCATTTCCAGCGTCTCGTCGGTCATCCGCCGCGATGCCGCGTCGACGTTCAGGAAACTCGCCCGGCGTTCGGGCCATGCCGCAAAGAACCGCTCGAACAAGGCAAAACGCAACTCAACGCCAGCGTGCGCACAGGCGATCAGGCTAGCCTCCATCAATTCGGCGTCGGATCTTTCCATGCCGACGATGCTGTCACAAAGGCAGAGGGTGACAAAGCGATATCTGCTGTCATTCAACTCTCCAAGCACGGAACGTCCGCCCCACTGACGGGTTAAGCTTGCACTATTCCGACCACTGGAGATTGCAAAATGGCTATGATCGAAACCCGCGATGGTACTTGGCTTTATGTGAAAGATTGGGGTGTCGGCAATCCTGTTATCCTCATCCACGGATGGCCACTATCTTCCGATAGCTGGGATCCGGTGGCCGATGCGCTCGCCAACGCCGGACACCGGGTCATTGCCTATGATCGCCGCGGGTTTGGGCGGTCGGGGCAAAGTTCGGACGGTTATGATTATGACAGCTTTGCCGACGACCTAGCCGACGTCATGGAAAAAACCGGCGCCACAGAAAATGTGACTCTGGTCGGCTTCTCGATGGGCGGCGGCGAAGTTGCGCGTTATATGTCGCGACACAATGGCAAGGGCGTCGTGCGAGCTGCGCTTATCGCATCTGTCGTGCCTTACATGTTGCAGACCAACGATAATCCAGACGGCGTGCCACAGGAAATATTCGACCAGATGACGCAGGGCATGCTCGATGACCGGCCCACGTTCATGAAAAATTTCCTCAACGACTTTTTCGGCGTCGGCTGGTTCAGCAAACCGGTATCCGGCGCGGTGCTCGACTGGGCGTGGGGCCTGACGATGCAGGCAGGACTGCGGCCGACGCTTAGGGCCGCCGAGGCATTTGCGACGACCGATTTTCGCGATGACCTACCGTCTTTCAAGGTACCGACTTTGATCATCCACGGGTCAGCTGACAAGACCGTCCCTATCGATGCTACCGCGCGGATGGCGGCGTCGCTGATCGAGGATGTGCAGTTGATCGAATATGACGGTTCGCCGCACGGCCTGTTCGAAACCGACCGCGAAAGGCTGATCGGTGACCTGATGGCGTTTCTGAATGGGGAGGATGTGAAAGCGCACGAGGTACAAGAGCAGTTAATCGACCCCGTCCTGCCAATGGGAACGTTTTAACCAACTCAGTATACCGGATACGACGAGCCGTGCCCTGCATACGATGAACTATTGTCAACTAAATTAGTTATGATACGATATCACATGGCGGCCTCGAGTCGCTGTCATGGAGAGAATGTCATGAAAAGACATAGCGCGTATCTTATCTTGGTTCCCACCCTACTCCTCGCCGCCTGTTCGGGCGGCGGCGGAGACGCCAACCAAGATGCCACTGCCGAGGCCGTATCAAGCGACGTCGTTCAGATGGAAGTTGCAGAAGAATCCGCCGACGCATCGGCGATGAAGGCACCCGGTATCCCCGCCAGCGTCGCCCCCAACCTAGCATTTGAATATCGCTACGCCTTCAAGTTGCCCGACGAGAAAATCGGCGCGGTGCAGGAGGAGCATGCCGAGGCTTGCGAAGTGCTCGGTTCGGCGCGGTGCCAGATTGTCGATTATCGTTATGCTCAGGCCAAAGAGAGCGACGTCGAGGCAATGCTGGCGTTCAAGTTGGACCCGGCGATTGCACGAAAATTCGGCCGCGACGCGATTGCCAGCGTCGAAAAGGCCGAGGGCGTGCTTGCTGATGGCAATGTTACGGGAACCAATGTCGGCGGCCAGATCGATGACTCGCAAGGGCGCAGTGCATTGTTACAAGCTCAACTTGAGCGGCTCGAACTGAGGCTCAAAGCCAAACTTCCGGCCAAGGAACGCGCCAGCTTGCAAGACCGTGCTGAAGAAATCCGCCGCGAGCTCGACAATGAGTCCGATGACCGCGGGAAAGGCGAGATAAAGCTTGCCATGACCCCGGTGCAGTTCACCTACACCAGCGATGGCGGCGTCCCGGGCTTTGGCAAGAACAATCCGTTCGCCAATGCATTCGACGTCAGCGCAACCAGCTTTGCGACGATGGTCAGCTTTGTATTGATGATCGCGGGTGCGCTCGCGCCATGGGCATTGTTATTGTTCCTGATCGTACTGGCGCTTCGCTCGAACGCCGCTAGCGGAATCCGCCGCTGGTGGAACCGCAACACGCCATTGGCTGACCAGCCGGTACAGGATTAAAATGAAAGGGAGGGCGTTATGGGCGCCCTCCCCCATCACCGCTGAATTCGTCATTCAGCACCCCCCTTTCACAACATCGCGTTTCATCGCGCCCCGCGCGTTTTTCGTGGTAGTCAGGACGAAGCAAATTTTTGGGGCTTTAAAGCCAACCTCCATTGCCGCCGGTGAACCAACGCGTTAGGCCCGCCCCGCATGAACGGCCCGCATCCTTTTTCGATCCCTGCCTTCCGGGCATATTGGATATCACGCTTTGTCGCGGTGATCCCCACGATGTCGATGGTCGTGATTATCGGGTGGCAGTGTTATGATATCGCGCGCAGCGATTACGGCATGTCGCCCAAACTGGCGGCGTTTCAGTTGGGGTTGCTTGGACTGGCGCAGTTTGTGCCGCTTTTTGTTCTGACCCCGGTTGCCGGATGGGCCGCCGACCGGTTCGAACGGCGAACCGTTGCACGGCTTGCAAATATGATCGACTTGGGCGTCGCGGTGGCGATGGGGTTACTGACTTATTATGACGCGCTGAACCTTCCGATCCTGTTTCTCATGGCGGCACTTCACGGGATGGCGCGGGTTTTTGTCGGACCAGCGATGAGCGCGATTGCACCTAATCTGGTGCCGCCTGAATCGCTGCCGCGTGCGATTGCGTTGAGTTCCATTGCCTGGCAGTCGGCTTCGGTCATCGGTCCGGCGGCGGCGGGGTTCATGTATGCCGAAAATGCCGGGTCGCCTTATTGGCTTGCGGCTGTCTTGCTCGGTCTGGCGATTGTGGCGTTGTCGTTCATTCCTCCGGTGCATCCGCCTGCAGACGAAAACCGGCGGCGGCCTCTGCACCAGATGATCGAAGGGCTACGATATACATGGTCCGAAAGATTCCTGCTCGGTGCGATCACGCTCGATTTATTTGCGGTATTGCTGGCAGGCGCTACAGCGTTGCTGCCGGTCTATGCCCGCGACATATTGCAGGTCGGGCCCGAAGGACTTGGCCAGTTGCGCGCCGCGCCTGCATTGGGCGCTGCTGTGGTCGCACTCTATCTCGCGTTTAAGCCATTGCGTCACAATGTAGGCGCGAAGATGATGTGGGCGGTCGTGGTGTTCGGCCTTGCCACTATCGGCTTTGGCTGGTCGCATATCATTGGCGAGCGATTGTTCGACAACGCGCGAATCGAGATTTTCGATGTGACGACGTCGATGCTGATAGCTCTCTCTATGCTGGCTATTTTGGGCGCGTCAGACATGCTTTCAGTCTTCGTCCGGTCGTCCCTGGTGCAGTTAAACACGCCCGATGACAAACGCGGACGTGTGAGCTCAATCTCCGGCTTGGCGATTTCCGCCTCTAACGAACTCGGCGAACTACAGTCTGGCTTTGCCGCTGCTCTGCTCGGCCCCGTCGGAGCGGTTGTTTTTGGCGGCGTTGGTGCCATAATGGTCACAGGAATCTGG
>JBGSPK010000331.1:0-5628 GCA_041738665.1 Sphingorhabdus sp. | reverse complement strand
CCTTCGGGATCTTCCGGACGGACTTTGTAGTCGCCTTCCTGCGCAGCGATTAGTTCGCCGTTGCCCGTTGCGCCACCCGTCTGGTTACGCTGCAGCCAGTAAATGCCACCCACGATTGCAGCCAGCAAAGCCAATCCGCCGAGAACCATCCCCGCAACCTTTAGTGGCGACGCGCCTTGGTCATAATCATAGCCATCGGCAGTTTCGAGCCACGGCAGGCGATCGGGATCGTCAAGACCCAGATCATTGTCGTTGTTGGTGTCACTCATGCCAAACTCCCCAAAAATTCCAGCATGTTGCTACATACTGTCAGCAGCCTCGACCCCCATCAGACGAAGCCCGTTTCGAATAACTTGCCCGATATTGGTTGCCATGAAAAGCCTTGCGCCGGTGAGCGACGGGTCATGTGCCAATATGAAGCGCTTGTCAGGTTGATCATTACCAAGATTCCAATAGGCATGGAAGGCCGCCGAAAGGTCATTGAGATAGAATGCAATCCGGTGCGGTTCGCCCGCCTTTGCAGCCGCTTCGACGATCCGCGGGAAGCTTGCCGCCTCGCGGATCAAAGCGACTTCCTCATCACCCAGAAGATTGATCTGGGTGGCGTCGACACCCATTCCCTCGCCTGCCGCCTTGCGTAATGTCGACGCAATCCTGGCATGTGCATATTGAACGTAGAAAACCGGATTGTCCTTCGACGCCTCAACCACCTTGGCAAAGTCGAAATCCATCTGCGCGTCGGCTTTGCGGGTGAGCATGGTAAAACGGACAACATCTTTTCCGACTTCGGAAACAACCTCAGCTAATGTTACGAAGCTACCCGAACGTTTAGACATTTTGACCGGTTCGCCACCGCGAAGCAGCTTAACCATCTGCACAATCTTGATGTCGAAGTCGACCTTGCCACCGGTCAGCGCATTAACCGCGGCCTTGATGCGCTTGACTGTCCCGGCGTGGTCGGCACCCCAGATGTCAATCATCGCATCGACACCCTGGCTCTTTTGATAATGGTACGCGAGGTCGGCACCAAAATAGGTCCAGCTTCCGTCAGATTTCTTGATCGGCCTGTCCTGGTCATCGCCGAATTGCGTGGAGCGAAACAAAGGAAGCGTGACCGGTTCCCAGTCCTCGATTTCCTTGCCCTTCGGCTTTTCGAGCTCGCCGTCGTAAATCAAGCCGCGTGCGCGCAGTTCCTTTTCGGCGGCATCGGCCTTTCCTGCCTCGTGCAATTCGGCCTCGGACGAAAACAGATTATGATGGATGCCCAGCAACGCGAGATCATCTCTGATCATATCCATCATATCGGTGACGGCGGCCTTGCGGAATGACACCAGCCATTCACTTTCTGGCGCCGTCGCATATTTATCGCCAAATTCAACCGCCAGCCGCTGACCGACTGGCACCAAATAATCGCCAGGATAAAGGCCTTCCGGGATGTCACCAATTTCCTCGCCCAACGCGTCCCGGTAACGGAGATGCACAGAGCGGGCGAGCGTATCCACCTGCCCGCCTGCGTCATTGATATAATATTCGCGAACCACACGATATCCGGCAAATTCGAGCAGTGACGCCAAGGCGTCACCAACAACTGCGCCCCGGCAATGCCCCATATGCATAGGCCCGGTCGGGTTCGCGGAAACATATTCGATATTCACCGATTTGCCGTCGCCCATATGCGATCGGCCATAATCATCACCCGCCTGCCCGATGGCCCGCAATTCCTCCAGCCAAACATGCGCATCGAGCCGCAGGTTCAGAAATCCGGGACCGGCGACCTCAACGGCTTTGACGCCGTCCACTTTACGCAATTCGTCGGCAAGCGCCTCGGCAAGCGCCCGCGGATTGGTGCCTGCCGGTTTAGCCAGCACCATTGCAGCATTGGTGGCCAAGTCCCCGTGCGTTGCTTCACGCGGCGGTTCGACGGTTACATTGCTGCGATCAAGATTACCCGGCAGCGTTCCCGCTTCAACAAGTCTGTCCAGCGCATGATCAACATGCGCCGCATATGTTATAAAAATTGTCATGGCTTTTGCCCTGAACTGTGCGCCGTTAGCGCGTTACGTTGTAGCGCAGCTGGTCTTCGGTCAGCTGGAATCCGATCAGCATTTCAAAACTTGATCGGACAACAGCAGCGCGCACTTCGGGATCTGCCATCGGATCAAGTGCAGCATCAGGGTCGCCTGGCTTGCGCTTCTTCGTGATTTTCTGGACGATTTCGGCAGGCAGGCTTGCCGCGCCCTTGTCGATGTAACTGGCCGCCTGTGCTGAGGCCGACGCGCGTTGTTGGCCATCGGCAAATTGCACCGTTACCTGACCCAGCCGTTTCGCAACGACGGCGCTGCCGCCCTGCACAACTGTCGTGAAATAGGGCAATGTGACGGTACGAGCGCCACGGGCGTCGCTACGGCGTGCCTGAACATCAAAGCCAGCTTGCGAAAATATCTTCTCGCCGCTTTCGTTACAGTTGGGCCGGATGTTTGTAATCGAGGCAACTACATCGATAGCGCTTGCGTCCTGGCTTTCTGCCGGGCTGAACAAGGTTACATCGCCGGTACCGTCGGGAACCGCGACAATCGGGCATCCTGAGCGCGTAACACTAATGCCGACGCCTGAGGTCAAGTCCAGCTCTCCATCCTTCGCGCATCCGGCGAGCGACGCCGCGATAGTGCCGATAATGACGACTTTAGCCGCAAATTTCATAAAGGATGGTCCTCAGGAGTATCGAATTTATTTCGCCTGCGCGAAGTTCTGCTTGGTCCTTATCCGCCCGTTGCACGTCGCGCAACAGGGGAAAGGCCTTGGCGGATGAAGCGATTTTACTTAAAGGACATTGCCGATGACTGAACAACTTTCCTCCAAACGCCCGTTAAAACTACTTCTGGCCGCGCCGCGCGGCTTTTGTGCTGGGGTCGACCGGGCAATCAAAATTGTCGAACTCGCTCTCGAACAGCATGGCGCGCCGGTTTATGTCCGCCATGAAATTGTGCACAATCGCTATGTTGTCGACAGCCTGAAAGTCAAAGGAGCGATTTTCGTCGAGGAGCTGGACGAGGTTCCCGACGGCGGTCATGTGGTATTTTCCGCGCATGGCGTTCCCAAGTCGGTGCCGGCCGACGCGCAGCAGCGCGGTCTGGCTTACTTTGACGCCACATGTCCTTTGGTGTCCAAAGTGCACCGGCAGGCGGAGCGGCAGGTGGATGCCGGCCGCCACATTATATTTGTGGGGCACGCAGGGCATCCTGAAGTGGTGGGAACATTCGGACAGGTGCCACCAGGCGCGATGACATTGGTGGAGACGGCCGAAGACGCCGAGACAGTCTCACCTTCTGATTCTGAAAATCTTGCGTTTTTGACCCAAACGACCTTGTCGGTCGACGATACTGCAGAAATAGTAGCGGTACTCGAACGTCGTTTTCCTTCAATCGTCGGACCGAAAGGCGAAGACATTTGTTACGCGACATCTAACCGGCAGGACGCCGTCAAAGCCATCGCCCACGAATGCGACCTCGTCCTGGTAATCGGCGCGCCCAATAGTTCGAATTCGCTCCGTCTGGTTGAAGTCGCCGCACGCAGCGGCGCGAAGGCCTATCTCTTGCAGCGTGCGGAAGACATCAGCATGAACTGGTTTGATGGCGTCGACACTCTTGGCCTGACCGCGGGCGCCTCAGCTCCTGAAGTTTTAGTGCGGGAGATTATCGATGCGCTCGCCGGGCATTTCGAACTCGACGAGCAGCAGGTAACAACCGCAGAAGAGAGCATCACCTTCAAGTTGCCGCGCGAACTGGCCGGCGCGGCGGGCTGATTTGGCCGTTTATACCCAATTGGGGCCGGAGCAGGTTTCCGCGCTCTTGGCAAGATTTGACGTTGGCGAGCTGATTGCGCTTAAGGGCATCGCCGAGGGTGTTGAGAACAGCAATTACTTCGTCGAAACCACCAAAGCCAAATACATCCTGACATTATATGAAAACCGTGTCGACCCCGCCGACCTGCCGTTTTTCTACGCTTTGCTGAAACATCTGCATGATGCAGGGTGCAAGGTGCCGCGCTTTATCGCGGACCGCGACGGCCAATGGTTGCAGGAAATTGCCGGACGCCCCGCCTGCCTTATCGAATTCCTGCGGGGTGTTTCGGTTACAATGCCGACGGCTGCGCAAGCCGGATCCACCGGTGCAGCATTGGGACAAATGCACGCAGCGCTGACCGATTTTCGCAAGACCCGGCCAAACAGCCTTGGCGTAGGCGCTTGGCGACCCTTGGCGGACAGTTGTACCGCTGCCGGGCTCGACGGCATTCAACCCGGCCTAGCGGAGCGCGTCGCGCAAGAATGTGATTATCTCGAATCGCAATGGCCACATAATCTACCGCACTCGGCTATTCATGCCGACCTGTTCCCCGATAATGTCCTGATGCTCGGGAATGATGTCACCGGCCTGATTGATTTTTATTTCGCCTGCACCGACGCAACGGGATATGATCTGGCGGTCACGCACAGCGCATGGTGTTTCAGCAATGATGGCAGCAGCTTTAACAATGAGTTGAGCGAGTCTTTGCTGAGCGGCTACACTAGTACACAGCCGCTTGATGTCCCAACGCGGGACGCGTTTGCGACGCTTTTGCGGGGTGCATGCTTGCGTTTTCTGCTTACACGCTGTTACGATTGGATAAATACGCCAGCCAACGCACTGGTAACGCGGAAAGACCCGCTGGCCTTTTTGCGCAGACTGGATTTTTACAGCGATGGCGCAAATATCGCGGGCATCATGGGGCACATAAATTGAAGACTGTCGAAATATTCACCGATGGCGCGTGCAAGGGCAACCCAGGCCCGGGCGGCTGGGGTGCCGTCATTCGCTATGGCAAGCATGAAAAGGAGATTTCAGGCGGCGATCCCGATACGACGAACAACCGCATGGAAATGTGGGCCGCGATCCAAGCATTGAACATCCTGATTGAGCCGTGTCAGGTCAAACTGCATACCGACAGCAAATATGTCCTCGAAGGCATCACCAAATGGGTGCACGGATGGCAGCGCAACGGCTGGAAAAATGCATCAAAGCAGCCCGTTCGCAATGCCGACCTGTGGCATGACCTCATCGAAGCAACCGCCAAGCACCAGATTGAATGGATTTGGGTCAAAGGCCATGATGGCCATATCGAAAACGAACGCGCAGACCGCCTTGCTAGCGATGCGGCAGAAGCAGCCCGCGCGAACTAAACCTTATTCTGCGTCACGAACCTCGGCAGTAGGACCATTTTTCAGGATTGATTCGATGGCTTTCTTGGCACCCGCCTTGCTCGAATAACCTTCGGTCCAGAAAATAGCTTCGCTGTTATATTTAAAATAAGCGACATGCTCGCCCTTCTTGTTTTTCTTGATTTCGAAATAATGTGCCATGAAAGCCTCCTCATTGCCGGTTTTGGAAACCGTTTGATAAGCTAACAACTACCCCGAATCGCGCAAGTAAATTTGGGTCTATCAGTGAAATCTTGCGGGCAAATAGCGTGTTGCATCGACGCCATGGGGTATTGCCAAACCCTCTGTGAGCAGTGCTGAAGCCAGTTTTGCCGCAGCAGGCGCGGTTTGGATGCCGAACCCGCCTTGCCCTGCAAGCCAGAAGAACGCTTCAT
>JBGSPK010000326.1:0-7894 GCA_041738665.1 Sphingorhabdus sp. | reverse complement strand
GACCGTGTCACAGCGAACTCATCGGGACGCTGGCGGTCGAACACGCCAGTCGAGCCGCAACCCGAAAGGGCCAGCAACGCAAATGCTGCCAAGGTGATTTTACGCTTCATGTGGTCTCCGATATTTCCGCGCTGCTTGCGGTTTCCTGAACAGGCTCCTTTTCGCGCATCAGGAAGGCGCGGGCAAGCAATATCAGCACGCCGATGGTGATGGCGGCGTCGGCAAGGTTGAAGATGTAGAATGGCCGGAACACGCCAAAATGCAGGTCAGCATAATCGACGACATAGCCATAACGCACGCGATCGACGATATTGCCTAGCGCGCCGCCAAGTACCATCGACAACGCCAATATGTCCCCGCGCAATTTTTCGCGCCACATCCAGACAAACACGCCAGCGGCAATCGCGGCGGTCAACGCAACCAGCGCCCAGCGCTCGGCATCGCTGTCGGCGGTGAGGAAGCTCATCGATACGCCGCGATTTTCGGCATAGCGCAGGTCGAAGAACGAAATGATATGAATGACGCCGCGGCTTTGCAGCTGCAACGGCCCGAGCATCGCATATTTGACGATCTGGTCGGCGATGAAAACGAGGCTCGCGAGCATGATGCCCTGCAGGCGGAATTTGGGGTTGGGGTTCATGCTTTTCCGTTCACAACAGTATCGCATCTGTCGCACAACGCGCCGTCGTCGACAACCTCGGGCAGATGCCGCCAGCAGCGACCGCATTTGTGGTTGGTGGTTTTTCCAGTTGAAATGCGTGCGAGTTCTGCTGGATCATTGTCATTTGTATATCCGTCAACTTCCACCTCGGCAGCGATACAAAGCTCCGCCAAGTCGACGCTTTTCGCACGCTCGACAAGTTTCGCATCTTTAAGTTGAACGTTCACCGTCGCTTCAAGCGACGAGCCGATTATTTTTTCCCGACGCATTGGTTCGATTTGGCCTAAAACGTCAGCTCGAAGCTCCCGCAAATGGCTCCATTTTAAGAATAAATCATCATTCGCGCCTTTTGGCACTTCCGGCCAATCGGAGAAATGCACGCTGTCCGCCTCCGGAAACCGCGTCTGCCACACTTCTTCGCTGGTGAACACCAGCACCGGCGCGGCGTAGCGGACTAGCGCGTGGAAGAGGATGTCCAAAACCGTCCGATACGCCATCCTTTTGGGATCGGTCGGCGCGTCGCAGTACAGGCAATCCTTGCGGATATCGAAGAAGAAGGCCGACAGGTCTTCATTGGCGAAATCGGTTAGCAGACGGACGTAGCTGTTGAAGTCGAAGTCATTGACCGCGACTTTCAACTTCGCGTCCATGTCGGCGAGCAGATGGAGCATATAGCGCTCCAGCTCGGGCATGTCGGCGACCGCGACCTTCTCCGCGTCCGAAAATCCGTCGAGCGCGCCGAGCAGGTAACGGAAGGTGTTGCGCAATTTGCGATACTGGTCGGACACGCCTTGCAGTATCTCTTTGCCGATCCGGTGGTCCTCGGTGAAGTCCACGGTCAGCGCCCAGAGCCGCAATATGTCCGCGCCGCTGTCGCGCATCAGGTCGAGCGGGTTGATCGTGTTGCCCAGCGACTTGGACATTTTCATGCCCTTTTGGTCCATCGTGAAGCCGTGGGTCAGCACCGCGTTGTACGGTGCTCGGCCGCGCGTACCGCAGCTTTGCAGCAGGCTCGACTGGAACCAGCCGCGATGCTGGTCGCTGCCTTCGAGATAGAGGTCCGCGGGCCATTGGAGGTCGGGCCAGCGCCCGCTTTCCAGCGTGAACACATGCGTACAACCCGAATCGAACCAGACATCGAGAATGTCGGCGACGCGTTCATAATCGGCGAGCGCGTAGTCGCTGCCGAGATATTCCTGCGCGCGCTCGTCGGACCAGCCATCGACACCATTTTCGCGCACGCCCGCGATGATGCGGGCGTTCACGGCAGGGTCGTTCAGATACTGGTTCGTTCCCTTTTTCACGAACAAGGTAATCGGCACACCCCAAGCGCGCTGGCGGCTGAGCACCCAGTCGGGGCGGCCCTCGACCATCGACGACAAGCGGTTGCGGCCCTTTTCGGGGATAAAGCGGGTGTCGGCGATGGCCTGCATCGCGGTTTCGCGCAACGTAACTCCCTCTCCCGGCGGGAGAGGGTTGGGGTGAGGGTGCACTGCGGTAAGTACGTCGCCCTCACCCTTCCGCGCCTGCGGCGCTCCCTCCCTCTCCCCAAGGGAGAGGGATTTATCCATGCTTACAAACCATTGCGGGGTGCAGCGATAGATGACCTTCGCCTTCGACCGCCAGCTATGCGGATAGCTGTGCTTGTAATCCGCCGACGCCGCGAGCAATCCGCCAGCCTCGCGCAGCGCATTGCAGATTGGTCCATCGGGCGCGTTGAATTTGGGGTTGATGACGCTGCCCTCGCCGCCCAGCCAGAGCCAGTCGGCGCGATATTTGCCGTCGCCTTCGACCGCGAAGACCGGATCGATGCCGTTCGCCTTGCACAGGTCGAAATCATCCTCGCCATGGTCGGGCGACATATGGACAAGCCCGGTGCCGCTGTCGGTGGTGACAAAATCGCCAGCGAGCATCGGACGCGGCTTGGCAAAGAAGCCGCCGAGTGCGTGCATCGGGTGGCGGACAATTGCACCCTCTAGCAAAGTCCCCGGAATTTCATGGTGCATGTAGTCGCTGTTGTCCCAAACGTCTGCATGAAGCCTTTTGAGAAAGGACGGAACCAATTCCTTGGCCATCACCAAGTTTTTACCACGCAAAAATTCGAGTTCAGGATGCTCGTCGAATTCGCCGTCTTTTAGTTCAAATGTCTCGTAGATCGCGTCAGGATTGAACGCGATCGCTTGGTTCACTGGGATAGTCCACGGCGTCGTTGTCCAAACAACGGCGTAATAGCCGACAAGCTCCGGGAAAGCGGGAGCATCGACAATCTCGAACGCCACGTCGATCTGAGTCGAGACGATATCCTCATATTCGATCTCGGCCTCGGCCAAAGCGGTCTTTTCGACCGGCGACCACATCACCGGCTTCGCGCCGCGATAGAGCTGGCCGCTCTCGGCGAATTTCAGCAACTCCGAAACGATCGTCGCCTCGGCCTGGAAGTCCATCGTCAGGTATGGATTGTCCCAATCGCCATTGATGCCCAGCCGCTTCAACTGCTCGCGCTGCGTATCGACCCAGCCTTGCGCATAAGCACGGCATTCGGCGCGGAATTCTTGCTGCGGAACCTCGTCCTTGTTCAGCTTTTTCTTGCGATATTGCTCCTCGACCTTCCACTCGATCGGCAGGCCGTGGCAATCCCAACCGGGTACATAAGGCGCGTCTTTGCCGAGCAGGCTCTGCGTCCGCACGACCATGTCCTTCAGGATATGGTTGAGCGCGTGGCCGATATGCATGTCGCCATTGGCATAAGGCGGGCCGTCATGCAGGATGAACTTCTCGCGGCCCCGGCGGCGGTTACGGAGCTCCACATACAGGTCCTGCTCCTGCCATCGCGCAAGAATACCCGGCTCCTTCTGCGGAAGCCCGGCCTTCATGGGGAAATCTGTTTTCGGCAGGAAAACGGTGTCGCGGTAATCGATTGGGTCGGTCATGTCGGGGCGGTGCTTAGGCGAGGTTGGCGGTTGTGACAACTATTTGAGCGCAGGTCCGATGCTCCAGATATCCTCGACCCAGATATAGCCGTTGAAGCTGGCCGGTATCCGCCCCAGATCATGCACATCGGACAGGCCTTCGTTCGACTTACCGCTTTCATACGGTCCGACGACAATCACCCGCGCGCCGACGCTTTCCATCCGCGCGATCAGGCGATTGGGCCAGCCCCACATCGGCCATTGGTAATTGATAGGGATGACGAGCACGCCGCCCTCGCAGCTTTTCGGGATTATGCCGGTCCAGCCGTACAGAACATAATCGGTAGTGCAGGTCTTCGCCTCGCCTTGCATGTTGAACGCCCAGTTTTTGGGGGCAAGTTGCCGAATACGGTCGACCGGGCCTTGCGCGCCGTAAAAGGCATCGCCAAGCTTCTCGTAATCGCGACCCGAGGCCTTCAATATGCCGAACAACTGGTCAGCCTCGCGTGGATTTTTCGACTTGAAGTTGAACAGCAACGCCCGCGAAGGCAGCGCCGCCAGTGCTTCCTCCACTGTCGGTATCTGCCCGACGCCTTTACCACGGAGAGGATAGGTTTTGCCGCCATCCGCCGTATAGCCATAGCCGATATCAAGCGCCTTCAGTTCGGCCAGCGTCAAGTCGCGGGTCTCGCCTTTGCCATTAGTACGGCAATCGACGGTCCAGTCGTGGAACAGCACCATTTTGCCGTCCTTGGTCGGCGCGACATCGATCTCGGTCAATGCGCCGCCCAACCCGGCAGCCATGCGGATCGAGGCGGTGGTGTTTTCGAAAACTTCATGTTCCGGTGCGCGGATGAACCTCGCAGTACAGGTGTCGCGGCCGGCGGCGGCCCGCTTGTCATAAAGGTGATACACGCCGCGGTGCGCGATCAGTTTTGGTTTGCCCTCGGGCTTTGGCGCAAGCCAGCTCGCGTTGAGGAGCGACAGGCCTGCGAGGATTAGGGCGACGACAGCCAATAACCGCTTTTTTCCCTTCGAGAGCTTCATTGGGCTTCCAATATCCGGCGCGCCTCGTCACAATCGGCGTGCATCTGCGCCATCAGGGCATCCATGCTATCAAACTTCGCTTCCGGCCGGATGAAGGCGTGGAATTCAACTTCGATATTCTGGCCGTAAAGATCTTCGGCGAAGTCGAAGAAATAGGGTTCGAGCAGTTCCTTAGGCGGATCAAAGGTCGGGCGTATGCCGAGATTGGCGGCGCCATTCAGGATGCGACCATCTGCCAAACGCCCCTTCACCGCATAAATGCCATAACGCGGACGCAGATAATGGCCCATGTCGATATTGGCGGTGGGAAAGCCAAGCAGACGCCCGTTCTTGTCGCCATGCTGGACGATACCCTCCACCGCGAAAGGCCGTGTGAGCAACCGTGTCGCGGTATCGCAATCGCCCGCCTGCAATGCCTCACGGATTCGGCTGGAGGAAATAACGCCGCCTTCATCAACCACTGGGCCCATCGCGGTAGAGCCAAGACCATGCGCCGCGCCGAGTTCGCGCAGAACGTCGATATTGCCACCGCGACGGTTGCCGAAGGTGAAATCCTCGCCGGTCACCACCGCCGAGATACCCAACCGTTCAACGAGCAATTTGACGATGAAATCCTCCGCCGTGGTCGCCGCCAGGCTGGCATCGAAATCGAACACCAGCATCGCATCCGCCCCGGCATCCTCAAACAGGCGCTGCCGCTGGTCCAGCGTCGTCAACCGGAACCACGATGCTTGCGGCGCAAAAAAGCGCACCGGATGCGGGTCGAATGTCGCGATGATCGCCGGACGCCCAGCCGCCCTGGCCTGTTTTATCGCCTCGCCCGCCACCGCCTGATGACCCAAATGAAAGCCGTCAAAATTACCGAGCGCCACGACAGCGCTGCGTAATTCATCGGGTATCCGCTCGGTTGCATGAATACGGGGGATGGTCATTTCGCTGCGGAAGTCTCTGCCATCGGCACCAGCCCCGCGCGGATGACACGCAGTGCATTCTCCCCCATCACGGCGCGGATTTCTTGCTCCGTAAAGCCCTCATCAAGCAACGCCTGCGTGACTTGAGTCAATTGCGATGTGTCGAACCGCACGGTGGTCGCGCCGTCATAATCCGACCCGAGCGCAACATGGGCAATGCCGACCAGATCGCGGACATGCTTCATCGCCTTGGCAGCAGCGCGCGGGTCGGTCGAGCACACCGCGCCTTCCCAATAGCCGATGCCGATAACGCCGCCGGTTTTGGCAACGCTGCGAATCTCTTCATCGGTCAGGTTGCGGTTGACCTTGCAAGTCGCTTGCACCCCGCCGTGGCTGGAAACCACCGGCCGCTTTGCCATCGCCAGCACTTCGGCCACACCGGTGTGGCTGAGATGCGCGATATCGACAATCATCCCCTTCGCCTCCATCCGCCGGACAATGTCGCGGCCAAACGGAGTAAGTCCGCCTTTCTTCAGCCCGTGCATCGACCCGCCCAGTTCATTGTCGAAGAAATGGGTGAGGCCCGCCATGCGGAATCCGGCGTTATAGAGCCGGTCTAGATTCGATGCCTTGCCTTCGAGATTTTGCAGGCCTTCGATCGTGAGCATTGCGCCGACGCCATTGCCCTTAGTCTTCCGCCGCGCGAGCAAACCATCCAACTCATTAAAGGCAGTAACTTTCACCAGCGACGTTTTTGATTGGGCGACTGCCTCGTCAAGCTTCGCTCCATGATATAGCGAACGCTCGACCAGCGAGTTCCATGTCTTGACCGGCTGCAGCTGGGCAATGGTCAGAAGAGTGATGTTATCGGTATCCGCGCCGTTACCATCATAATTCTGGCCTTTGGGGGTCTTCGAAACCGACGAAAACAGCTGTAGTGCGACATTGCCCTGCTGTAAGCGCAGCAAATCCATATGTCCGCGTGACGCGGGGTTGCCGAGATCGCGGTTCCACATCAGCGTGTCGCTGTGCAGGTCGACAATACTCAAAGTCTGGTGCAGCGCCTTCGCTTCGTCGCTCACTTTAATCAACGGCTTGCCATCGATGACATTCATCGAGCTTTCAACATAGCCCGGCGCAAAACCGAAAAAGCCGATAGCTGCAACGCCGATCAGCGCCAGCGGAATCCAGAGCTTTTTACGCATCTTATTCCCCCCGACGAACCAGCGTCACGAAATCATACGCGGGAATATCTCCTTCCGCTGCATGCGCCTCGCGCGCAACTTCTTGCCATTCCGCTTTATCGAATGAAGGCATCACAGTGTCGCCTTCCGGCTTGGCCGCGATTTCGGTGAGTTCGATCTTGTCGGCCAGCTGCAGGAACAGCTTAAAGATTTCCGTTCCGCCAATTACACATACATGCGGACCATTGGCGAGCTTCAGCGCTTCCTCGACCGAATGCACGACTTCTGCGCCTTCCTCTTCCCATTCGGTATCGCGCGTCAGCACGATATGGCGTCGTCCGTCGAGCAACCCCGGCAGGCTGTCAAAAGTCTTGCGCCCCATTATCATTGGTCGGCCTTTGGTGATTTGCTTGAAATGGCGCAGGTCGGCGGGGATATGCCAGGGCATCCCACCATCCCTCCCGATAACTCCATTGGCGGCGCGGGCGAGGACAAGGATAATTTCGGGATGATTCATATGTCCCGCTTTGCCTTGTAAATTTGAGGCCGTAAACCGGGAACTAGCGATATAAGCGGGTTACATGACCGATTTTGCGACCAGCGCGCGCTTCGGCCTTGCCGTATAAATGCACGTTGGCGGCGGGATCGCCCAAAAGCTGCAAATAGCGCTCGCCATCCTTGCCGATCAGGTTTTGCATCTCGACCCGCTCCGCCACAGTCGCGGTACTGCCAAGTGGCAGCCCACAAATTGCCCGGATATGATTCTCGAATTGGCTGGTTTCCGCGCCTTCAATTGTCCAGTGCCCACTATTATGGACGCGCGGGGCTATTTCGTTGAACAGCGGGCCTTCGGCGCTGGCAAAGAATTCCGCCGTGAACACCCCTACATAATCGAGCGCGCCAGCGACTGCCGCTGCCATTTTACGCGCCGCGACCTGCTGGCTCTCGATCAGCGGTCCTGCGGGCAACGATGACGTCGCCAATATCCCATCTTCGTGGGCGTTGCGCGGGCTGTCCCAATAGCGGATTTCGCCGTCGGTACCGCGGACGAGGATAACCGAAAACTCGGCATCGAACTGAACCATCTGTTCGGCAATCAATGGCTGCCCACCGGCGCGCCGCCATGCGCTGGCCAGTTCGCTTTTGCTGGTGACGCGAATCTGTCCCTTGCCGTCATAGCCC
>JBGSPK010000128.1:0-3148 GCA_041738665.1 Sphingorhabdus sp. | reverse complement strand
ATTTTTCTTCGACTTCGACATCTTTTCGATGCGACCGGCGATTGCCGGTGTGCCGCTGTCGATGATTGTCCAGATATCGCCGTCACGCTTTACCTGCTCGGGGCTAAGCCACGCGCCATTGGCGTCCTGATAGGTCTGATGAGTCACCATCCCTTGTGTGAACAGGCTGGCGAACGGTTCTTTCACGTCAATCATGCCAATATGGCTAAGCGCCCGGGTCCAGAACCGCGCATATAGCAAATGCAAAATCGCATGCTCGACGCCGCCGATATATTGATCGACCGGCAGCCAATTTTCGGCAACTTCGCGGTCGAACGGCTTGCCATGTGGCTGGCTGGCAAAACGGATGAAATACCAGCTTGAATCAACAAATGTATCGAGCGTATCGGTCTCGCGCCGTGCAGGGTGGCGGCATTTCGGGCAATCGACTTTGCTCCATGTGGCATGGCGATCAAGCGGGTTGCCGGGGATGTCGAATGTCACATCTTCGGGTAGCTTGACCGGCAACTGGTCTTCGGGAACCGGCACTGCACCGCACGTTTCGCAATGGATGATGGGGATTGGTGTGCCCCAATAACGCTGGCGGCTTACGCCCCAGTCGCGCAGACGATATTGCGTCTGGCCTTTGCCCCAGCCTTCGGTCTCGGCCTTGGCGATGACGTCGGCCTTCGCCTGGTCGATGCTCAGTCCGTTCATCCAGTGCGAATTGACGATGGTGCCCGGCCCGGTATAGGCAACCGTTCCATGAAAATTGCTGTCGGTCAGGTCGCCATCGGCAACGACGCGGATCACGGGCAATTCATATTTGCGTGCAAAATCAAGATCACGCTGGTCGTGCGCGGGGCAGCCAAAGACTGCGCCGGTGCCATAATCCATCAGCACAAAATTGGCGACATAGACGGGCAGATGCCAGCTCGGGTCAAGCGGGTGCTCGACGGTCAGTCCCGTGTTGAAGCCCTTTTTCTCCGCAGTCTCAATGTCGGCCGCGGTGGTCCCGCCCTTGCGGCATTCCTCAATGAAGGCCTGCAATTCGGGTGCGTTGGTCGCAAGCTTCTGGGCCACCGGATGGTCAGCGGCAATCGCGACGAAGCTTGCACCGAACATTGTGTCGGGCCGCGTCGTAAAGACGTCGATACCATCGCCGTTCGAACCGGGAAATTTAAACCGGCATTTTAACCCTTGCGATTTACCAATCCAGTTTTCCTGCATCAACCGAACCTTGTCGGGCCACTCATCAAGCGTGCCCAAGCCTTCGAGCAATTCATCGGCAAAATCGGTAATTTTCAGAAACCACTGGCTCAGCTTGCGCCGCTCGACCGGTGCGCCCGAGCGCCAGCCCTTGCCGTCGATCACCTGCTCATTGGCAAGCACGGTCATATCAACCGGGTCCCAATTGACTGCCGATTCCTTGCGATACACCAACTCTGCCGCATAGAGCTTCAGAAACAGCGCCTGTTCATGCCCATAATATTCGGGCTCGCAGGTCGCGAGTTCGCGCGTCCAGTCAATGGCAAGACCGATGCGTTTTAGCTGGGTCCGCATATTGGCGATATTGTCGCGTGTCCAGCCGCCCGGATGAACGCCCTTTTCCATCGCGGCGTTTTCGGCCGGCATCCCGAATGCGTCCCAGCCCATCGGGTGTAATACTTCATGTCCCGTCATCCGCTTGTAGCGTGCCAGCACATCGCCCATCGTATAATTGCGAACATGGCCGATATGGATGCGCCCCGACGGATAGGGAAACATCTCTAGGACATAGGCGCGGGGCTTTTCAGAAGAGTCATCGGCAACAAAGCTTGCTTGCTCTTCCCAAGTCTTTTGCCACCGCGCGTCGGCGACGTGCGGGTTAAAACGCTCTGCATTGGACATGAGAGTTTACCCGGAAATGGCCGACCGGCGCAGATCGCGTGCCTTGGTGAGGATAACGGCTTCAAGCTTTTGCACGGTGGCAGCACGCAGCGGTGCTGCGACCCACTGACCGTTTTGCGAAACTTCACGGCTGCCGGCAACGCGCAGCGCATCGGCGCGCAGATCCTGATCGAGGATGGACACCGTAAGCTTTACGCGCTCGCCTGGGCTTTGCGGGTTTACATACCAGTCAGTCACGATCACGCCGCCAGACGAGTCGGTCTGGACCAACGGCATAAAGGAAAGTGCATCGAGCGATGCGCGCCACAAATAGCTGTTTACGCCAATGGTCGTCACTTGGCTCGCGGCAAGGTCGGCCTTGGGGCGCTCTTTGCCGCCGCAGCCGGCCAGCAACATGGTGCTGGTCGCAAGAATGAGTGCCAGGCGGGTGGTGCGCATAAAATGTCCTTGAACAATGAAAATATCGGAAACCTCTATATTGGCTTGCTGGCTTCGGCAAGCTTTCTGGGTGCTGAATGACCTGAATTCATCTTTCGGTCAGCTGCGCCTCGATAAGGCTGTGGGTATAATGCAACATATTGCGAAAATTCGCGTTGTTTGAAAGAAACTTTGGTTGAAGCCCTTTTGCATCGTGCGATTCAGGCGTATATCAAGATTGAACAGGGAGTCGTTTCGACAATATTATGTCTGGTAAGAACCCAATCCGGCGGAAAAACGCCACTTTTGCAGCTGCATTGCTTGCAACGGGTTCGCTTGTCCTGTCACCTGTAATCGCGCCTGCTTTTGCTGCCAAATCTTTGGGACAGGTCCGTGCGGTGTCCAACGACTGGTTGAACACCTTTACGCCTTCGGGCGGCGATAGTTTGCTCGCCCAAAAATTTTCGGCCACCAGCAATTCGGCTAACGGACGCTTTCCGTTTACCCCTGCTGGCTCGGGGATCAGTGCCAACCGCACGATTACCGTTGCAGCGCGCGCCAATTCGCGCCTGACAGCCGGTGCCGTATCGGTGCGCAGTGCAATTGCCGGTGCTGAGTCAGGTTCTGGCAAAGCCTTGCGTCTGTCGACGGTCGATTATCGCCTGACCGCGTCAAAAGGCTGGCAGGGTTTTGCCGCGCCATCCACACCAAAGCTTGCAGCGCAAGTTCCTTTGAGCGAACTGGGCAAGGGCAGTTTCCGCCTCGACGACGCTGCGAAGAAGCCAAGCAAGTTTAGCACCAGCATCAAGCTTGATCAGAATCGTGAAGTTGCTCCTCCTGCCCGTGGCAGTGCTGCGGCTGG
>JBGSPK010000123.1:0-6663 GCA_041738665.1 Sphingorhabdus sp. | reverse complement strand
CATAGCAACGAGCTGGTTTTGCTACTCGTCGGATGTGGCTTGCTCGTTGGCTTGCACGGATATTGGCACGCCAAACATTATTGGGAAGGGCTGCCGCCCATCCTTGATGCATTTGTGTCTATGGCCGGATATGCAGCTGTCATCGGTGCGTTTGTCTGGGCTGGCAGAGTGGGCGGCGAATATGGTCACCCGCATGCCGCGCGGGTTTTGGCAGTTGCGGTAACGCTGATTATATTCCGGGCAGTGCGCACGTGGATTGGCAAGGAGCAAGTGCGCTATCGGTCGGTTCGCATGAAGCCAGCCGATGATGTTGCAGATTGACCCCTGCGACCTTTTCTAACACAAGGTTCGCATGAGCTTTAACACCTTCGGCCGCGTTTTCCGCTTTTCCACTTGGGGGGAGTCGCACGGGCCAGCGCTCGGCGCAGTGGTCGATGGCTGCCCGCCTGGGATTGCGCTGAGCGAAGCGGATATCCAGCCTTTCCTCGATAAGCGGCGTCCGGGCACTTCACGGTTCACGACACAGCGGCAGGAGCCTGACGCGGTGAAAATCCTGTCGGGCGTTTTTGAAGGACGGACTACCGGCACGCCGATTTCGCTGATGATCGAAAATGTTGACCAGCGCTCAAAGGATTATTCGGATGTCGCCAAAGCCTATCGGCCCGGTCATGCCGACTATAGCTATGATGCCAAATACGGCTTTCGCGATTTCCGCGGTGGCGGTCGGTCCAGCGCGCGCGAAACCGCAGCGCGGGTTGCAGCGGGGGCTGTCGCGCGGGCGGTGATCCCCGACGTCGAAATATTGGCCTATGTTGCCGAAATCGGCGGTGATGCGATTGACCGCGACAATTTCGAAGCGGCACAGATCGGAAAAAATCCGTTCTGGTGCCCCGATGAAGCAGCGGCCGGCCGCTGGGAGAAAATGATCGACGAAGCTCGCAAGGCGGGGTCGTCGTTGGGTGCGGTCATTGAATGCGTTGCGACGGGTGTTCCTCCCGGCTGGGGAGCGCCTCTATATGCGAAGCTCGATAGTGAGCTTGCCTCCGCAATGATGAGCATCAATGCGGTAAAGGGTGTCGAAATCGGCGCTGGCTTTGCCGCAGCGCGGTTGCGTGGTGAGGAAAATGCCGACCGGATGCGACCCTCGGCGGAAGGGTCAAACCATCCTGAATTTCTGGCAAATAATGCAGGTGGCATTGCGGGAGGTATCTCGACGGGGCAGCCGGTAATTGTACGGGTGGCGTTCAAGCCAACCTCCTCGATCCTGACGCCGGTGGAAACCATTACCCGTGAAGGCGAGGCGACCGACATTATTACGAAAGGCCGCCATGATCCCTGCGTCGGCATTCGCGGCACACCGGTAGTTGAGGCCATGATGGCGTTGGTGCTCGCCGACCAGAAGCTGCTGCACCGCGCACAATGCGGTTAGGAGTGATTTATGCCCAAGCTGGATATCGAAGCTATTCCTCAGTCAAACGCCACTGGCTATCCTGCGCCTTTCGATGATGCAGTTCAGGGCCGTTGGTGGCGAAGGTTGGCTCCGGCTGCTGGCCTGACCCAAATGGGTGCAAGCCATGTCGTGTTGAAGCCCGGTGCCTGGTCGTCTCAACGCCACTGGCATGAGGGCGAGGATGAGCTGGTGATCATGTTGTCTGGTGAGGCAGTTTTGATAGAAGATGACGGCGAAACCATCATGCGTTCGGGCGATGTCGCAGCATGGCCCGCCGGTGTGCAAAACGGCCATCATCTCGTCAATCGCACCGAGGTTGACTGCGTGTTCGTTGCGATAGGCACTGGCGAGCGCAGCAACGGCGGGGCCTATTCCGATATCGACATGACTTTCGGCGATAACGGCTATTTCCATAAGGACGGGACGCCCTATCCCACGACACGCCTGATTTAATTTACAACGTCCTCGAACCTCTTGATGGTCCATGCTTCCTCGGCGGCAGCGGAACGCCATTCTTCCATCCACGGATGGGCCATCATCGTTTCCACATAGGCCTCGGCAAAGCCGGGCAGGGTGAATCCGTAAGTGACGAAGCGTGTTACTACCGGTGCGAACATGATGTCGGCTGCGCTAAAGGTACCGAAAAGATAAGGTCCCTCGCGCCCAAAACGCGACCGTGCTTCAGCCCAGTTTTGTAATATCCGGATCGCATCGGCACGGGTGTCCTCCGACACCGTGACGTCGGAAAATGTCTTTCGGATATTCATCGGACATTCGCGGCGCAGCGACATATAGCTGCAGTGCATTTCCGCCGCCATTGACCGCGCCATGCCGCGCGCGACCTCATCCTTCGGCCAGTAACGGTCGCGTCCGACCTTGTCGGCGAGATATTCGATGATCGCGAGACTGTCCCACACGACGGCCTCGCCATCCCACAGGATCGGCACCTTGCCAGACGACGGAGCGAGGTCTTCCTCGCGCTTGCGCTCATCCCACGTCTCGTCATACAGCGGCACGGTCATTTCATCGAAGTGCAGGCCCGATTGCTTGGCCGCAAGCCAGCCCCGCAAGCTCCAGCTGGAATATGCCTTGTTGCCGATAATGAGTTTGATGGTCATTTATATTTTACCGTAGTGCTGAGCCTGTCGAAGGACGCTTCTATGCGGAGAGCCGCCCTTCGACAAGCTCAGGGCTTCGGTTTTCGTTATGATGCTACGGCTTCCAAAACCGCGCGGCGCAAATCATCAATCCCGCCCTTTTTCTCCGCCGACGTGACGGACAGGTCGGGATAGGCAGCGACGTGTTTGCGCAGTTTCGCCATAGTGTCCGCTTCAACCGCTTCCCGCTCGGTCGCTTTGATTTTGTCGGTCTTGGTCAGGACAATCCGGTAACTGATTGCGGCGGCATCGAGCATGCCCATGATGTCATGGTCAACTTCCTTGATGCCGTGGCGGCTATCAACCAGCACAAAGACGCGCTTCAACACCGCTCGCCCGCGCAGATAGTCGTTGATCAGATAGCGCCATTGCTGGACCGTTTTGAGCGGCGCCTTCGCGTAGCCATAGCCCGGCATATCGACGATGCGGAACAACGCAGGCGATCCAACGTCGAAAAAGTTCAGCTCTTGCGTACGCCCCGGCGTATTCGAAGCGCGCGCCAGATTGTTGCGGTTGACCAGAGCGTTGATCAGGCTCGACTTGCCGACATTTGACCGCCCGGCAAAGGCGATTTCGGGCACGGTCGGCTCGGGCAGGAACTCAAGCTTGGGCGCTGATTTCAGGAAAGTGACCGGGCCGGAAAAAATCCGGTTCGGTTCGGCAATTCCTGCAATGACGTCCGCACTCACGTTCCGGCCTTGGCTTTCGTCGCCGCTTTCTCTTCAGCGTCCTTTGCCGCCTGCTGCTTCAGGATCGGATGCCGCGAATACAGCCATTTTTGCTGCGCAATCGAGATCAGGTTCGACATGACCCAATATAGCTGAAGTCCTGCCGCGAACGGTGCCATGATGAACATCAGGAACCATGGCATGACGGCAAACACCTGCTTCTGCACTTCATCCATTGGTTGCGGATTGAGCTTCTGCATCAGCCACATCGTGACGCCGAGCAGGATAGGCAGCACGCCAATCGCCAGGAACGCTGGCAACGTAATCCCCGTGCCAAGCATATCGAAAAGCAAATGCGCAGACGGGTCGGGGACGGACAAATCCTTCAACCACAACGCAAATGGCTGGTGCCGCATTTCGATGCTCAGCATCAAAATCTTGTAGAGTGCGAAGAAGATGGGGATCTGCAGTACGATAGGCAGGCATCCTGCGAGGGGATTGACCTTCTCGTCCTTGTACAGCTTCATCATTTCCTGCTGCATGCGCGGCTTATCGTCTTTCCACCGCTCCTGCACCGCTTTCATTTTGGGCTGTACCACCCGCATTTGCGCCATTGAAGCAAACTGCTTTTGCGCGACCGGGAACATAAATAGGCGGACAACGATGGTCAGACAAATGATGGCGACGCCGAAATTACCGAAAACGCCGAAAAACCAGTGAAGGATCCAGAAAAACGGAATGGCGATGAACCAGAACCAGCCCCAGTCGATCGAATAGTCGAGCAGGGGCACTCCTTGCTTATTGGCATACATGTCGAGTGTCTCGACTTCCTTTGCTCCTGCAAACAAGCGTGAACTTTGCGAGATGGTCGCGCCGGGCGCGACCTTCGCCTGCGTCGCGTTGACCATCTGCGACCAATAATAGCCGTCAGCTGTCTTGAACGAGGCGTTGGTTTTGACCTTCTGATCCGGAATGAGAGCGGCCAGCCAGTATTTCTCTGTCTCGCCGAGCCATCCGCCAGTGGTGCCGTAATCGACCTCTCCTTTGGGCGCTTCGATGACATCGTCATAGTTGACGTTGACGATCTTGCCGTCGAACACACCCATCGGACCGACATGAATATTCCACGTGTCAGGGTCGGGTGATTTGCCGTTACGGCTGAGAAGGCCAAAAGGAGCTACCTGTGCTTCGCTCGCTGCACCGTTAGTGAAGCGCTGCTCTGCGGTGAGCATATAATCCTTATCGATGGACAACACGATATAGAATTTCTGACCTTCAGCATTGGTCCAGCTCAACGTAACCGGTGTTTCAGGCGTCAGTTTGCTGGCGCTTGGGGTCCAAACCGTTTTGTCGTCGGGCACGTTGACGCCAGTGCCAACCCAGCCGAAACGCGCAAAATGCGCCTTTGCTGTGCCGGATGGCGAAAACAGACGAACAGGCGGCGAATCCTTCGCAAGTTCCGTGCGATGCGCAAGCAACAGCAAGTCATCGATCCGTGCGCCCTCGAGATTGACCGAGCCTCTCAATTTCGGCGTTTCGATGAGAATGCGGGCAGAGCCTTTAAGCGCATCACCAAGCGGGACATTCTTTGGCGCAGCAGCCGACGTGATTGCCGCACCTGTTGTGGCGGCTCCCGTTGCCGCCTCGGTTTTCGCAGGGGCGGTAACTGGCGCAGGCGCGGCCGACGGGAAGAAAGTGCTCGCAACATAGGGCCAGCCGAACAGGATAAGGCCCGTTAGCAATACCGCAAATATCAGGTTACGCTTGTCGTCCACGTTTAGTAATCCCCGTTAATCAATGTGTTGTGAGCTATCATGGCACCGGATCATGGCCGTGCCCGCCCCAAGGTTGGCAGCGCAATAGCCTTTTGGTGGCCAGCCAGCCACCCTTAATTGCGCCATATTTCTGAAGCGCCGTAATCGCATAAGCCGAGCAGCTTGGGCTGTACCGGCAGGTAGGCGGTAAGATACGCGATGGGCCGATCTGCCAGCCGCGTGCGACGAAGATGAGCAGCTTTGCTATCACTTGCCAAGCTTATCCAAAGCCCGTGCCATATCGGCGCGCAATTCAGCGAAATCCTTTTCAATACCGCCATCGCGACCAATCAAGATATGATCGGCACCCGATTTGCCTTTATCGCCCAGCATTTCCAGCGCAAGTGCACGAAAGCGCCGTCGCATGCGATTGCGGACCACCGCGTTGCCGACTTTCTTGGTGATGGTAATGCCCAGCCGTTTGGCCGGGTCATCATCCTGACGGTCTTTCACGAGCAAAACAAAACCGGGAGTTGCATAGCGCTTCCCCCGGTTGGCAGCCAGAAAGTCTGACCTTTTTTTGATGACGCTGTAACCGCGCATATCGCGGTCCGCCGTTTCGGTTATTAGGCCGAAAGCTTCTTGCGGCCACGTGCGCGGCGTGCGTTCAGGATGTTGCGGCCAGCGGCGGTCGACATGCGCAGACGGAAACCGTGGCGACGGGCACGCACGAGATTGCTCGGCTGAAAAGTGCGCTTCATGACTGTAATCCTTAAATTTTATGCGTCTTGAAATGAAAAGGGCCGCCGAATCTGTCCAGCGACCACTCTTGTTGACGTGGCCGATACGTTTGATGGCTGCGAAAGTCAACATGGGTTATGGCAGTTTTGCGTCAAGATCATCGCGCCTGAACAGGTGCATGATGTCGCGCTTGATGTCGGGAAAGGGCGGGCGCTCCTTCACCTTGCTGCGGCGCATCGCCCAATTGGACCAATTGCCATATTCGGGATGAATTCTGGCCAACCGTGCATAGCGCTTTTTTGCCCACAGCGAATGCTTCAATATGATGGCCAAGCCGATGGGTAAAATCAGAAGTGGACCGGGCCCGGGGATCGGCCCGAGCAGCGGCGCGCCAATGACAAGTAACCAGCCAAGTACAAGCATAGCCCATCGATAGATGTTGGAATCGCTCCATTTTTTGATTGGTTGCTGAGCCATTTCGTCGATGTGGTGGCGGTTCTCACCAAGCACAAGGGTGGGTCGCCAGCGCATTTCTTATCGCGCGCGATAATTTTTTCACGTTTTCGCCGCAAACTGGCTGTAACGCAGCATAATCTCCCCTATATTGAAAGTAACATGGCTCTCGCTCTTCCTCATCTTCACCGCATCGGCGTTTTGCCGGCTGACATTGATTTCATGGGGCACGTGAATAACGCCCGCTATCTGAACTGGGTTCAGGATGCGGTGCTTGATCATTGGAACAAGCTTGCGCCGCCCGAAACCGCCGCCAAATATCTGTGGGTCGCGCTCAAGCACGAGATTACTTACCGTAAACCAGCATTTCTAAACGACGATGTGATTGCATCGGTTGTGCTGGAAAAGGTCCACGGTGCGCGGTCATTTTATGACACGGT
>JBGSPK010000285.1:0-3534 GCA_041738665.1 Sphingorhabdus sp. | reverse complement strand
ACCCGTTGCAATCACCGTCACCGGTTTGCCGATTTCAGCCTTCATCCGTGCGATTAATCCCTCGATCATCGCCACATAGCCCCAATAGATGCCAATCTGCATTTGTCCAACAGTCGTTGTACCAATCACGCTTTCATTTGGCGGCGGCTCAATTGCAATACGCGGCAACATTGCGGCGGCTGCATAAAGCGCGTCGAGCGAGAGGTTGACGCCCGGTGCGATGCTACCGCCGCGATAGGAGCCATCAGGGCCGATATAATCGAACGTAGTTGCCGTGCCAAAGCTGATAACGATCTTGTCACCGTCGGCCATCGACTGTGCAGCAATGGCATTAACGGCACGATCCGCACCAACAGATTGCGGTTCATCCACCTTAAGTTGAATGCCCCAGCCAACGCTGCCGCGTCCGGCGATTAATGCCTCGCAGTCGAAATAGTGCGACGCAAGCAATTGCAGATTATGCAGAGCGCGCGGCACCACCGTTGCGATTATGACAGCTTTAATGTCGGTCCTGCGAAAACCGGCCATCTGAATCAGTTGATCGAGCCAAACCGCATATTCATCGGCTGTCCGCCGCGCGTCGGTCGCGATCCGCCAGCGCTTTACGATTTCCCCACTGTCATCGACCAATGCAAATTTGACGTTGGTGTTGCCGGTATCGATTGCGAGTAACATCAAAATCTCCGCTCACTCTGAGCTTGTCGAAGAGCTAAACTAAAAAAATATCGGCGGCATGAATGGCACGAATAGTGCCATTCGCCAAGCGAAGCTGCAAAGCGCCGTCATCGCTGAGACCGGAATACAGCCCTTGCAATTCTTCTCCATCTGGAAGGTTTGCCGCAAGCGCGCTGCCTTTTGGATGCGCGTGAGCTTCCCACTGGCGGATTACTGCTGATAGTCCTGTGTCTCGCCAAATGGTTAGCCAGCGCTGGAAATTATCCGCGAGGATCTCAACTGCTGCTTGCGGAGCCGGAGGTGCCGCACCCAATGTGCGCAAGTCGGACACTTTGCGATCAAGGTTGTTGGGGTGCCAGACAAGGTTGACGCCGATACCGACGATTATCGCATCAGCAGTCCGCTCCAACAGTATTCCGCATAACTTGGCGCCGTCCGAAGATAACAGATCATTCGGCCATTTAATCTGGATCGCGACATGCGGCGCAATCTGCCTCACCATGTCATGCACGGCCAGCACCGCGACAAAGGCCAGCGTAGATGGCGCGGGGTCAGCGTGGCGTAAGCGGACAATTGTACTCGCAAAAAGATTGCCGGCAGGGCTCTCCCAGTGACGCCCTAGACGACCCCGACCGCCGTCTTGAACATCCGCGCGCAACCATAGACCTTCAGGACCCCCTTCAGCTGCACGTTGCAACAGGTCGGCGTTGGTCGACCCGGTCAGCACAACCTCTTCGAAAATGGGTGTCAGAATAACGCTTTCGCAGCTTGGGCCGTTACCAACCCGAGAACCGGAATGGTGAAATAACCGAGTGGTGAGTTGACTGCGGCTAAAATGCCTCCGGTCCAAGCCAACACCTTATCATCGCCTGCTGCAATAACATCAGCGGGTTCGTCAAAATACATCACCTTGACGACCTTCAGATAATAGAATGCGCCGATTACCGATGCGGCGATGCCGATGACAGCAAGTGGCAATAGCCCCGCAGCAACGGCTGCATTGAAGACAACCAGCTTACCCCAGAAACCGAACAGCGGCGGAATACCAGCAAGGCTGAACATGAAAATTGCGAAAGCGGCAGCAAGCGCGGGCCGGGTTTTTGACAGGCCTGCAATATCGGCGAAGGTTTCGCGATAGCCGCCATCCTTGTCCTGCAACTGCATAAGGCAGACGAACCCGCCCAAAGTCATCGCAACATAGATGGCGAGATAGACCAGCATCGCCGCGACGCCCTGTTCTGTCCCTGCGGCTAGGCCGATAAGAATGAAGCCCACATTGTTGATTGAGCTGTAAGCCATGAGGCGCTTTAGATTCTGCTGCCCAATGGCCCCGACCGCACCAATGATGATCGACATCAACGCGATAACGATGATGATTTGCTGCCAAACCATTGCCTCATTGCCAAATGCTTCGATGACGACGCGGATAGTTAGTGCGCTCGCAGCAACTTTCGGCGCGCTGGCAAAGAAGGCTGTGACGGGTGTTGGCGCCCCCTCGTAGACGTCTGGCGTCCACATATGGAATGGCGCTGCACTGATTTTGAAGGCAAGGCCGGATAGCACGAAAACGATACCGAAAATCATGCCAAGGCCGATGTCGCCATCCAGCGCCATGCCAATCGTTGCAAAGTCCGTCGATCCCGTGAAACCGTAAAGCAGTGACATCCCGAACAGCAATATGCCGCTGGCGAGTGCGCCGAGGACGAAATATTTAAGCCCGGCTTCTGCCGAACGTCCATCGCTGCGCACGAAGCTTGCAAGGACGTAAGCCGCCAGACTGTTGAGTTCGAGCCCGATGTAAAGCGTTATCAAATCGGTGGCCGACACCATGATGCTCATGCCGGTTACCGCAAGCAATATGAGCACCGGATATTCGGCGCGCATCGCGCCTGCTTTTTCAAGGAAGCGAGGTGCGATCATCAGCGAAATCGCGGCGGCCACATAGATCAGAATTTTCGAGAAATTTCCAAAGGCGTCATTACCGAAGAGGCCATCGAATGCGAGCGCGTTTGTGTCAGCGCAAAGGAAATGTACGACATAGGCGCCCGCGCCAACAAGCGCCGCAACCGACAATATGCTGACAAGCCTGCCCGCTTCGCTGCGCCATGCCGCAAGCAGCAGGAGAGCGAGCGCCGAGAAGCTCAGTATAGCCTCTGGACGGACAAGATAAAGGGAGGCGTTGAGGTCCATTAGTGCTGGCTCCCCTCAGCCGCTTTTTCGTGCGTACCACCAACACGATATTTCGCGGTGGTAGGGTCATTTGGTTTCAATTTGCTGTCACCTGCAGGCGCTGCGCGCTCGACCCGCGCTACAATCGTCGCGACATCGCGGCGGATCGGGGCGAGGAATGTTTCGGGATACACGCCCATCCAGATGACCGCGACGGCAATTGGTGCCAGCAACCACATTTCGCGATTGTCCATATCCGGCATTGCTGCGGCATCGGCATTAACCTGCGCACCAAAGGCGATGCGGCGGTACAGATGGAGCATGTATCCTGCGCCGAGAATGATGCCGGTCGTGGCAATCAGCGTTGCCCATGTTGAAACTTTATAGGCACCGGCCAGCGCAAGAAACTCACCGACAAAACCACTGGTGCCGGGCAAGCCGACACTCGCCATCGTGAACAGCATGAACAGCAATGCATATTTGGGCATGTTGATCGAAAGCCCGCCGTAGCGGCTGATTTCGCGGGTGTGTAAGCGGTCGTAGATAACGCCAACGCACAGGAACAACGCGCCGGAAACGAGGCCGTGGCTGAGCATCACGATAATCGCGCCTTCGATACCTTGCTGGTTAAACGTAAACAGCCCGACCGTCACAATCGCCATATGCGCAACCGACGAATAAGCGATGAGC
>JBGSPK010000122.1:0-2124 GCA_041738665.1 Sphingorhabdus sp. | reverse complement strand
GGTGCTGAAAGGACTTGATGCCGTGCGCAAGCGCCCCGGCATGTATATCGGCGATACCGACGATGGCAGCGGCCTGCACCACATGGTGTTCGAAGTTTCGGACAACGCGATTGACGAGGCGCTGGCCGGACATTGCGATCTGGTGCTCATCGAACTGAACCCCGACGGCTCGGTCAGTGTCGAGGATAATGGACGCGGCATTCCGACGGGAATGCACAAGGAAGAGGGTGTGTCGGCCGCGGAAGTCATCATGACCCAGCTGCACGCAGGCGGCAAGTTTGAGAATACAAGCGACGATAACGCGTACAAGGTTTCCGGCGGTCTTCATGGCGTGGGCGTATCGGTGGTAAACGCGCTTTCGGAGTTTCTCGAGTTGACGATCTGGCGCGAGGGCAAGGAGCACTGGATGCGCTTTGAGCATGGCGACGCGGTCGGACCGCTGGTGGTCAAGGGCGATGCGCCGGTTGTCGAGGGCAAGCCCAAGAAGGGCACCCGCGTGACCTTCATGGCGTCGACCAACACCTTCAAAAATGTGCTTGAATTCGATTTCGACAAATTGGAACATCGCTATCGCGAGCTGGCGTTTCTGAACTCTGGCGTGCGCATATTGTTGCGTGACAAGCGGCATTCCGAGGTCAAGGAGCATGACCTGTTCTACGAGGGTGGCATCGGCGCGTTCGTACAATATCTCGACCGAAACAAAACACCCTTGCTCGCAGAGCCTATCGCGATTTCCTCCCAGCGTGACGGCATAGGTATCGATGTCGCGCTTGAGTGGAATGACTCTTATTATGAAAATGTGCTGTGTTTCACCAACAACATCCCGCAGCGCGATGGCGGCACGCACTTGGCGGCGTTCCGCTCGGCGCTGACTCGCACGCTCAACAATTATGCCGAAAAATCGGGTGTGCTGAAGAAAGAGAAAGTCACACTGACCGGTGACGACATGCGCGAAGGGTTGACCGCAATTGTTTCGGTGAAGCTGCCCGATCCCAAATTTTCGTCGCAGACCAAGGACAAGTTGGTGTCGTCCGAGGTCCGCCAGCCGCTTGAAAGCCTGATGGCCGATCGGATGAGCGAATGGCTGGAGGAAAATCCCGGTCATGCGAAGACCGTGATCCAGAAAGTCATCGACGCCGCCGCCGCACGCGAAGCGGCGCGCAAGGCCCGTGAAGCATCGCGCAAAAGCGTGATGAGCGTTGCCTCGCTCCCCGGCAAGCTCGCCGATTGTCAGGAAAAAGACCCGGCCAAGTCCGAGCTGTTCCTCGTCGAAGGTGACTCGGCAGGCGGTTCGGCCAAGCAGGGCCGTGACCGGCATTATCAAGCCATACTGCCGTTGAAGGGTAAAATCCTTAACGTCGAGCGCGCGCGTTTCGACCGGATGCTGTCGTCGAAGGAAGTCGGCACGCTCATCCAGGCGATGGGCACGGGTATAGGACGCGAAGATTTTAACATCGAAAAGCTGCGGTATCACAAGATCGTGATTATGACCGACGCTGACGTCGACGGGTCACATATTCGCACGCTCTTGCTCACATTCTTTTACCGGCAGATGCCGGAGATTATCGAAAACGGCCATCTCTTCATCGCGCAGCCGCCGCTGTACAAAGTCGCCAAAGGCCGCAGCGAAATTTATGTGAAGGACGACAAGGCGCTCGACGACCATCTCGTCGAAGTCGGGTTGAATGGTATCGTACTTGAAGGCGCAGGCGGCCAGCGCGCTAGCGCGGACCTTGGTAGCCTTGTCGAACATGCCCGGCGTATGCGAAGCCTAATGGCTTTCGTTCCGCGCCGTTACGACCCGACGATTGTCGAAGCAATGGCGCTTACTGGTGCATTGGACCCTGACGCGAAGGACCGCAGCGCTGCCGTCGCCAAGGCCGCCGCATGGATGGGCGCGCAGGATGTTGAGGGCAAATGGTCCGGCCGTATTTCCGAAGATGGCGGCTATCATTTCGAGCGCCTGTGGCGCGGCGTCACCGACCACCATATCATCGAAGCCGCCTTCCTGATGTCTGCAGAGGCACGCAAATTGCATAAGCTCGCGAGCGAAGAAAGCGCGAGTTACGAAACGCCAGCGCGGTTGGTTAAGTCGTCGGCGGTCGCCGAGCCTGAGGTTGAACT
>JBGSPK010000264.1:0-9409 GCA_041738665.1 Sphingorhabdus sp. | reverse complement strand
CAGGAATTTATCGTTCAACTCTTCATAACTCTATTCTGGGAGAATCTTCATGCGTACATATTTAAAGTCTTTACTAGCAGCTACTGCGTTGCTCGCTTTTGCACCGGCCATGGCGCAGGATGGTCCAACCGAGGCGCCCGCTGCTGTTGAGGCGCTCGACCCGGTGAAGGTTCAGCCAGTCGCGATCAAAGACGTCGACCCGGCATTGTGGGTGGTCAAAGACGAAGACACCACCATTTACCTGTTCGGCACGGTCCACATCCTCAAGCCCGGCCTCGGCTGGTTTGATGAGGCGGTAAAGGACGCGTTCGACAAGTCCGACCGCCTCGTGCTGGAAATGGTCGAGCCTTCACCCGCCGAAACGCAGCAGCTATTTTCGAAGCTGGCGATCGACACCAGTGGCAAGACGTTGCGGTCGAAAATGACCGATAGTGATCGCCCCATTTACGAAGCTGCGGTTGGCAAAATCGGTTTGCCTGTAGCAGCACTTGATCCGCTGGACCCATGGGCAGCCGCGGTGACATTGTCGGTCGTCAACATGCAAAAGCAGGGCTTCGACGTAAATAGCGGTGTGGAAAAGCAGCTGACGGCAGCGGCGAACGCCAGCAAGAAGCCCATTGGCGGCGTTGAGACGATGGAATATCAGCTTGGCATATTCGACACTATTCCCGAAGCCGACCAAATCCGCTTCCTGATTGAAACCGCGAAAATGACCGATGACACCGGGAAAATGATGGACCGGATGGTCGAGCTTTGGGGAACACCCGACCCCGACGCATTGGGTCAGTTGATGAACGAGGGTATGACCAGCCGCGCCTTGTATGACGCCCTGCTGACCAATCGGAACGCCAACTGGGCGAAATGGATTCAAGCCCAGATGGAAAAGCCGGGCGTGACCTTCATGGCCGTCGGCGCTGGCCATCTTTCGGGTCCGACAAGTGTTCAGGCGCTGCTCCCCGCTTATGGCCTGACTGCACAACGGGTAGCTTATTGATATCCAATGTGTAACAAGGATGAAGGTCCGCCAAGCGCGGGCCTTCACCTATTTTGCGGGGCGAAAAATGGATAATCTGGCAGCAACGCCGCAGTCGATAGCAGAAGTGGCAGATATGAAGCCGTTCCCCCGCATTCTGCCCAGCGTTGGCTGGATTGTTCTGTATTTCCTGCTGCAAGGGGTTTGCACTGCGGTCATCATGGCCGTGGGCATTGGCGTTTCCGGCCCCGGGGGAACCGCCTCTGCATTGAACAACCCGATGGTCATATTATGGGGTCTCGTCAGTTCCGCAATTATCCAGATGGCCCTGATGTGGCTCTATTTACGCAAGGACGGGCGCGCCCGATTACTGGGCCTGACAGATTTCGGTCGGTTGTCATTTAGCCGGGTTGCTGCGTTGGCAATCGTCTTCGTGGTCGCCGCCATGTTTTTCAACTTTCTTTACGCCCATTACGCCATTCCTGGCGTCAAGATGCAGGAAGAAATGGAAAAGATGATTGCCAGCATCCCGCGGACGCCGCTGAACATCGCTGCCGGGCTATTCGCCATTGGCATTGCTGCACCGATTGTCGAGGAGCTGCTGTTCCGCGGAATGTTACAGAACGCGCTGGGCAAATATATGCCGTTTTGGGGCGCGATTATTCTCTCGTCATTGGCCTTTGCACTCGTGCATATGCAGCCTTATGCAATACCCGGCCTGATGTCGCTTAGCCTGGCGTTCGGGTTCCTTTACCACCTTACAGGATCGCTCCGGACCAACATATTGCTGCACATGGCGAACAACATCTTTGCGCTGCTGATTACCCAAGGGGTAAGTTAAACAACGACGGGTTCCAACAGACGAAGCGTCCCTGCATCGGCATCGATTTCCGCCATGCCGCCAACAGGCAGCGTGAATTGATCGGTAATGTGCCCGAACCACGCCCCCTGATACGCCGGAATACCGAGTGAACCCAGATGCTGGGTTAGCACATCGTTCAGTGTGAACGCGCTGCCGGTCTTGTTGGCGCAGTCGGTGCACTGGCCGAACACCACGCCCTTCAAATTTTTGAGCACACCCGCCTGCCCCAATTGGGTCAGCATGCGGTCGATGCGATATTCGGCCTCATCCACATCTTCCAAGAACAGGATCGCACCGTCGAAATTCGGCAGATAAGGTGTACCCGCCAGCGCAGTGAGCACAGTCAGATTGCCGCCCAATAATTTGCCCTGAGCCTTGCCCTTGCCGCTGCCAAGCACACGCGTGCGCCAACGGCGTTGGACAAGCCGGTCTTCGCCGCCTTCGGGATTTACGAAGGTAGGCGTACCGCCTTCAAAGGCGATTTGGCGGAAGCTGTCCCACGACGACTTGCCCCACGCACTGCCCGCATTGGGGCCGTGCAGACTGACAAAACCACCCTTGGCCGCAATGGCCATATGCAACGCAGTGATGTCGCTAAACCCTGTAAGCAATTTGGGATTGGCACGGATCATGCCCCAGTCGAGATAAGGCAACAACCGAGCACTGCCCCATCCGCCGCGAACAGCGAAGATGGCCTTGACCTCCTTGTCGGCAAACATCGCATTGACGTCGGCCGCCCGGTCCTTGTCCGCGCCAGCGAGATAGCCATAGCGGTTAAGGATATGCGGAGCGCGCTTGGGTTTAAGACCCATCGCGATGATAGCTTCTTCGACCAATTGTATCTGGAACGGCTCGTCACTGGCCGAGGCGGGCTCGATGAGGCCGACGGTGTCGCCGATGCGAAGGCGCGCAGGTTTGCGAGCGCCCTTTACTTCGGGCGAGGCCGCAAAAGTCGGAGGGGCCGACAGCATAACCGCCAGCCCCGCCATGATTTGGCGTCGTGATGCTGAAATATCCACAGCAGGCCCTATGCCAACTTTAGAACTTCGTCTCAACCGACAGTGTGAAAGACCGCCCGCGTGGGTCCGCAACCCGCGGTTCCCAAGATCCGCCTGAACCGAAGTTGGTGTCGTACGTAATTGCAAATGGCGGATCCTTGTCGAAAAGGTTCCTGATACCGAAGGTGATCTGATAATTCGGTGCCAAGCCGTTGTAAGACAAAGCCATGTTGTAAATGGCATAGGGTTTGACACGGTCGTTATAATCAGGCCGGGTTGCTCCTCGGGGATTCAAGAAATTCGGTAGAACAAAATTCTTGTAGCCTGACCGGAATATCTGAGACAGCGAAAAGGAAAAATCGTCGTTCGAGTAGCTGACAAAGGCATTGTGCTTCCAGCGAATGCCAAGATCGCCGGTAAGAGAGAATATTCCCAAAAGGCTGTTACTGTAAGGCGCCGTTGAGGTCAGCCGTTCCTTCTTTTTCAAAAGATAGGTTCCGTCAAGGCCGGCGTCGATAGATCCGCCGAAACCGTCAATTCCTCCTCGCAATGCGACTTCAAGGCCTTGGGTTTTGCGAGCACCAGCATTTATCCATCTGCGATCAAATGCAATGATACTATTGGCACCATCCCTGATAAAGCGATCAGGGAACAAGGCCGCATTCTCAAGCAGCTGTTGGGTTGTCAATTCCGTAATTGTGCCATCGACATCAATCGACCACCAATCGACTGAAGCACTAAATCTGGGAGCAGGCCTAAACACTACGCCCAGCGAGAATTGCTTCGCTTCTTCCGGGCCCAATGCCGGATTGCCACCGGTTAAAAGCGCAGGAAGAATACTCGCGCAATTTGGATCAATTGGCGGCGTATTGTCCACCAGCAAGCTTGGGCATCTAAACGGATCAACGATTGTCGCGCTGGTCGTTGTGGTCTGGGTAGTTCCGTTGAATATCTGGTTGAAGGTCGGAACACGGAATCCTGTGTTGTAAGAACCGCGGAACATCAGCCAATCGGTAGGTTGGAACTTGAAAGCTACTTTTGGATTAAATGTGCTGCCGAAACCGGTGTAATCGTCGATACGCCCTGCAGCCGTGATTTCAAGCATGTCAAAAATCGGGAAGAGGACCTCAGCATATGCAGCCTTTACATCCCGTTTTTTGGGGGTAAGTGCATTGATATTGTCGAAAGCCACGTTAAAAATATCCGGCTGTGCCTGAATGCTGCCTGCATCTGAACCGTTAAACTCGTAACTTTCTCGCCGATAGTCGACGCCCAGAGCCACCGCTACATCACCACCCGGAAGCGCGAAGAGCGGGCCAGATATCGATGCATCGAACTGCTTCACTTCATAGCGTCCACCATATAATACAACGCCTTTTGCGGACACCGCATTTAGGGCTGCCAAAGCCGCATCGCTTTGGGTCAGACTGAACGGATTGATAATACCGCTGTTGAAAAGGCCAACAATACCGGGGCCCGATGCTCCAGGAGCAGTCGGGGCTCGGGTGTCGTTCTGACCCGGGTTGCCGATGATGACGCCGTTGGCATCCCGGGTAACTGCACGAAATACGCCCGTGTAGTGATAGCCCGAGCCTAGGATCGAACGCGATTCGCTGGTCGCGTATGACGCACCAACACGATAATCCCATCCGCTGCCGATGGGGCCATCCAAGCCGAGTGCTGCGCGGAAAGTTTTTGTCTCGGTTTGATACTCACGCGGTCCGCAGGTTACACAACGCCAACGAAATGAAATTGGAAGACCATTACGAGCATCCAGCGCTGCTTGCTGGGCGGGGTTGGTAAAAGACGCCCGAATAGCGCTGAATACTTGATCGTAGGTTGCTGCAGTAAGAGCATTTCTTGGATAATAAAGTGGCAGGTTTGCAGTGGGTGAAACCGACGTCGAATACTGGTTGTTAGAGAAAATCTTTGAAGAATTTGCCTCCGACCCAGTGATTTCTGCCGAAAGCTTATGATCGCCACCCAAGTTCGCCACGCCACGTCCATAATATGTCAGCGTTTTGATCGGTTGCTGAAGTACAACGTTTCGGCCTGTGTCCCATGAACAGGCATAAAACGCTGTCGCAGTATTCCAGAGATCAAAGTCATAATCCATACCGTCGGGCATGGATTCACAACCAGCGCCACCGGGCAGGTCGAGGATGTTTATGCCACCAGCCGCAGCGTTTGCGCCATTGGGTGCAGTTAGCGTCAGCCCCTGCAACAAGGTGCCTGCGGCGGCTTGGAAAGTGTTGCCCGCAACGTTGAACGTGGTTGCTATTGGAGTGCCACGCGTATCGATGGACAAGCCCTGGTTGGGACGATCGCTCCGGGTGAACTCCCGATTGGTCCCGAATAAAATCTTGTTCCAGCGATAGCTAACCGCCCCCATGACATTGAAGCCGTCTTCTTGAAGATCGCCGTAACCTGCGATCGCGCCGATACGATAAATATTGCCATCGCCGCGTTCGGTGACGTCAACATTTCCAGATAATCCAAGGCCTTCATAATCAGTCTTGGTAATAAAGTTTATCACTCCGCCAATTGCATCGGTGCCATAAATGGCCGATGCGCCATCTTTCAGCACCTCAACGCGCTCAATCGCTGAAAAGGGAATTTGGTTTACATCTACAGCAGATCCTGAAAGGCCGTGGGCGGCGACCCGACGACCGTTAAGCAACACGAGGGTCGCCGCATTACCTTGCCCTCGGAGATTGGCCGACGAAAGCCCGTTTGTACCTCGTTGCGCACCACCGACAACATCGGCATTGGACGCAAGATTTTCCGGGCCAGAACCACTTGTGCTAAGGAACTGGAGCATCTGTTCAGGACTGGTAATTCCTTCGCGCCTCAGATCTTCAGTGTTAATAATCTGCAATGGCAAAGCACTGTTGTTCGGATCCTGTTTAATCCGCGATCCCGTGACGATGATTGCAGTCCCCTCATCTTCGGCTGTTTCTGCCGCAGCAGGCACAGGCGCTTCCTGCGCAAAGGCTGGTGCGGTCAGGCAGGTTGCCATCAGCAGCAAGGCTGTTTTCGTGAGCTTCATAATTTCCCCCTTTTTGGAAACGACGCGGTTTCGCTCAACCGAGTCTTGTTATGTAAAGAGGCTATGCGCGCATTTTTGCCAATGCAACAATGATATGCAGGTAAAATGCGGTAGTTAATCATAGTTTCATTTCGGCAACAGTATTTGTCTACTCCAAGGGTTGAAAAACGAATCGAGTGAGCGCAAAGACAAGTCATGCTGTCGCAGAAAACCCGTTATGCCATCCGCGCGATGCAGCATCTGTCTGACCATTATGGCAAAGGTCCGGTGCAGCTGGCCGACATCGCGGATGCGCAGAAGATACCCCCCAAATTTCTGACCGTCATTCTGTCGGAACTCACGCGCTCGGGCCTCGTCGCTTCGCAGCGCGGCAAGGACGGTGGTTACTGGTTGGGCGTCCCCCCGATTGATGTCAGCTATGGCGACCTGATCCGGATTATGCGCGGTTCGCTGGCGCTTGTTCCCTGCGCCAGCCGTTACGCACATGAACGCTGCAAGAACTGCATCGAGGAAGAAAACTGCCGCACCCGCGCGCTGATGCTGCAGGTCCGCGACAAAACCGCTGACCTTCTTGATTCAATCAACCTGTCGGATAATGTCGACGCCGACGCTTACTTGCAGGCCGCCGAATAGAGTCCTTTCCGGATAGCGCACAAACAGAACCTTTCGGCGCTGAAAGGAAAATCTGACGCCGAATCATATTGTCAATTAAAATAGTTGAGTTTATCGATTGCCTCCGGATGAAGGGTGGACAAACTGCCCGTCCGACAAGGGGTGCCTATGACTGACGAAACTACAGACCGGGCAGACGAGACGAACAAAACTTCGTTTCCCGAACCCATTCGTGCGGTGCTCGATGCACTCGCCAAACTCAAATTCGGCGCGATCCAATTGACCGTACACGAAGGCAAGCTCGTGCAAGTCGACGTGACAGAGCGCAAGCGCTTCAGCAACTAAATCTAATTTCCTCCTAGTCTTAGAGGCAGACCGGACGACCGGATGCATCTGTTTTTTGTGAAAGAAAACATATGCGATTTCGTCCCGCCGGGCCTTTGCTTGCCCTAGTCACTGCCCTCGCACTTTCAGCGCAGGCGCAAGCCAATGATGAAGCAGTTACCGATAACTCCACCGACGAGGCAGCTCTCGCCGCAGACGTCGCCGAACCCCAAGTGGAAAATGAGCCAAGCCGGGGCGATGTCATCATCGTTACCGCGCGCCGCCGTCAGGAAACGGCTCAGGAAGTGCCGCTGGCCATATCGGTCATCCGGGCAGACAGCATCGAATCCACTGGCAACTTCAACGTCGTGAAGCTCCAGCAGCTTGCCCCGACGCTGCAGGTTTATGCGTCCAACCCGCGTAACACCGCGGTCAACATTCGCGGGATTGGCGTGCCGTTCGGCCTGACCAGCGATGGGTTTGAGCAGGGCGTAGGCATCTATGTGGACGACGTCTATAACGCCCGCGTCGCTGCCGCGACATTCGACTTCCTCGACGTTGAGCAGGTCGAAGTCCTTCGCGGACCGCAAGGTTCGCTCTATGGCAAGAACACCACGGCGGGGGCGATCAATATCACGACAAACCAGCCGACCTTCGATTTTGAAGGCAGGGCCGAAGTCACCGTCGGCAATCTCGGCTTCAAGCAGGCCAAAGCGGCGGTATCAGGCCCGCTATCGGACACAGTCGCCGCCCGCATAGCGATCTCTTCGACCAGCCGTCGCGGCACGATTTTCAATGTCGCGAGCGACCGTTACATCAACGAACAAGACAATCTCGGCCTGCGCGGTACGTTGCTGTTCCAACCGAACGATGATCTTAGCATCACCCTGACGGGCGACTACAGCAGACAAAATCCCGAATGTTGCGGCACCGTTTTCGTCCGCACTGGATTGACCCAACGCGCCCTTGCACGCCAGTATGAGGCACTCGCATCTGCGCAGAATTACCGCGTGGTTTCCCGAAATCCCTTCGACCGTCTGACCGATGTCGACGCAAATCTGAGTGCGGGTAACATTATCGGCGGTGCTTCGTTACGGGTGAAATGGGACGTCGGTCCTGGTACGCTTACCTCAATCAGCGCCTGGCGCTTCTGGGACTGGAAGCCAGAGAACGACCGCGATTTCACGGGCCTCGATATCGTTACCGCTTCGAACAACCCGTCACAGCAAGATCAATACAGTCAGGAATTCCGGTATAATTATTCCGGCGATAGGTTCGACTTCGTTCTCGGCGCGTTCGGCTTCAAACAACGGATCGACACGCAAGGGTTCGAACAGCAAGGCGCGGCGTCCAGCCGATGGAACCTGACGGGCGCACTTGCGAACAACCCGGCGGTTTTGGCTGGCCTGACGGCCCGCAACACGCAGAACCTTAAGAGCACAAGCGCCGCCCTTTTCGGACAAGCAAGCTGGAAAGTGACAGACGCGCTCACCATTCAACCCGGTGTCCGCATCAATTACGACAAGAAATCCGGCTTCTACCAACGTGTGGTCACCACTGGCGCCGGGGCAATCCTGACCTGCCCGCAGCCTGCTGGTTCGATCGGTGCCGCGCAATGCGGCGTCTTCTCGCCACAGATCAGTGCACCGTCCGTCGCTGACTGGAATTTCAGCTATGATTTAAACGTCAACTACAAGGTTGCCGAAGACGTGCTTGCCTATGCAACCTACGCCAAGAGCTTCAAAACCGTCGGCATCAACCAGAACGGCCTGCCGACAGACGCAGCAGGCAATCCGATCCTCGGCGCTGGCGTCATCAAGCCGGAGTCGGTCAATCATTTCGAGGTTGGAATCAAAACCCAGCTTTGGGATCGCAAAGCCACCTTCAACCTTGCAGCGTTCCGCACGGACATCAAAAACTATCAGGCGACTGTAACAAACGGCCAGTTGGGCGTTTTGCGTGGCTATCTGGCCAACGCGGGGAAAGTTCGCTCGCAAGGGATTGAGGCAGACTTCAAAATCCGTCCGAGTGGCCGCTTCAGCTTTTATCTCAACGGCGCTTACACCGATGCCAAATATGTCCGCTTCATTGATGCGCCTTGCCCGCCTGAGCTGGCTGGCGGGACCACGGTTGGCGCTGGCCAGACACCAAGCGCGCCCGGAACACCTGGCGGCTTGAGCCCCGCTAACTGCAATATATCGGGCGGACGTCTGCCCGGTGTTTCCAAATGGGCGCTATCATATGGCGCCGAGGTGAACACGCCGCTGACGCTGCTCGCGGCGGAGGGGCAACTTTATGTCGGCTTCGACGGCAACTACCGTTCGGGCTTTTCGTCCAACCCGTCGCCGTCGATTTATACCAACATCGAAGGCTATGCGCTGTCCAATTACCGGGTCGGGTTCCGGGCGGATAATTTCGACATCTATGGCTGGGTCCGCAACGTGTTTGATGTGAATTATTTCGAATTGCTTCAGGTCGCACCGAGCAATGTCGGCCTGATTGCAGGTCAGCCGGGTGATCCACGCACCGTGGGCGCAACCATCAAGTTCAGCTTTTAGCTAAATACATTCTTGGGCGGTCCAAACAAAATA
>JBGSPK010000235.1:0-4053 GCA_041738665.1 Sphingorhabdus sp. | reverse complement strand
TGAGCAATGCCGGTCAACCCCGCCCAGCCCGCGCCAGATGGTGATTTGCGATCCGGCGGCGAGTGGCACCGCCTTTGACAGCGATTTGCCCTTGTCGTCGAGCAGGTTGATGTCGCTCGCCAGATAGCGCTTCACCGGCGTAATGGCATATTCCTGTTGCGCGATGATGAGCCCTTTGCGCGCCAGCGTCGCGGTGGTCAGATATTCCTGCTTGGCAGTAGTGGGTTCGTTCATCACCAACGCCCAGCTCTGCACTGGCGCGCCATAGGGACCAAAAGGCCCGCTCCAGCAATTCTCGTCCGCCACCGCTGCCGAAGGCAAACAGGCAAGCAATCCCAATGTTATGATTTTCCGCATACGCCCCCCCCTGCGATGTTATGGAGAAGCTATATAATTTGATGTTACCCTGCAAGCATCCAGCCACCGGTCAATGCGGCTGCAAAGACCTGAAATATCGCGGTCTGGTGCAGGTTGCTTGAAAAGGGCTGCTTGCGGGTTTTGTGCCTGAATAGCGCGCGGCCGGTGTAAGCGCCGATGGTGCCGCCGAGAAACGCCCAGAGAAGCAACGTACCTTCGGACACACGCCATGAGCCCTCCTCGGCGCGGATCTTGTCGAGGCCGAACAGCATGAATGTCCACAGGTTCACCAGCGCAAATGCGGCGAGGGCGTTGGGCAGATTGAGAAGGGCGGTTAGGTCCATTGTTTAAAGCTAAAAAACCCAGAGCTATTGGGGGCTAGGCAGCTTTAGCGGTCAATTCCAGCCCAAGCGCCTTCAATGTGCGGATCACTGCACTGATGTCGGTGTCGCTCGATAACTCGGGGTTATTGGCCAACCCTTTTGCGCGGGCAACGTCGTTGAGTGCGGCTGCGATAAGCGCAGGGTCGCCATCTTCAAATACTGCCTCCAGATAATGCAATATGGCCTCTTTGCAGCCAAGATGTTCGGCCGCATCCCAAGGGGTCGTTGCTATTGCCATCGTCACGCCTTCCAATCCTGCGCAAGCTGTTGCGCGTCTTTAATATCTGCCTGTTGGCGCGATTTGTCACCCCCTGACAGCAGAATGATCAATTCGTTGCCATGCCGCATGAAATAGACACGATACCCTAGGCCATAATCGATGCGTAGTTCGGATACGCCGCGGCCAATTGATTTTGCGTCACCGAAGTTGCCAAGCGACAATCGGCGAATGCGTGCATCAATTCTTGCTTTGGCACGAATATCCCGCAACGCACCGAACCAGCGAGCGTAACGATCAGTCTGGCGGATTTTGATGTGGCGCTCAATCATCATCGGGCAGCAATTCACGAAAGCGCGCCTGAACGGCGGCCATATCACCCTCGGCGTCTTGGACAGATTCTTCTGCCATTAACCCTCTGGTTTGACGAAGCAATAAATCCACATCCAACGCGCGACCGCGTGCAAGGTGCAGCAGATTTGCGATTAGGTCGGCGATAGCGTCTCGCGCAGTGTCAACTCTTGTCGCCACGACAAAATCGGAAAGTGCTGCCAGCGCCCATTCGGCGCGGTCAGCATTGGTGACGTCGTCCATTGGCTTGCCCGCTATTGTGATTCCGTCGCCAGCATATGTTCTATATATGTTCTTTTCAAGGAGATTTATGGAGCTGAAGAAATCCCTCTCCCATCGGGAGAGGGTTGCGCAGACTTGCCGCCTTGGCGGCTAGTCGTAGCTGGGTGAGGGGATGTGCCCTGTCGATAGCGCAGAACCCCTCACCAACTGCGCCTAACTCGCTATCGCTCGTAAGGCTACATATCCTCTCCCACAGGAGAGGGAAGTCAGTGGTCAATAATGCGGCTCACACGCCACACCGTCGCCATCGCCATCCATATGTTCGCCGTAGCCGGGGTTGCCGCGATACAGCGGGGCTTTGCCGGCGGCGCGGACTTCGTTGCAGCCGCTGTAATGGACGGATTTCTCGACCGCATCGCGCGCCGCGATTTCTTCCTCGGTTAGCCTGAGAAATTATAGACGGCAAGGAAGGTCAGGACGACCAAAGGAGCAGCGGTTTTGAGGAACGAGTCGCGGGCTATTGCCCTGAAATGGCATGGGGGTGGTTAAGGGGAGGTTGAACTATTCAAAACTGTAACGCGCCAATGGGTAATTAATCGGAAAATTGTCGTTTTATACGAACAAATAAAGTCAAAGTATAAACCTAGTTCATTATCCTCTTAAGTTCGTTCTCGATCAGTCCAATTTCGACATCCAATAAAGCGGAGGACACATTTGTTGGACTCCAATATGCCTTTTGACCATAAGCGTCTAACACACCAAAATCCTCATCGCCTACGCCCTTGTAGGCTTTCCTGAGAAGCAGAAGGCCTGCTCCAGCTTTGTCGCGATTTAATCTTGGCTCACGCCTTGGGTAGACAGCTAATGTCTTCTTTTTTCCGCCTTTTTCGAGGCCAATTTCTGGTTCGATATGAACTGAGAATACTTTAGATGGCGAAGGCCATACGCCGCGAGATGGCACAATTCGCTCGCCGGGCTGTTTATCTAGCCAGCAAGCGACGTTTTCAAAAATTTCAATGTTATGTGTAACCGCATTTTGAGGCGCCGACTTTACGATCTCAGCAATCACGCTTTTTTGAGGTTTGCCATGTGCTGAGTAATTCAACACAGCGTCACGCGACGTTCTGTAAAAGTCAAACCCTCCAGGCTTTGCATAGTTCTCAAGTTGTCGAATCTTATCTCCAGTGTCCAAAGTGAGAAACTTCAGAAAGGTTGAAAAATGCATGATCACAGGCATGCGCAATCAATCTCCGAGCGTTTTCGGGGAATTCGTTACGCCCTTCTTGAGGCGGCGCGCTACTTTAGCGATGTCTTCTGCGACCGGCAGGTTTTCCGGCATCGTGCCACCAATCTCTTTAATTGCTTGGCGAACCTTTCGTCCGACTTCCAGATGAGTGTTATTTGCCGCATCTTTACCACGAATTTTATCGCGACGTAGCTTCTCTTCAGTTTGTGTGGCGCGAAACAAATTAGCTGCAAGTTCTGTGCTGCCCATATGATCCAAAATGTTCTGTTTTGCTCGCAAACCCTTTGCTCGCTGAATCCCGGGTCGATCTAGGCCGCCGTATAAACCTTTGTATCCGAATGTCTGGAATATCGCAAAATCTAGAGGTTCGATGACTCCAGCGCTCTTCGCTGCGCTAGCTAAATGTTTATTATGCTCCTTGATCTCGTCGCGTAAGAGAACGCGTTTCTGTTCCTCAGAAAGAGGCGCATACTGGTTATCTTCGCTGAGTTCTTGCTTTCGCGTCTGAATGGCAAAGTAGGTTTGAGCGAAAGCGATGGGTTTCTTGCGAGAGTCGCCGTTCTGAGCGGTTAGATAACAAGCGTATCGTGTAAGCCTTATATCCGATATCTCTCGCTCTGCGCCCGACCCGATTGAGACCATTTTTCGGACGTCCGAAAAATGGTTGCTCGCTGGTTGTCCGCTCGCAACGCAGGCAGTCTTGGCCTTTTCGATTACTTCTAGAAAAGTGTCCCACCGTTGATATCCCAATAACTCTTGAAGGTCACGAGCGTCCCAAAATTCAATACCATCGTCATCGGCTTGTGCGGCTTCTTCAAAAGACGCGATTAGTCGTTCAATAGCTCCATCCCCTAGACCAGCTATAGCTGAACTGCTGGGGGCTAAATCGCTAAGAGCATTTGCGAATGCATCGCTGGCAATCTTTTTGGTGTCAGACATATCTACTCCGCCGCAACCCCTGCCTGTTCAAACATATCCACGCCGTCATTCTCGGCTGCTGGCTCGATGCCGATGATCTTCTTCTTGCGGCGGTCGAAGCTATCCCACACCTGGCCCCAATCGCCGCGGGTGCTGGCTTTGCTATATTCGGTCGCGCGGGTTTCGAAGAAGTTGGCGTGCTCGACTCCGTTGAGGAGTGGCGCGAGCCACGGCAGCGGGTGGTCTTCGACCATGTAGATCGCGGGCAGGCCCAATTGGCCCAGACGCCAGTCGGCGATGTAGCGGATGTAGCGCTTGATTTCCTTCGCGGTCATGCCGGGCACGGGGCCCATTTCGAA
>JBGSPK010000120.1:0-18257 GCA_041738665.1 Sphingorhabdus sp. | reverse complement strand
TCACGGGGTTGGGGGGAGAAGCGCAAAATTCGATCTTCACCCGGAATCGGTGAAGGCCATATCTCTCATTTAGAAATGATATGATCTTCGCTGGCGACCAATGCCAACGGTTCGCTGGCATCCTTCGATTTCCAAAACTGGAGAGAGTGAGGGTGTAAGAGCCTGAGTGGCATTCTCAGGGGTTGTTTGCTCATAAGTGCTTACATGGATGTTCCTTCAGGAAGCTTGACGAGCGCACTAGCCATACGAAACCGGAATAAAAATTGCGGTATTTGCTATTTCTTATATACAAATATGTATGGATTGGCGGTCGGTAAAATTTGACTGGAACAGGGCGCGCGCGTTCTTGGTCACCGCTGAGGAAGGTTCGCTCTCGGCTGCGGCCCGTGCGTTGGGAATGACGCAGCCGACACTCAGTCGGCAAGTGGACGCTTTAGAAGACGAGCTAAGCCTCATATTGTTTGAACGAGCAGGCAGGGGGCTAATTTTGACTCCGGGCGGACTTGAATTGTTGGAGCATGTGCGCGGTATGGGAGAGGCGGCATCGCACGTATCGCGCGCGGCATCGGGGCAGTCACAATCCATAGAGGGATCGATTTGTATTGCTGCCAGTGAAGCATATAGCGCACTCGTCCTGCCACCGATCATCCAAAAACTGCGTCAGGATTATCCGGGTATTTCGGTTGAAATTGTCGCTTCCAATGCCTCTTCGGACCTGTTGCGTCGCGAAGCAGATATAGCGATCAGACACGTCGCGTCATCGCAATCAGATGTGATCACCAAGAAAATCCGCGACGACGAGGGCTATTTTTATGCCGCGCACAGCTACCTTGCCAAGCTCGGCAATCCGCAATCATTTGCCGATTTAAAAGACGCCGACTTTTTGGCATTTGCGGACAACGAGCCGATGATAAACGTGCTCAATGCGATGGGTCTACATCTCGCAAAAAGAAACTTTCCGATCATCTGCGACAACCATCTCGTTCAGTGGCAGCTCGTAAAACAGGGCGTCGGGATCGGGGGAATAACAAAGGATATCGGGGACGCCGAACCGCTGGTTTCCCGCATACTTCACGACATGCCGCCCATCATTGTTCCCATGTGGCTCGCAACGCATCGCGAATTGCACACCAGCAAGCGCGTCCGAACCGTTTTTGATTTTCTGGTCGCAGAACTTTCGGCAAGGCCGTCAGAAGATGTTTCTCCCGCATCTGACGCTGCCTGAACGAACAAGGTTGCTGTCAGGGATGCAATCAAGGGGATGGTGCCGCTTATAGGATTCGAACCTACGACCCCCGCATTACGAATGCGATGCTCTACCAACTGAGCTAAAGCGGCTTCCCGGCAAGTGCCGTATGGCGCGCATAGCGGTGTGTTGTGGTGAGTTCAAGACCTGTGTGCTTATGATCCGGGCCCAATAATATCCCGATGGCATGGCTTGCGCCGATTGCCATCGGGATATTCTGCTCATCAAATGCGACCTGGGGTTCCTACTTTAACGCAGGAGGTTGAGGACGCCCTGCTGGCTCTGGTTTGCCTGAGCAAGCATTGCGGTCGAGGCTTGGCTTAGTATCTGCGCGGACGCGAGCTTGGTCGATTCCGCTGAGAAGTCCGCATCTTCGATCCGCGATTTCGATTCCGTCAGATTTGTGGCGGTCGATGTCAGATTGTTGACGGTTGCATCCAGACGGTTCTGCACCGCACCAATATTTGCCCGCTGCGTCGCCACTGTGTCGATTGCGGTGTCGAGCAGGTTCAGCGCCGTGCCAGCACCTGCTGCCGTTGACAGGTCGACCGCACCGATACCAAGCCCAGCCGCAGTCATAGCAACCAGCGCAATGTCAACGGTCTCGCCGCTTTCGACGCCGGTCTGGATGCTGATCGTTTTGGCTGCGTCGATCAGCGTCGTGCCATTGAAGTCGGTGCGCGATGTGATGTCGCCGATTTGCGCCACTAGCGCGTCGGCTTCGGCGTCAATGGCGGTCCGATCCGAAGCGGCAGAGGTGCCGTTGGCGGACTGCACAGCCAGTTCGCGCATCCGCACGAGGATGTTGGAAATCTCGCCCATCGCGCCTTCTGCGGTCTGTGCGAGGCTGATGCCGTCATTTGCATTGCGCACGGCCTGATTAAGTCCGCGGACCTTGGCGTCCATGCGGGTTGCAATCGCGAGGCCGGCGGCATCGTCTTTCGCGGCGTTAATGCGCTTGCCGCTCGACAAGCGCTCCATCGCCTGGCCGAGTGAATTGTTGGCCATGCGTGAGGCGTTCTGGGCGCGAAGCGCGCTTACGTTGGTGTTGATCACTGTCATGTTGAATTCCTTTGCTGTCTCTCGAATGGGGCTGCCCGATTGTAATGGGTGGCCTCGGCAAGCAAAAACGGCAGAGCTGGCAATCGCTTTAACGCTGGCGTCGGAATATTGGCGGCTATCCTCTGGCCTAGCGCTGGAAGTCCCGGAATTCGTATGTCCAGCCAAACTGGCACGCGCATTGCTTGGGTAAGCACAAAGGCAATTCCGCCTTCGGACCAACGCACATGTCGACGATAGACCAAAGCCGACTTTTACAGATGCGCTCAGCGATCCTCAATCAGAACGGCGCGCTGCAGCGTGCTGCCGGACGCGGCACAGATACTGGCAATACAGTTTCAGGGACGCCCTTCGCGCAAACGATGACGGACGCGTTGCAGACGGTGAATATGCAACAGGGCAAAGCAAGCGACCTGTCGGCGGCATATGAACGCGGCGATACCCACGACATTGTCTCCGTCATGATCGAACGGCAAAAGGCATCAATCGGCTTTGAGGCAACCATGCAGGTCCGCAACAAGCTGCTTTCCGCCTATCGCGACATCATGAACATGCCGGTTTAAACGATGGCCGAGCAGCACATCCTTCCCCCCGACGCACCGCTGGCTGGCACCAACATGGCCCGCGCAATGCCCTCAGGCTTCCCCCAAGCCCGGGCTTCATGCGCGATATCGTCCGCCAGCCAGCGGTACGAAGGGCGCTCCCCGCGCTCGCTTTGACTGGTGCTATCGGGCTTGCCGCCATTACCTATTTCGTGCTGAGCACACCGGCTCAGGCACCGCTGTTCCAAGGTCTGGCCGATGCCGACAAAGCGGCGGTTGCCGATGCGTTGCAGTCTTCAGGGATAAACTACAGCCTCGATTCCGGCACCGGCGCGATATCGGTTGATGCGGGTCAATTGCACGAAGCCCGGATGTTGCTTGCCGGACAGGGTCTGCCAAAAGCACAGCCCAGCGGTGATGCGGTAATTGCATCGCTGCCGATGGGCTCAAGTCGCGCAGTCGAAGGCGAAACGTTGCGCGCGGCACATGAAGCTGATCTTGCCCGCACCATCGAAGCCATTGATGTGGTCAAAAATGCGCGCGTCCATTTGGCAACGCCCGAGCCAAGCGTCTTTGTCCGCGATGCGCGTGAACCTGCTGCGTCGGTGATGCTGACATTGCAGCAAGGGCGCAGCCTATCGGTCGCACAAGTCCGGGCGATCCGCCATCTCGTTGCTTCATCAGTTCCAAACCTTGCCGCCGATGCGGTTTCGGTCATCGACCAGAGCGGCGCGCTGTTGTCAGCCGAACAAGCGGGCAGCGACGATCGGATGTTCCAACTGCAAATGCAAATGGAGGAACGTTACCGGCAGGCAGTCATTGCACTTTTGACGCCGGTCGCAGGTCAAGGCAATTTCTCGGTCGAAGTACATGCCGATGTTGATGCGTCGGAAAGCCAGTCGACGCGCGAGACGTATCCAAAAGATGACCGTGCGTTGCGAAGCGAGGAGGGCAACAAATCTCTGAACGCGGACAATGCGCAAGCGGCGGTCGGCATTCCCGGAACATTGTCGAACCAGCCACCACCGGCCAGTCAGCTTTCCACCAGCGCGCCTGACAGTTCCAACGCGTCAACCCCCACCCAAGGCCAAAGCGAAGAAACCTATACGCGCACATTCGATGTCGGACGTGAGATCGCAGTGACACATAAGCCACAGGGCGGCTTGCGGCGACTGTCAGTTGCTGTCGCAATACGGGACGTGAAAGGCACGAAGAAACGTAGCGCGGCCGATGTCGCGGCATTGGAAAATCTGGTGAAGGGCGCGATCGGCTTTAACGCTGAACGCGGTGACATGGTCGCGATATCCGCACGCCCATTTGCAGATCAAGCCGAACAAGCCGTGAGTTTCTGGGATCGCCCATGGTTCCTGCCGCTCGTCCAGCAGGCTGGCGCCGTTTTTGGAGCGTTTCTTGCCTTTTTGTTCATCGGACGTCCGCTCGTAACCGCCGTCAAAGGCAGAGTTGCGGCCACTAAGGAGCAGGCCGATACCGAACGGAAACTGCTCGCAGCGACCAGCGATCCGCGCGCTTCAAATGCGGTCACAATCGAAATGATTGAATCGGCCCCGAGCTATGAAGCGCGCGCAAATCTGGTTCGCTCGTTCATTCGGCAAGACCCCGAACGCGCTTCCCTTCTGGTTCGTCAGATGATCCAGGAGCGGGCAAATGGATGATGATATTGTGCTCGCTGCGGTCGAAGCCGAAGCGCCCCCACCCATTAGCGGCGAACTATCAGCCGCTATCTTGCTGATGTTGCTGGAAGACAGCGACGCGTCTGCGGTTTTGCAGCATCTGTCGCCCGACGAGATCAAGACGCTCGTCAAGGGCATGTTCGAAGCTTCGAATGCAAATGAAGCAGATGTTGATCGCGCGCTGGAACGCTTTGTCGTCGGCAATCGCAATCTGTCAGCGCTGGCCGTCGGTGCGCCCATGCGCATTCGCGGAATGATGCACCAGGCATTGGGCAATGTTCGTGCAGACAACATCCTTTCGGAAATTGCACCCGAGTCCAGCGTGCCCTCGCTCGACATCCTGCGATGGATGGACTTCGGATCGGTCACCCGCCTAATCGCCGACGAACACCCGCAGGTCGCCGCCGTCATTCTGTCGGTGTTAACGCCCGAAATATCCGCGCTGGCGATAGCGGGGCTTGACGAAGTCACACAGACAGACCTGCTGTATCGCTCTGCCAAATTGCAGTCGGTACCGGCCGCCGCGATTCAGGATCTCGAGGCGATATTATCGCAATATTCCGGTCCAAGCGCCAGCACACCGGAAATCAAACTGGGCGGCCGGAGCGAAGTTGCCAGCATCGTCAATAATCTTTCGCGCCCATTGGGGGAAAAACTGCTGCGAGCGCTACGCAAGAAGGATCGGCTCCTCGCTGAGGCGATAGAGGAGGAAATGTTTGTCTTCGATGACCTCGCCCAGCTGGATGCAAAAGCACTGGGCACGATTTTGCGCAATGTCGACGCGGATAAAATTGCACTGGCAATCAAAGGTGCAAGCGCTGCTCTTGGTGAAATAATGCTCGGCACATTATCCGCGCGCGCGGCGCAAACGATCCGCGACGATATTCTGGAAATGGTTCAGGTCAGACGCGCGGATGTAGAGGAAGCACAAAAAGCCGTCATTGCAGTTGCCCGCCAGATGGCTGCATCGGGCGAAATCATTTTGGGCGGCAAAGGTGACGATTATGTTTGACGCTGCCGCTCGCCCCGTCTCGCTCATCGACGCCACGGCGCGCCGTTCTCCGTTTAAGCCTTTGCTTTCGGCGACCCTGTCACCAGTCGCCCCGAATACGGCACCCGACGAATATGCGCGTGGCCTTACCGACGGGCAGAATGTTGCCGAGACTGCGTTCGCTCTGGAACGCGCGGCACTGCAGAATCTGGTCGCCAGTGCAGCGGCGCTTCAACCCGATGCCGGGCCTGAATTGTCGCTGCTGCTCCGCGAGGCGGTGGTCAGACTAGTCAGTCAAATTGCCGATCAGATCATGATCGATGCAGAATTTTTGGAAAAGCAGATTGAAAAGGCAGCCGCCATAATGATTGAGGCTGATGAAGCCAGGCAGATAATACTGCATCCCGAGGATGCCAAACTACTCGGAAGCACCGTGAATGGCTTGGCCGTTAAAAGCGACCCCGAACTTAGCCGTGGCACGATCCGCATCGAATGTTCGCAAGGCTGGATCGAGCATGGCACAGCACTTGGATTGGAGCGCCTGCGCGAATGTCTTCACTACGAAACGAGCCCGTTATGACTGGCCGGCTCGTACGATCTGCACGCGCGATGCTGGAGGCGGTCAACCTTGAGGGGTCGACCACGCGCCGCGTTGGTTCGCTGACCGCATGCAAGGAACAGTTCCTTGAAGCAGCGGCTTTTCCTTATCCGGTCGGTACTGCGGTCAGGATCGGCCAGGCAACGGGCGGCTACGTAGCTGGAGAAGTTGTGGGCTTCCGTGGCAGGATAAGCATCATCCAGCCATTTTCGCAGAATCCATCTGTTTCAACTGGTGCGCCCGTCGTTGCTTGTGGACGGCAAGATCAGATCAGCTGCGGCGAGCAGTTACTTGGCCGGATTATCGATGCACAAGGAATGCCGCTGGATGGCAGGCCACTCGAGCGGTGCGCGGATATTTGGCCTCTCGCGGGAATAGCGACCAATCCCCTGAACCGTGGCCGCGTTGCCCGGCCGATTGACTGCGGCGTAAGAGCCATAAACGGCCTGCTGACCTTAGGCGAAGGACAGCGCGTAGCCATAATCGCCGGGTCGGGCGTCGGCAAATCGGTGCTCATGGGCCAGATTCTCGAGGGGATCGAAGCCGACGTGATCGTTACCGGCCTGATTGGCGAACGTGCGCGCGAAGTCAGTGATTTTGTCGCGACAAAGCTCACGCCGCGCATTGCCGGTAAGTCGGTGGTAGTCGCAGTTGCGGCCGATCACTCTCCGCTTCTGCGCTTACGCGCCGCGATGCGCGCAACCGCAATAGCCGAGTATTTTCGCGCACAGGGCAAAAGGGTGCTGCTGCTCATAGACAGCTTGACCCGCCTCGCCCATGCGCAACGCGAAATCGGCCTTGCGCTTGGTGAACCCCCAACAATGAAAGGCTACACGCCCTCTTCGCTCGCGCTAATTCCGCAGCTTGTCGAACGGGCCGGGGTCGATAACCGCACCGGTGGGTCAATTACCGCAATCTATACCGTGCTCGCTGACGGCGGCGATCTTGACGATCCGATCGTCGATACGGCGCGCGCCATAGTGGACGGGCATATCGTCCTTTCGCGGACGCTGGCGGAAAGTGGCGTATACCCCGCTATCGACGTCGCGCGATCGCTATCGCGTGTCATGTCCGACATTGTCGATGCCGATCATCTGGCCGCTGCCAACAGGTTTCGGCAGCTTTGGTCAACACATGAGCAGAACCGCGATTTGCTGCTGATGGGTGCATATGCCGCGGGTAATGACACGGTGCTGGATCAGGCCATTGCTGCCGTTCCGGGCATGCTGGACTATGTCGGGCAGCCGATGGAGCAATCGGTCAGCTTTGCTGACTCGCAAGAGGCCTTGATAAAAGGTCTTGCAGCATGACCGGCGCTGATAATCGTCGGCGGCGCATTGTCCGTATCCGCTCCGTCGAGCACCGGATCGCCCAGCAATTGCTGGCGCAGGCACAGCGCGAAGTAGCGCAGATTCGGTCAATACGAGATCGGATAACGGCGTTAAACCGTGCGAATGCAATCGAGGCGGGCGAGTCTTGTGGCATCGCGCTTGCGGTCATTGCCGAAACACAATCTCGTTTGGCGAATGCCAATCAATCAACAACTGTGCCGCTGAATCAAGCTTTGGCGCAGGTTAGCCATCGACAAGCCAACAGCGCGCATGCCGAAATCCGCGAACAAAGTGTCCGGCATATTCTCGAAAAAAGCGAGGCCGAACGCAATGCGAATGAGGAACGCCGCGCCAGCACCGCTCTCTGCTATCGAACCAATGTCGATGCAGGTGACGAACAATGAACGTCTCGCATATTGTCAGTATTGCAGGCCTCCATGGCGCGGGTACTTTGCCGAAACAGTCCGCAACGACGCCCTTTTGCATAGAAGCACTGACCGACGCAGCCCTCCCTTTGCACGGCATCGGCGTTGGTTACGAAACGGCTGAGAACTCTCAAGGCGGGGATTCGGTTGTTTCAACTGAATGTCAGCTGCCGCCGCTGACCCCAATGACGGCGCTAGCTGAAGTCCCCACCGAAACGGGTGGTCAAAATGGCCTTGTCAGAAATCAAAATTCTGCGGCGGCGAGGCTGGATATGGCTGACGCAGGTGCGTGGAATCTTCAGAACAATTTTGATCTTGGCGGAGTGCCGATGAAGGCGGAACCGGATGGTTCGCCTGATGACATCACTGATAACGAGACACCAACGGATGCCCTTGTAGACCTGGTGCCATTAGCGTCTATCCCGATGCCTCAAGCACAACCAACACCAGCGTTAAGGACAGCGGCACTACAACTCGATACCGATAGGTGCGAGCCTTTACTTCTTCGGGTATCCGAGGATCCGAAAGCAGCTTTGCCTTCACCTGCCAATGACGCCCCAACATTGGCTGCAAAACCGGTGGAACTGCCCGATGCCCTTGGTTCTCTGGGGGCGATAAATGCGCCGATTTTTTCGACCGCAGCCGTCTCGCAAGCGCTCGTTGGCACCGTTCAAACCATTAATGGCCAACTGAATCTGGAGCAGGATGCGCTTTGGATAGACGATCTCGCTCGAGAGATTGCCGCATTTGGTGACGACCAAGGCAGACTGCGCTTTGGTCTGTCACCAAAGGGCCTTGGCTATTTGGAAGTCGCCATCGACGCACGTGCCGATGGCGTCGATATCAATTTGATAGCAAGCACCGAGAGCGCAACCCGCATTTTTGCCGCCGAACAATCCAGACTGGTCGAGGAACTGCGCCAGTCAGGCGTCCGCCTCATCAACAGCGACCTTGTCGGCAGTCAGCAGGCGAGCAGCCATCGCCAGAATTCGCACCCCAACCCGCAAACGCAACTGCCGCAAGGCAGCAGTCAGCATTCACCAAAGGCTGATGCTGCCACAACCGCACGTAACGCACCACATGCTGGCCGTTTTGCATAAAAGGACCTGAACAGATGAGCAAGACCAAGGACAAGCCAGAAGGCAAAAGCCGAAGCAAAAAGATACTGCTTATCGGCGTCGGTGCAACCGTGCTGACCGCAGGGGGCGCTGCGGGCGGCGTTTATCTGACCGGCGGGGTAGCGGATAAAGAGGCCGTGGAAGATCCGCATCGCCCCAAACTCGTGGAGCGCAGCGATGAGCCCGCCGAACCCGCTGCAGAGGGCGAAGAAGGCAAGGTGCCAATGAAGGAAGGCACGGTTGCGGTAAAAAGCGACCGCGTGAAAGTGGACCCGAAGAAGTTTGAAGTTACCTATGTGGCGCTGGAACAAAGCTTTACTGCAAACCTCGCTGACGGTGCGGGCTTTGTTCAAATAGGCATCAGCCTGGCGACTTATTATGATGGACAGGTTGTCCGGAATATTGAACGGCAGGCGGTGCCGATCCGATCGGCGGTCTTGATGGTTTTGTCGCAACAGGATGCAGCCGTGTTGTCGACACCGCAGGGCAAGCAAATGCTTCAACGCGATCTGACAAATGCGATCAACGATGTTCTGCGCCAGAAAGAAGGCTTTGGCGGGATCGAAAATGTCTACTTCGCCAATCTGGTGATCCAGTGACAGCCCCTCCCCCATCTGTGTCACTGATCCGGAGCCGGACCAAAGAGCCCGACCTCGCTTCACTCGGGGCGCTGGCGCAGCGCATGGTATCTGGCCTGCAAGCGTTGCTCGACGTCAACAGCAGCGGAGCCGTCCGTATCAGTACAGGCGCGGCCAATGCCACCCGCTTTCCAGAATGGCGAATTGCGCAAAACCCCTTTGGGGCTTTGCTGCGGTTCCATTTCGCTAACCGGAACGATGAGCTGCTCGTCCATTTGCCAGGACATTTTGTCAGTCAAATTGTGGACATGCATTATGGCGGCAGCGGCGTTACGCCTGTTCGCAGCGCGTTCAGTGCCACCGAATTGCGTTTCATCAGCGGTTTCGGCGAACAGTTTGCAAAATTGCTGAAGGCCTTTGGGTCTTGCGGGACGGTTCAGGCTGACTTTGTAGAAGTGCACACCGACCTTCTTTGCGGGCACTGGCCGAAAACGCGCGACGATATCCTCATTCAAGCCATCTTTGCGGAGAGCGAAAACATCAAGCCGACGGCTATAACTTTGGTCATGGCATCGGAAACCCTTCAGCTGCTGGTCGACGGGAGCAACCACGATAGCGCAAGCGCCATGACGGTGGATACCGTGTGGGCCGAGAGAATGCGTGTCGCTGCGATGCAATTGCGGGTTCCCGCTCGCGCCATATTGATGCGAAACCAACTATCTGTTCAGCGACTACTTACCCTCTCCCCTGGCGATATATTGCCTCTCATTCTGCCAAGTCAGATCCCGCTTGTCGTTGAAGGAAGAGTTCTTGCGCATGGCTCGCTTGGCGAAACCAACGGCCGCGCGGCGCTGCGTATTGAGAAAATCGGAAAGGAAAAAGACCATGAGTGATATGACCGAAGCACCGAATATGGCCGCGCGGCCATCGGCAGGGCAAGCGAACGGCAATCTCGACCTGTTGTCGGGCATTTCGGTGCGTGTCTCGGTTGAGGTGGGGTCGGCAAGCCTGAGCTTCTCCGAGCTGCTTCGCCTCGGAGAAGGCAGCGTCGTCGAACTCGACCGGCAAGCCAATGACCTTCTCGATATTTTCGCCAACGACACATTGATTGCCAAAGGCGAAATTATCGAGGTCGATGGTCATTATGGCATCCGCGTTGTCGAAGTCGTCGCCGCCGACCGCCGCCTTGGCGGACTGGAGGGGTAGGCATGATATTCGAATATTTCCTTCGCCTGTTCCTCATTATTCCGTTGATTGGAGCGCTTGCCTGGGGGTCATTATGGCTTTGGAAGCGAGTGCAGCTCGGCTTGCCGATGAAGCCCGAACCGGACCGTCCGGTGCATGTCATAGATGCCGTGGCGCTCGGCCCGAACGGCAAGTTGCTGGTGGTCGAATTCCAGGGAGACAGGTTGTTGCTTGGCGTTTCGCGGAGCGGGGTCAGCCGGTTGGCATCGGTTGAGCAGGGTGGGTCCAATGCGTAAGCTCGTTATCATCTGTATATCGGTGGCCACCTTGTTTATCGGCGACGCGGCATTTGCCACCTCAACCGGGAGCGGCATCGAAAAGGCGTTGGACACCGTTGCTGGAGATGGCCGCCCGCTGTCACTTTCGCTGCAGATCCTGCTGCTAATGGGCTTATTGACGGTTTTGCCGTCGCTCATCCTGATGATGACCAGCTTCACGCGCATCATCATCGTGCTGTCGATTTTGCGGCAGGCATTGGGGTTGCAACAAACACCGCCCAATCAGGTGCTGGTCGGGCTATCGCTCTTCCTCAGCATTTTTGTCATGCAACCGGTATTCACCACAATCAATACTCAAGCGCTCGAACCCTATGGCCGCGCTGAGGTAAATTTCGAACAGGCGCTCACCACATCGGCCGCCGCCATGCACGGCTTCATGATCAAGCAGACGCGCACGGCGGATATTGCGGTGTTCAGCGGCATTGCCAAAGCGGGAAAATTTGCGAAGCCGTCCGACGTGCCGTTCGCGATCCTACTGCCTGCGTTTGTAACCAGCGAGCTCAAAACCGCGTTCCAGATCGGCTTCATGATATTTCTGCCGTTCCTCATCATCGACCTTATCGTTGCATCGTCGCTGATGTCACTGGGCATGGTGATGCTGTCGCCGACCATTATCTCCATGCCATTTAAGCTCTTGCTGTTCGTGTTGGTCGATGGATGGGCGCTGACGATGGGCTCGCTCGCCAGCTCGTTTGTCAGATAGCATCATGGACCAGGACTATTTCATCGGCATGGCGCAACAGGCGCTCTGGATCTTGGCACTGGGATCGGCGCCTGTCTTGATCCCCGCGCTAATTGCCGGCGTATTGCTCGGCATGGTGCAGGCTGCCACGTCGATTAACGAACAGACATTAAGCTTCGTGCCAAAGCTGATCGTTGTGGCTGTGGCACTTGCCATCTGTGGTTCAAGTATCATGATCCTGCTGGCCGATTTCACCAAAGACATTTTCGCACAAATTCCTTTGCTGGTCCGATGATCCCCGCAGGTTTCGATAATGTCGAACAGCAATTGCTGGTGTGGATGCTGGCGATGATCCGGCCGGGCGCGGCGTTTCTGGCTGCTCCGATGTTCGGCGCGGCGGCAGTGCCTTTTCAGCTGCGACTGATTTTGGCGCTGTCGATCGGAATTCCGTCGGCAGCAGCTGCAAACATGGCGTTACCGGCGGAGGGTGTCGTCTCGATTTCGGGCTTTTTGATGATTGCCGCAGAAGTCATTGCAGGGCTGGCGCTTGGCTTTGTGATCCAGATTGGTTTCGCTGCGGCGTTGGTGGCAGGTGAAGCGATTAGCAATGCGATGGGCCTTGGCTTTGCCTCAATGGCTGATCCCAGCAGCGGACAGTCCAGCCCTGCTGTAGGTCAGTTCCTGTCGATGCTCGCGATGTTCCTGTTTCTGGCAGCTGACGGTCATCTTGCGCTGATATCGATCATTGCCGAAAGCTACCGCACATTGCCGCCCGGCGCTGCATGGCTTTCGTTCCCGGCAATCGGCGGCATTGCGAAATTCGGCAGCCTTGCCTTTTCCGCTGGCCTGTCGATCACGTTGCCTGTCGGCTTTGCGCTTGTGCTCGTGCAAATCATCCTAGCGATGATCTCGCGCTCTGCCCCGACCCTGAACCTGTTCGCGGTGGGTATGCCCGCAGCACTGCTTGCGGGCATGTTGCTTTTGGCGATGGCAATTCCCGTCATGGCCGACACCATCAGCCATACCATCCGCCTCGCGCTCGAACACGCGCAGTTAATAGGAGGCGGCGGTGGCTGAGGCACCTGACAAGGACCAGCAGACCGAGGCGCCCACCGCAAAGCGCAAGGCCGACGCTGCAAAGGACGGCGATGTGCTCGCGTCGAAAGAATTGGTCACCGCCGTCATGATGCTTGCCGGGGCGCTGTGGTTGGCCGGGTTTGGCGGGTGGTTTTTCGAGGCTAGTAAAGCACTGCTGAAAAGCGGATTGTCGCTTGATCTGTCGAACTCCGACCGATTTGAACCGCTAGACGCGCTCTTGGCCGCGCTTGCCGATCTGGCATTGCCTTTTGCGGGTTTGCTGATCCTGTCGATTATTGCAGCTGTCGCGCCACCCGCCATGCTTGGCTCGCTTGGGATGCGGAGCAAGGCGATGGCTTTCAAGGGCAGCCGAATCAATCCGCTCTCGGGCCTGAAACGCATTTTCGGTATGCAGGGTGTGATCGAGCTTGCCAAAGCCACGGCCAAGGTCGTTGCGCTCGGTTATGCAGGCTATTGGGTTATCTCTGTCAACATCGCCAGCATGCCCGGACTTGCGGCAACCGATCCTGCGACAGCGGTCGGTATTATTGGCGAACGCCTTGTGCTGACCGTTTGTGTGCTTGCGGCAGGCCTAGTCTTGATCGCCGGGATCGATGTTCCGGTACAATGGGTTCGCCGCAATCAAAGGCTGCTTATGTCGAAACAGCAGATCAAAGAGGAGATGCGCCAAAGCGACGGCGCACCCGAACTTAAACAGGCGCTGCGGGCCCGCCAGCAAGAAGTTCTGATGTCGTCGGCGCGCAAGGGGATGGCCGATGCGAGTGTTGTACTGACCAATCCGACGCATTTTGCGGTTGCGCTTCGCTATCGACCGGGGCTTGACGCTGCGCCTTTGGTGGTCGCGCGCGGGCGCGGCGACGTTGCTCAGGCGATTAAGGCGCTGGCGAAGGAAAATAACGTCGCTACGCTTGAATATCCGCAGCTCACCCGTGCAATCTACTTCACGACGCGGACGGGACGCGCGGTATCCGAAGACCTGTATATTGCCGTTGCTGCGATTCTTGCGTTTGTATTCCGGCTTGAAAGCGCCGCGGTCAGTGAAATCGCCAGACCTGTTGTCGATGTCCCCGCCGCCAAGCGTTTCAATGCCGACGGTCGTCGCGAAGCCTAAACCCGCCGCCTCGGCAGCCGTATAGGAGCACGAAGGAATTCAATATGCTGACATCTATCGCAAACAGTCTCGGCTTTGGTTCAGGCATTGAGACAGCTGCTCTGGTTGCGGACCTTGCGGCGGCGTCACGTACGCCCAAAGTGCAGCGTTTCGATGCATTGGCGCGCGCCAATCAAGCAAAAGTTAGCACTTTGGCGCAGGCACGTAGCGACCTCGATAGTTTTGCCGATTCACTAGCGGACTTGGCATCCGGCGGAACATTACGCAGCCAGCCGGTGACGTCGGATGACAGCGCCATATCTGTTGCCTCAAACCCAGGAACCTTGATTGGCAGCTACGCTGGTGAAATTGTCGTCACCAGCCTCGCCAAAGCACAGACCATCTATTCCGGCTATACCGGCTCGGCGACAGACCCCATCGGACAGGGCAGCATGACGCTGACGGTCGGTACGACAAGCTTTGCGATCACCATCGGTGCTTCGAACGACAATCTGACCGGGCTTGCCAACGCCATCAACGCCAGCGGCAGCGGAGTTCGTGCCAGCGTGGTGAACGATGCCGGGAGTTTCCGGCTTGTCCTGAAAGGCGAAAGTGGCGCGGCAAAGGCCTTCGCACTGACCGGCGATTCAGGCGCCAATCCGGGCCTAATGCAATTCACAAGCGCCATTATGACCATTGGCCAGACCGCCAGCGATGCTGCATTTACAGTCGATGGCGTGGCTTATAGCCGCGCCACCAACAGCATCGCCGATGTTATTTCAGGAATGACAATTTCGCTGAAAAAGGCCGATCCACTTGTCACTATCGCAATTGGTTCGACCCGTCCAAACGAGGTGCTCAAGCAGACGTTGAGCGATTTTGTATCGGTCTTCAATACACTAAAGAAGGACGTCGAATCCGCGCGCCGCGCCAATAATGGAAACCCCGCGCTGCGTAACTTCGAACGGCAATTGAGCAATTTTATCGCGCAGCCATTGACGGCCGATGCCAGCATCCGTTCATTATCCGATGTCGGCATATCGACCAATCGCGATGGCACGATTGCGATTAACCCGGCTAAGCTGGAGGCCGCGTTGCGCGATTATCCTGATGCAGTGGAAGCGATATTCAACCCGCCACGCGACGCCGCGCGGACCGAGGCGACCGATCCCGGGATTGCGTTTGCACTGGACGCACTGCGCGATGCGGCTGTGGCAAAAAATGGCGCGCTTGAGCAAGTCCAATCATCATTGCAACGCGAGGCCGATAACATATCGAAAAATCGTGGCAGGATGGAACAACGCGAGGACGCTTATCGTACGAGGCTGGAAAAACAATATGCCGGGCTGGACGCGCGGATCGGCGCACTGAAGGCAACGCAGAGCTATCTGGAGCAACAGATTAAGCTCTGGAACAGTTCTGATAATTAACCGCCATGCAGCCGAAAACCCACCCTGCCATTGCGAGCCAGCATTACCGCATGCTTGACCTGCAAAGCCGTGTTGCCAGCGCAAGTCCGCACGGTCTGGTTGGACTGCTTTACGAGGAACTGTTGCGGTCGCTGGACCTGATTGCTGCCAAGCATGCGCAGGGCAAGACGATTGCGGGGAACATGCATTTGGCCAAGGCCCTATCAATTCTTGTAGCGCTTGAGGGCAGTCTTGATTTCACCAACGGCGGCGACCTCGCCCCACTGCTGCGCCGCATTTATCGCTCGGCAACGCGTGGCCTGAATGAAGCAGCGCGAAATGATGATATTGCCAAAATCGTGGACACGCGGGCTGCAATTAGCGATATTGCCTATGCTTGGCAGGCACTCACCTAATCAACCGCCGTTTAGTACCCAACCGACGCTGATTTGGGTCGCGGCAAGCGGCACGTCCAGTCGAGCCTCGCTAAAATCGACTTTTGCACCGGGGGCCAGCGAACGTACTTTCGGCTTCATCTTCCAGCTGTAAACCGGACGCCCGCCCGAATCTTTTAACGTGACCAACATTTCAGGCACTTTTTGCGTCGTGCCCGTCGGATTGACGATACTGCCACTGGCGATGAAATACGGCGTGCCGTCCTCGCGCTCGTTCAGCTCGAGATTTTCGTTGAGCACAATTTTAAGGTCAGGCTCGGCACCAGCCATGTTCAGCCCGATGTTTGGCACGCCAAAATACCAGACCGCGCCGCCGACCGCAGCCACTATTAGGGCAAAGGCAATGGCCGCCATCGTCCACAATTTTGCCGGATTGCGCCGGGGTTTGAACGGTGGCTCATGCGCAAACTGGCTCTGCGGCGGCAGATCTTCAAAATATGTCGATGTCCGTGCAACCGATGGTTCGACAAATACTGCCGCAGGTTCAGGGGCCGGTGCCTGCTCACTGTCAAAACGCGCAAAGGTCGGCTGGACCGGTTCTGGCGCCGGTTGCGCAACTGGCGGAGGTGGGGGCGGGGGTTCGGCTATGGGCTCCGCGTCGGCGACCGGCGCTACAAAAGCAGGCGCGGCTACCAGCGGCGCGGGAGCCACGATAGGGACTGCACCGCCTTGAAACCAGCTATGCTTGCAATTGGCACAACGTACCTGACGGCCATCCATACCGATGGCACTATCCGGAACGACATAACGAGTGCGGCAGGAAGGGCAAACGAGCAGCATTGCGAACCATAAACATCAGCTGCCCCCGACTTGCAACCCCGCTGTCATAAAATGCTGTGGACGGCGGCGTTTACGCGCCGACTGCTTGGTTAATAGGCTTTGCCCCTCCCTGTCGTTTGTGCCATCTGATGCGCCGATGCAAAGCGTAGTAGAATTTGATAATGTGGGGCTAAGATACGGGACGGGGGCGGAGACTCTGACCGACCTCAGTTTCACGCTTTACCCCGGCAGTTTCTATTTCCTAACCGGTGCCTCAGGCGCAGGTAAAACCTCGCTTTTGAAACTGCTTTATCTCGCGCATCGCCCGAGCCGCGGCGCTATTCGCATGTTCGGACACGATGCCATTACCCTACCGCGGGACCGACTGCCGGGCTTCCGCCGCCGCATCGGCGTTGTGTTTCAAGATTTCCGGCTGGTGCAGCACCTTTCCACCTTTGACAACATCGCGCTTCCGCTCCGTATCGCTGGCATACAGGAGAAAGACCTGAAAGGCCCGGTGACTGAAATGCTGGGATGGATCGGTTTGACCGAGCGCGCAGATGCGCGGCCCGCAACGCTGTCGGGCGGCGAGCAGCAGCGTGTGGCGATTGCGCGTGCCGTGATCGGGCGGCCTGAAATGCTGGTCGCAGACGAGCCGACGGGTAATGTCGATCCCGATATGGCGCGGCGTTTGCTGCAGTTGTTTGCGGCACTCAACAGGCTGGGCACCACCGTTGTCGTCGCCACACACGATATCCATTTGTTGCAGGAAGTTGAAGGCGCGCAAATGATGCGGCTCGACAAGGGGCGGCTATCCGATCCAACGGGCTCGCTCCGGCATCCGCCGCGACCATTAGTGCTGAAAAACTGATGTTGCTCGATTTCGCCCTTCCCGACCATGATCGCAAGCTTATCCCCGAAGGTCGGCTGTCAGGCCAAATGCCCTGGGTGATCGCGATCATGCTTTTTCTGACGCTTCTCGTGGCTGCCGCTGGACTGACTTTGGGCGATGCAGCGCGAAAGGGCGGAGTTGATCTGGCGCAGCAGGTCACCGTGCAGATTATCGAAGCCGATCCCGCCCGACGTTCAGCGCAGCGCGCCGCGGTTGCCAAGGCACTGCGCGGCTTGCCTGGCATAATGTCGGTAAAGCCTGTGCCCGATGCAGAAGTGCGTAGCTTGCTGGAGCCTTGGCTCGGCACCGGGGTTATCGACGCCGATATCCCCGTTCCTGCCTTGGTCGACATCCGCTTTAGCGAAACGCCAACGGCGGCATCGCTAAAGCTCCTTCAGACGCAATTGCGGCCGATTGCGCCCAATACCCGGCTGGATTCGCACGGCAGCTGGATGGCGCCTTTTTTCAAACTGATGTCGGCTCTGGTCTGGCTGGCGGTCGCCATATTGCTGCTGCTGCTGGTCGCGACCTCTGCGGTTGTGGTGCTTGCCGTCCGCAGCACGCTTAACACCCATCGCGGCACAATCGAGATCATGCATATGATGGGCGGTACCGACCTGCAGGCCGCGCGGCTGTTCCAGCGGCGGGTTGCGCTTGATGCCCTGCTCGGCGGCGTGGTGGGTTTTGTTGCAGCTGCGGCCGTCATCCTGACACTGGGCGGCCGGTTTGCCGCGGTTGAGCCCGGATTGCTCGCAGGGGCGTCCTTCCCG
>JBGSPK010000119.1:0-9636 GCA_041738665.1 Sphingorhabdus sp. | reverse complement strand
GCGAAGTCCAAAACGCGGTGCCAGCGCCAAACGGATTTCGCCATAGCCAGGACATGGCACGGTCCGAAACTGGTCGGGACTTATAACTTTTACGTCGTGCCCGCGCTCCAGCAGCAGCTTGACCGTCATTTCCAGCGTGCGAACGACACCATTGACTTGGGGTACCCATGCGTCGGTGGCGATGGCGATCCTCACGCGGCGACCTTGGCCAGCTTGTCCGCGTGGCGGCGCTGGCGGGTGTGTTCGGCCCAATCGACAATCGACATATTGCCGTGCCTGTCTTCGACCAAAGCAGTGCAGCTTTCGACCCAGTCACCATCATTATAATATGTCACGCCATCAAATTCGCGAATTTCCGCGTGGTGAATATGGCCACATACTACACCGTCGACCCCGCGTTCGATAGCCGCCCGGGCAACCGCCTCTTCATATTGACCGATGAACGCAACCGCGTTCTTCACGCGCATTTTCAGATAGGACGAAAGCGACCAATAAGGCAGGTGAAACCTGCGGCGCACCGCGTTCAGCCAAATATTGGCTTTGAGCAAAAATGTGTAAGCAGCGTCGCCCAAGAAGGCCAACCACTTGGCGTAAAGCACAACGCTATCGAACATATCGCCGTGGGTTACGAGCAACAGCCGACCGTCAGCGGTTTCGTGGATCGCCTCATGCGCCAGTTCGACCCCACCAAAGCCAAGGCCGACATAATCGCGAAACATCTCGTCATGATTGCCCGGAACGTACACAACGCGGGTGCCCTTGTGCGCCATTTTCAGGATACGCCGGAGTACTTCATTGTGGCTGGACGGCCAATACCAGCCCTTGCGCAAGCGCCAGCCATCCACAATGTCACCAACCAGATACAGCGTATCGCATTTGATGCTGTGCAGAAAATCGAGCAGCAGTTCAGCATTGCAGCCAGACGTTCCGAGGTGGATGTCAGATATCCAGACCGTCCTGTACTTCTGCTTTGGCTGATAGCTGCGCGGCTCCTTTTCATGGAACCAATCGGGCATTTTCGGGTCGAAGATACCGGTGACCTCGTCCTTTTTGAGAACGCTATCTTTCAAAATATCGGCCATGATTTTCCCAGTTGTTGCCTTAACTGGAATTGCCGGTTAACTGTCACGCGTTACGCGTTCACGTCATACGCGTGACAGTTTCGAGTCAAATCCCGTTATTTGCTCACCGGATTAGAATTTTGCGCCAACCCGTATGCCGTACAGTCGGGGTTCCGCCGGAATGAAACTTGGGATGCCAAAAGCGCCGCCTGTATTGCCCGCATCGAGCAGATAATCTTCGTCCAAAAGATTGCGCGCAAAGGCGGAAATTTCAAAGCGGTCGCCGCCGAAGCGGAAGCCAGCATTGACGTTCACCAAAGTAACCGCGTCCTGACTGGTCACAGGGTTATTCGGGATTTCGAAGAACATGCTGCTGCGATAGGTCACCGATGGCGTGGCAAAGAAGGTCACTCCGCCCAAGGGCGCATTTATCGTAAATCCGCCAGACGCCTGCACCTCAGGTTGCAGACGGAATTTCGCGCCCCGGAAGTTCGCTGCGATGGTTGGCTTATCGTCGATACCCCCGTCGATATAGCCAATATTGCCGAAAACGCTTAGCCAGCTTGTTGGCTTTATCGTCAGCTCAGCCTCTACACCCTTGTTCGTTGCGGTGCCCGCACTTTGAGTCTGGGTCGTTCCGTTTGGAAGTACAATGCTCACCTGAAAATTGTCGTAGGTGAGATAATAAGCGCCAATCGAGCCCGAAAAAATACCCAATGCTCCTTTTAGGCCAACCTCATAGTTCCAGATGTTTTCTGCAAGCACCGGAGTGAAGTTTGCCACTGGGCCGCCCGGCGTGGAGCGTGCACCAAGTTGCACAGTGGCGGAACGGCGGCCTTTCGATACCGTCGCATAGCCGTTGAAATTGTCCGAGAAACGGTAGAGCAAGTTGAAACGCGGTAGAACAGCGGCAAAGCTGTCCTCGGTATGGAAGGTTTGACCTGCGGTATCAATCTGACCTGGAATAACAGATGCACCGCCGGTTACGGCCGAACGCGGAACGCGGGCGTAAAAGCCTGAGCGCCGCTTCTCAATCAGGACGCGCGCGCCAGCCGTTATCTCCAGCTTCGGCGTTGGGATCCATGTGCCATCGGCAAACATGGAATAGCTGTCATTGCGGCCCTGATTTTCGAATACCGAACTATAGGGTATCGCGGGAAGCGCCTGCGCCGGAACGCTACCATTGGGCGCGACGCACTGCGCACGCGTTGCCGGAGTGCTTGTGGCACAAGCGAAAAACACCCGCTCGTTTGTCGAGAACGGGACATTCTGGATACTGTCTTCGTGGAAGAAATTGAAACCGAATGATCCACGAAATTTATCGTCGGTATAGGCAAAGCGGGTTTCATGATTGAACTGGTCGCCCTTGGCCAATTCGGTAAACTCCAGATACTCGGCGGCGGAGCCATCGGCATCGAATACTTCGAGCGAGTCAAACTTGCGGTAACCGTTGACCATGGTCAGCGCCCAATTGTCGGCAAATTCATAATTCACGATGAAATTGGCATCATACACGTCGCGGGTCAGCCCTAGCTTGTCCTGATACAGATCTTGCAATGAACGCGATGAACCGCCGAGAAAGGCATCGCCGAACGGATCGCCGGGTCCCGATGCCGTCGGCAACGCGCGCGAGACAAATGCTGTGCCCGGGTTACGCTGACGGTCATAGGTCAGAATGAGGTCGGCTGTAAGCGCATCATTTGGCGTGAACCGAAGCGAACCGCGGACGCCAAGCTGATCCTGCCCGTTCAGATCATCCTGATTGGGTGCAAGATTGTTCACATAACCGTCGCGCTTTTTGTAAGCGAAGGCGACCCGCGCGGCGAATATGTCCGAGCCGATGTTGAGGTTGCCCGTCAGCAAGCGCTGATCGTAATTGCCGATGCCTGCGGTCAGCGCGCCAGAAAAACCCGGCTTTGGCCGCGCTGAAATGATGCTGATTGCGCCGACTGCCGATGCCGTGCCGAACAACGTCGCTTGCGGGCCTTTGATGACTTCGATTCGTTCGACGTCATAAATGTCCTGATACGAACCGCGCGAGCGCGAGATGTCGACGCCGTTATAGTAAAGCGTAACGCGCGCCGCCTGTTGCGCCGATCCGGAGTCAGAGGTAATTCCGCGGATCACGATGCCGGGATTGTTGGCGCTCTGCTCCTGCACATTAAGGCCGGGGATATAATTGGCCAATTCATCCAGATCGCTAACTCCGAGCTCTTCGAGACGCGCCTGGCTTACGGCGCTAATCGTTACGGGAACATCGACCAGCCGCTCTTCACGTTTTTGCGCGGTAACGATGATGTCGCCTTCGAACGCCTGATCGTCGGCTTCGGGTGTTTGGGCAAATGCCGGCATGGCTGTCGTTGCACAAAGAAATGTGAGGGTTGCAGCGATATAGGGACGACGCATTTTGGGAGACTCCTGCGGTTGGGAAGATGGCCCTATGCGCAGCGATGGCGTCATTATTGCGAACTGCGTGCGACAGTTCGGCTATCAAAATAAGAAGGTTGTGCGACACGGTCGATATGGTCGATGTCTGTGGACCTTCATGCCATTTGGCGCGTTTAACCTTTCCCGAGCAAAGGAATATTTAAATGGCAGACCTCTCACAAATTCAGGAACATGCTGAAGTTATCGGTGCCGATGGCGTCCATGTCGGGACCGTTGACAAGGTTGAAGGAAACCGCATCAAGCTGACCAAGGCCGACAGCGGCGAAGGCAGCCACGAAGGCCATCATCATTATATCGATGGCGGCCTTGTCGCTACCATAGAAGATGGAACCGTAAGACTGTCGGCAAATGGCGACGTTGCGGTGACTTTCGAACAGGAAGAAGCATAATCAGATTGGGGCGTAGCGTCCTAGTGCGCTGCGCCCCAGCTTGGTCCTGTTCCGATCTCTACACCGAGCGGTACCGTTAATTCCACCAACGGTTCCGCCGCATTTGCCATAACACCGCGAATAATCTCGCTTGCTGCTGCGACATCGCTTTCGGGCAATTCAAAAACCAGTTCATCATGAACCTGCAGCAACATTTTGACATCAGGCAACCCCGCAGCTTCCAGCGCAGGCCCCATCCGCACCATGGCGCGCTTGATGATGTCAGCGCTGGTGCCCTGGATAGGCGCGTTTATCGCGGCGCGCTCGCTGCCTTGACGCTCTGCTTGACTGGCTGATTTGATACGCGGGAACCAGGTTTTGCGACCAAAAAGTGTGGTGGAATGGCCGCTTTCCTTAACCTCAGCCAAGGTTTCCTGAATATAGTTAGATATGCCAGGGAAGCGCTTGAAATACGCATCGATCAACGCCTGCGCTTCGTCGGGTGTCGATTCCAGCCGCTTGGAAAGCCCCCAGCGCGAGATACCGTACAGTATGGAGAAGTTGATTGTCTTTGCCCGCCCGCGCGTGTCGCGATTGACCTCGCCGAACATCTCCATCGCGGTGCGCGCATGGATGTCCTCGCCTTTTTCGAAAGCATCGCGAAGCGGCGCGACATCGGCGAAATGCGCCGCCAGCCGCAGTTCAATCTGGCTATAGTCGGCAGACAAAATAACGTGGCCCGGCTCGGCGACAAACGCATCGCGAATTTGCCGCCCTGTTTCGGTGCGGATCGGGATATTCTGCAGGTTCGGGTCTGTCGACGACAACCGCCCGGTTTGCGCGCCGACGAGACTGTAACTGGTATGGACCCGGCCTGTTGCCGGATCGATCTGCTGCTGAAGGCTGTCGGTATAGGTTGATTTGAGCTTCGATAATTGCCGCCAGTCCAGGACCTTGCGTGCGATCTCTATGCCCTGGCCGGCCAGATCTTCGAGCACCGTTACGTCGGTTGAATATTGCCCGGACTTGCCCTTTTTCCCGCCCTTGTGGCCCAATTTGCCAAACAGAATCTCGCCCAATTGCTGCGGACTGCCGATAGTGAACGGCTGGCCGGCAAGGCCGTGGATTTCCTTTTCCAGAACCTCCATCTGCGCCGCGAATTCACCCGATAACCGGGCCAGAACAGCGCGGTCCACCTTGATGCCGGTACATTCCATTTTGGACAGCACCGGAACGAGCGGCCGGTCGACCATTTCATACACCACCGTCGCTTTTTCGGGACTCAGCCGCAATTTCAGGTGATGCCATAGCCGCAATGTCACATCTGCGTCTTCTGCGGCGTAGCAGGTGGCGTCGGCCAAAGGCACCGCAGCAAAGCCAATCTGGCTTTTGCCAGTACCCGTAACAGTTTTGTACGAAATACATTCATGATTGAGATGGACCTTGGCAAGTTCATCCATGCCATGCCCCTGCCGCCCGGCGTCGAGCGCAAAGCTCATCACCATCGTATCGTCATAGGGACTGATCGTGACGCCATGCCGGGCGAGCACCGACATGTCATATTTGAGATTCTGGCCGATTTTGAGGACCGACGGCTCAGTAAGTAATGGCTTCAATTTTGCGATGGCGGCGGCCATCGGGATTTGTACGGGCTTTTCAGCGAACATATCGGTGCCGCCGTGCGAGAGCGGCACGTAACACGCCTCGCCCGGCGCAACCGCTAGGCTGAACCCGACAAGATTGGCGCTCGCTGCCTGCAGACTGTCGGTCTCTGTGTCAAAGCCAAGCAGCCCGGTTTCGTGCGCGCGTGAAATCCAATGATCGAGGCGCGCGATATCGGTTACACATTCATAACTCTTCGTATCGATAGGCGGCATTGGCGCGGGCGATGCGGCATTGCCGGTGACCGGCGCACTCGCCGCACCGTCGCCGTTGCTCGTCGCCTTGGGATTGCCGGCAATCGCCTTGTTGGCAGCAGCGGTGTTGGCGACATGTCCGATGCGCTTGAGTAGAGAATTAAATCCATGATGCTGGAGGAACGCTGCCAGCGGTTCCTCAGGGATTGCTCCTAATTCCATTTCTTCGATCGGAACCGGGAGCGGGCAATCCTCCTTCAGCGTGACCAGCACTTTCGACAACCGCGCCTTCTCAGCATGCTCAATCAGATTGTCACGCATCTTCGACGGCTTCATGTCGGGCGCAGCTGCAAGCACCGATTCAAGGTCGCCGAACTCCTGGATGAGTTTGGTTGCGGTCTTCGGACCGACTCCGGGAACGCCGGGTACGTTGTCCACGCTGTCGCCCATCAACGCCAACACGTCGCCGACCTTGTCCGGCCCAACGCCGAATTTCTCGATCACTTCCTCGGTGCGGATGCGCTCGTTCTTCATCGTGTCAAACATGTCGACGCACGGTTCAACCAACTGCATCAGATCTTTGTCCGAGGATACAATAGTAACATGCCAACCCGCCCGGCATGCAGCTTTGGCATAGCTTGCGATCATGTCGTCGGCTTCGACATCGTCTTCCTCAATCATCGGCAGTGAGAACGCCCGCGTAGCGTCGCGTATCATCGGAAATTGCGGCTTCAGATCCTCGGGCGGATCGGGCCGGTGGGCTTTATACTGGTCATAAATCCGATTACGGAAGGACTGGCTGGATTTGTCGAGAACAACCGCCATGTGGGTCGGACCGTCAGCCTGATGCAGGTCGTCCGCCAGCTTCCACAGCATCGTCGTATATCCATAAACCGCACCTACCGGCTCCCCATGCTGATTGGTGAGCGGCGGCAATCGGTGATATGCACGGAATATATATGCAGAGCCATCGACGAGGTAGAGATGCTTTTGTTCGGACATGGAAGGGTCGATAGCAGCGGCGTTCGCCTGCGCCTACGGTCAAATTTGGCTACCGCGATCGCTCCGCTGAAGAACAGCCGGGTCTGTCAACAGCATATCGGCTGGCTTTCCGCCATTAATCCGCACCAGTCTCGGTCTGCCCTCCGCCATATACTGCCAACGGAAAAATCGGAATGTCATCACCTGATTTACGGTAATCGCGCCCATTCGCTTGTGCGCAAGAAGCGACGGCAAATTGTAATCGGCGATCCAGCTGATCGACCAGTTTTTATTGTGCGCGTACAGCCATTCTGCGGTGCCTGCCCACAAGGCAGCGAATCCCCTGCCCAGCCGATGACTCGGTTTGATCCACAAGCCCGCGTCCCACGCCGCATCCATAGGCACATGAAAGCGGATGGGCATAGCGTCCTCCTCGAACGGTCCGTTGCCTATCCAAGTGACGCCAACCAAATCATTTTTGCGATTATACGCGGCAAGACATATCATGCCTTGCGCGAACCGAAGGCTCTGAACCGCGGCAGGAATATCGATGGCATGGTTGAGCAATGCGTCGGGTGCAATTGGTTCGACCCGGAACCCCTTGGGCATTTCAGGCATCCCGGAAACCGGCAGCGCGACGAGCGTCAGTCGGCTATAGCCAATCATCCCCGCTTTTGCGGCCAATCTGGCCGCAGCGTAAGAGACGACGCCAGCAACGCCGAGCAATTTAAGGCTGGCCATATCAGGCACGGCACACTCCGAAAGTTCACATTCGGATACACTAGCGCAAAATTTACAAGAAATCCTGAACGCCTGTTCCGCCTAAGGCGCTTCCTCGCCCCATAAACGGTCGGTTTCGATATAGCCGTAACGGCCGGCATTTTCGAAACGGCACCAGCCTTTGTCGCATTCGTCGATTCGACCAACTACGCCGGGCTCCACACGCCAAGCAATCCGCGCGGTTCCTTCGGGTGCTTCGCGGAGCGCGCCGACCCCGCTGCCGACCACGACGGCGGTGCGTTTGGGACTGAGCAGGCGGACATGCATCCAGCCCTGATCGCCATCGGGATCCTCCACCTTGCGCCAGACGCTGTGCACGGCAACGACCTTCACAGGCAGGTTTTGGCGCTTGTAGACCCACTTCACCGGAAACTCCGTGCTCGGCCCGGTGCGCATCCGCGCTTCAGCTTCTTCAATCGAGGCCCAATAAGGCGCCTTTTGCTGCGCCTGCCCATATGCAGCGGACGTCGTTACAACCGCCGTACCCAATAGGGCGGCCTGCCAGATGAATTTTGCCTGATTTGCCATATTCTTACCCCACCGGATTGCTCTATACTGTAAGCTATACCGACAGTGCAACCATCCTGTCTTGACGTCATCGCGAAATCGGCTTTAGTCGTACTCATGCCAGAACTTAGCCGCATCGAACGTCCCTGTATCCGAGTAACCCGGAAATTATTGCCTGCGGTCGAAGGCCGGATGGCCGAACTGTTCGACGCCGGGTTCAACGCCGACGATACGCCGATGAGCCGTAATGAGCTAATCGATGCGATGACTGATTGTGACGTTCTGGTTCCGACCGTCACCGACACTATCGACGCCGACCTGATTGCATCTGCACCGGCCCGCCTTAGACTCATCGCCAATTATGGCGCGGGGGTAAATCATATCGATCTCGCCGCCGCAAAGGCCAAGGGCATCATGGTGACCAATACGCCCGGCGTGTTTACCGATGATACCGCAGACCTGACAATGGCGCTCATCCTCAATGTTCCGCGCCGTCTCGGCGAAGGGCATCGGATGATGCGGAACGGTGAATGGCAAGGATGGAGCCCGACGGGGATGCTCGGGCACAGGATTGGCGGTAAGACACTCGGCATTATCGGCCTTGGCCGAATTGGCGAGGCGGTTGCGTTACGAGCAAAGGCATTCGGCCTGAACATCATCTATAATAAACGCCACCGCCTGCCCGCGAGCGTCGAGGAAGAATTGGGTATTAGCTTCGAACCCGATCTCGACCGGCTTGTCGCGCGCGCCGATATCATCTCGCTTCACTGCCCGCTGACGGCGGAGACCGACAAGATTATCAACGCCGGGCGGATCGAACATATGAAACCCGACGCTTACATCATCAACAGCTCGCGCGGCGAGTTGATCGACGAGGATGCGTTGATTGCTGCGCTCGAAAGCGGGCGGATTGCTGGTGCCGGGCTTGACGTTTACACCCACGAACCCGCTGTCGATCCGCGCTGGTTTGCCATTCCAAATGTCGTCCTGCTCCCACATTTGGGAAGTGCAACCTTTGAAGGTCGTGAGGCATCGGGCGAACGAGTAATCACCAATATCCGCGTTTGGGCTGATGGTCATCGTCCACCCGATCAGGTTCTTGAAGGGTGGAGTTGAGTAACTTCGCTTCAGCAAACCGATGTTAACCTTAGATTCCTCTTCCATCTACGTCAGTTACTGCATTAGGACACGACCAAAGCAATAGTGGGGCGGGACATGATCCAGAATCTGACAAAATCGGCATTGGTGCTGGGCGCATTTTTTGCAGCACCGGCATTCGCCCAGAATGCAGCTATCACAGTGCCCGAAGCCAATAGCGGCGACAGCGCATGGATTTTAACCGCATCCGCGCTGGTGTTGATGATGACACTTCCCGGTCTGGCCCTATTTTATGGCGGTCTGGTCCGCGCCAAAAACTTCCTGTCGGTGCTGGTGCAGTGCGGCGCGATTGCTGCGCTGGCTTCGGTCATCTGGATAGCAGTCGGTTACAGCCTAGCCTTTTCGGTAAACGGCAATTCTTACATCGGCTCGCCCGAAAATTTCATGTTCAATGGTTTGCTCGATTCGGTCCGCGAAGACCAGTCGATAGGCGAGCTCGCTTTCGCGTTATTCCAGATGACCTTTGCAGTCATCACT
>JBGSPK010000230.1:0-7874 GCA_041738665.1 Sphingorhabdus sp. | reverse complement strand
GCGCTCGTGAAAAGGCTGCTGCTGTTCGCCGCGCCCGCAAGATGGAGCGCAAGCAACAGGAACGTGACGGCGCGAAAGCGTAAGTCACCGCATCTGCAAACAAGGAAAGCGCCTTAAAGGCGCTTTTTTTGTATCTGGAATCGGCGCTGCTTTCTGCTAGTCAGCGCGCAACTTAATGCATCAGGAAAACCGATATGTCAGTCACTGCCGTTCCGATTCAGCCCATCAAAAAGGGATCACTCTCCAAATATTGGGCGGCCATCGCGCTGGTATTGGCGGCTGGCGGCGGCCTTGCATATTGGGGCACCGCCAATGTGCGGTCGGAATATGGCGATGTGGTCACGACTGCGTCGGGCCTGCGTTACAAGGTCATCCAGACCGGCGAAGGCAAATCGCCGACCGACAATGATGTCGTGTTGGTGAGCTACAAAGGCATGCTGAAAGATGGGACAGTGTTCGACCAGAATCCGCAGGCTGGTTTCCCGGTCACTGGCGTGGTTCCAGGATTTTCCGAAGGTCTGAAGGTCATGCAGCGCGGCGGCAAGTACCGCCTGTGGATTCCGTCGGATCTTGGCTATGGTCCAGAAGACCAGAAGAACCCGCAAACCGGCCAGGTAGCTATTCCAGGCGGCAGCGAGCTGATATTCGACGTCGAACTTCTGGAATTTAAATCACGCGCAGAAGTTGAAGCAATGCAAAAGCAAATGCAGGAAATGCAGAAGCAACAAGGCGGAGCTGGAGCTGGCGGCCAGGCAAGCGGAGCGCCTCAAGGGCTCCCGCCTGAAATTCAGGCGCAGATTGACGCGCAAATGCAGCAACAAGGACAAACACCCGTACAATAACGCGGGCTAAAGCGTTGCGAAAAAAACTATTGTGGCAACCGCCATCACCGCAGTTGCAAACCAGCCAGTGATTGTCGCCCGCCGCCCGAGCGTCAACCGACCCATCGCGCGCGGGTTGCGTACGATCAGCATCATCATGGCCATCAACGGTGCTGCCAGTACCCCGTTGACGACGGCTGCCCAATAAAGCGCGCGCGCAGGGTCGATGCCGACATATTGGAGCGACACGCCGAGCATGGTCGTGACCGCTATTGTCCCCTAAAATAGCCGCGCCTTGGTCGGCTTTGCGTCGAGGCTTCCGGCTATTCCGAACATTTCGGTCACGGCATAGGCCGCCGACCCCGCGAGCACCGGCACCGCGAGCAAGCCGGTACCGATGATGCCCAACGCGAATAGCGCAAAGGCAAAATTCCCGGCTATCGGGCGTAAGGCTTCGGCAGCCTGCGCCGAGGTTTCGATATCGCGTACACCATTGGCATGCAGCGTCGCCGCTGTGGCAAAAACGATCGCCAGCGACACAATCGAGCTAAACGCCATGCCGGTTAGCGTATCGATGCGGATGCGTTTTAGCTCCGGCCCAGCTTCATTGGGAGTGATGCACAGCGGTTTGACCTTATGCCTTTTCTGCTCCTCAATCTCCTGCCCAGCCTGCCAGAAAAACAGATAGGGGCTGATGGTTGTTCCCAATATGGCCACGACAGCCATGGCATAGGCACCGGTCCACTCGATGCGCGGCACGACCAGCGAGGTGAGTGCCTCCCCCCAAGGGACCTGTGCGACGATGACCACGGCGACATAAGCGAAAAGCGAGAGCGTCGCCCATTTGAGGATCGACGAATACCGCTCGTAGGAAAGCCAGACCTCGATTACGACGCAAAGCACGCCGAACAGCAATGTATACAACCCCAACGGCCCGCCGATCAGCAGCCCGACCGCAGCACCCATCGCCGCGAGATCGGCACCCAGATTGACGATATTGGCAACCAGAAGAAGACCGACCATCAGGATTAGCAAGGGTCGTGGATAGTGACGCCGCAAATTGCGCGCGATGCCAGCGCCGGTGACGCGGCCAATTTCCGCCGCGACTTCCTGAATGGCCACCATCAAAGGAAAACTGAAAAGGAAGGTCCAACTCAACCCATAACCAAACTGCGCGCCAACCTGGCTGTGCGTTCCGATACCCGAGGGATCATCATCCGCTGCACCTGTAACCAGCCCGGGACCAAGGCGGGAGAGGAAGTGGCGGATGCTCCCGGGCTTGCTCATGTAACGGCCAACAGGCGCTCCTCTGCGATTTTCTTCTGCCACAATGCCGGTGCCAACTGGTGCACGTTTGCTCCATCGCTATCGACCGCGACCGTCACCGGGAAATCCTGCACCTCAAACTCATAAATCGCTTCCATGCCTAGGTCGGCAAACCCTACGACCTTGCTGCCCTTGATCGCCCGCGCAACAAGATAGGCTGCACCACCAACTGCCATCAGATAGGCGCTTTTGTGCTTGGCGATGCTCTGCGTGGCGGCGGCGCCTCGTTCGGCCTTACCGACGCAGGCCATCAGGCCCTGATCGAGCATCATGTCCATGAACTTGTCCATGCGCGTCGCGGTAGTGGGGCCGGCTGGACCAACAACTTCCTCGCCAACGGGATCGACTGGGCCGACATAATAGATCACCCGGCCTTTGAAGCTGACGGGCAGTTCTTCGCCTGCCGCCAGCATGTCGGCGATACGCTTGTGCGCGGCGTCACGACCGGTCAGCATTTTTCCGTTCAGCAGTAAACGATCACCCTGCTTCCATCCCTGCACGTCCGTTTGAGTCAGCGTATCGAGGTTCACGCGCTTGGCGGCAGCGTCGGGCTGCCAATTCACATCAGGCCATTCATCAAGCTTCGGCGCGTCCAGATAAACCGGACCCGAACCATCGAGCGTGAAATGCGCATGGCGGGTGGCGGCGCAATTGGGAATCATCGCCACTGGCTTGCCCGCAGCATGACACGGCGCGTCCATGATCTTGACGTCGAGAATCGTCGATAGCCCGCCTAAGCCTTGTGCGCCGATGCCGAGGGCGTTCACGCGGTCGAAAATCTCGATACGCATCGCCTCGATATCGTTCTGTGGGCCCCTTGCTTTCAACGGCCCCATGTCGATTGGTTCCATCAGCGCCTGCTTGGCGAGCAGCACGCAATGCTCCGCCGTCCCGCCAATGCCGATGCCCAGCATCCCGGGCGGACACCAGCCAGCGCCCATTAACGGCAGCATCTCGACCACCCAATCGGCGATATTGTCCGACGGATTCATCATCTTGAACTTCGATTTATTCTCGCTACCGCCGCCCTTTGCCGCGACATCGACCGACACCTTCGATCCTGCGACCATTTCGACATGCAGGACGCACGGCGTGTTGTCCTTGGTATTGCGCCGTGTGAACGCAGGGTCGGCCAGTACCGAAGCACGTAGCTTGTTATCGGGATGCAGATAGGCGCGGCGCACGCCTTCATCTACCACATCCTGCATCGACCGCGACGTGTCGTCCAACCGGCAATCCATGCCCCATTTGACGAAGACGTTGACGATGCCCGTATCCTGACAAATCGGACGATGCCCCTCGGCGCACATCCGGCTATTGGTCAGGATCTGTGCTATGGCATCCTTGGCGGCAGGCGATTGTTCGGCGTCATACGCCTCGCCCAACGCATGGATATAGTCCATTGGGTGAAAATAGCTGATATATTGCAGCGCATCGGTGACGCTGTCGATGAGGTCTGCGGCTTTGATGGTGACGGTCATTGCTCTGTCCCGCGAAATTAGAATGTTGCCACCGCCCATAACGGTGCACCCGCGGTATTCAAGCTTCATCAACTCACCCTTGGGTCGGTTTAGAAGCTGTGCCGCTGAATTCAAATTAAGACTAGGATATCGGTAGATAAAGTAATCTGACATATCGTATAAACATTCTGCCGCATAAAATTTTCATGTTGAAGGTGAATGGAGCGTTCGAGAGGGATGAATAGCCTTCCGGCGATTTTTCTGAGTTCAACGCTGCAACATTGTCTCCATTATAGATGTTGAGCCATCTGATATTGGTTCAGGTCGATATGATTTCAGGTCGGCCAATCAAACCATATCTGCGGATATTCCGCACAATATTTAGATAACGGAGATAGCTCATGTTACGTATTTTGACCGCATCCAGCCTTTTGGCCCTCACCGCAGCCCCTGCGCTGGCACAGCAAGCCGATCCAATGGCACCGCAGCCTGCACCGGAAGCTGCGACCGCAAGCGAAGCAGCTCCTGCACCTCTCGCTGAACCTGCGCCTATGACCGAAGCTGCACCGGCCGCAGAACCAGCAACTCCAGCAGCGGAGCCGAAAGAGGTTACCGTAGCAAAGCTGGTCGATGCCGAATTCCCGGCCTATGACGCCAACAAGAATGGCGATCTGGATCAGCCGGAATTTGCCAAGTGGGTGCTGGCGCTGCATGAGGCCGGCGGTACCGCCAAGCAAGCAGACGCAGCTACCAAGGAAAAGTGGGCGAAGGATGCCTTTGCCGCAGCTGACGCTGACAAAAGCAAAAAGATCAGTAAGGCTGAAATGAACAAGTTCCTGTTGGGCTAACACTCCTCTCCCTTTGGGTGTTGGTAATAACCCCATCAGGAGGCCGGGTCCGCGCAATTCGAGATGCGCGGACCCGGTTCCTGTTCACGGGTTAAGCAGGAATATCACATATCCTTGGAAATGTGGGTCGCGAGCCAAGGACGACGGCGCTTTCCATTCGCCATTTTGAACAAGCCCTATTTTATACGACATTTTAAGCCGCCCGAGGCTTTGCAGGTAATTTTCATATCCTTTGATCGTGTGCCTGCCCTGATAGGTTTGCAACACAACCTCATCAACAACGCCGTTCAACTGGTTCAAATCCGCGCTATCGCCCTGACTGCTCCAGTCGAGAAGGCCAGTAATCCCAAGCTTGGCATCCACTGGTAATTGGGCGCGTAAATTGCGCAAGAATGCGGCATAGCCGGACAAGCCTTTGGTGGCGGCGTCGAAATCGATCTGGACACCCGCCACGCGATTTCCAGCCGATTTCCAGCGGGCAAGATCACTCTTCATTTGCCGATAAATCGCATCATCCCAAGCCAGCGTTTCAACGCGATAGACCAGCCACAATTCGGCATGTCGTAAGCGCGGCGTTGCGGGCCGAAGCTGTACAAAGCGCGCATTGTCGATGCCCCTGATCTCGGCTTCTAAGATATAGATAGTTCGGGCGTTATCCAGCACCGACTGCGGTTTCACGCCGGCCCATAACCAGAAGGCATCATAATCCGCTGCATCAACGCGGGGCTGTTTCGGCTGACACGATGCCAGCAACAGCATCGGCAACAGCCAGCACAGGCGCATCAACGGGCTACCAGTAATAACGCAGCTTCTTGGCCCAGACTGACGTTGGATACTGGCCTTTCAACTGATCAAACCAGGCCTTGCGTTGCGCTTTCGTCACCTCGGTCGAATCGCACTGGTTATTTGCCGACCGAAAAAAGCAATTGACCGCACGATAAAGCGCATAAGCGCGATTTTCGGGTGCGGCGGCAGCATCCGCAGCGACAGCCCTATAAGCGTCAAGCCGCGAGAAGCGCGTCCCAGGGAACAGGCTGGGCGTGCCCCCCAACTCGTCCCGCTTGGGCAATTCGTCCAGTGCGTAGGTCACACCATAAAAATCGGGATCGAGCCCGTTCAGCCGCACAAATTCGCCAAGGCATAGCAGGCTTCGTGCATCTTTGGGCTTGGCAGAGAGCGTGGTCGCGACCGAACGAATCGACGGGCAGGCAAATTCCTTCGACCCGGCCCAGTCGAACAGCGAGAGGTCACTGTAGCGGGAGGCCCTGTAATCGTCCAGTTTTAGCGGTTTGGCACCGGAAGGCACCAACGCCGCATTGCGCAGGAAATCGGCATAGGCACCGCGCGTCAGTTGCTTGTACAGCAAGGTATAAAGCGCCACACGCTGTTCGCGCTCGGACGCCGTCTTGTTAACTGCCTGTTGCCGCAACAACGAAGGCCCTGCAGTATAGCGTAACAATATCTCGCGCACATCAGGATCGCGGATCGCCGAATTGTTCGCGAACACATTCTCGACCGTCTTGGCGCGTTCGTCGTGCATCGCAAGTGCCAGTTCAGCAGCGCCGCGCTGATGCGGTTTCGTGGCAGCGGCGACCAAAGCAACCAGCGCAGGCCGCGTCACCACATTGCCAATGGCATCGAGCGCTAATATACGCAGCAACTGGCGGCTGAATCCGAGATAGCTGCTATCAACAGAAGTGCTCGCCGGAATGAGCTTTAGCACCTCGGCTGCGTTATTCGCGACATAGAAGGCATGGACCGCCTGTAAATAGCCGAAAAGCGCTTCGTTCCCTGCAAATTTCGACCGTTGCGCATCGAGCGCCGCGCGCGTGATCGGCGGCGTACCATAGTCCGCCATTTTCGGATCGTCGGGACGACGCATCGCACGCAGGTTGAGTGTGGCAAGGAGCATCGGGTCGTTGATGCCATCTGAGCTTTTCAAATCATCGAGCAGCTTGATGTCCGCTTCTTGCACCAGATCCGGGAAAGGGCCGCCCTTGGTTGCCGGCTGTCGGAACAAGGCCGCATACTCGCCCGCCAGCCGCCCCTGATCCTGCCCCAGCCAATACACACGCCGCAGCAACCCGCGTGCAGATGCGGCATAGCGGCCTTGGGGATAAGCCTTCAGATAAGCTTGGAAATCATTATAGGCGTTGTCCAGCAATCCGGGCTCGGACTGGTCTTTGGAAAGCCCGCCATATTCATCGAACGAAGTCAGCGTCGCTTGATTGAGCGAGACGCGCCCCAGCATAAAGAGGCGCGCTTCGGCCAGCCAAGACGAATTCGCTTTGCCGATATCGACAAAAGTCTGGCGAGCAATCTCAAAATCGCCATCGTAAAAGCTGGCTGCGCCAATCAGATATTCAGCAAAAGCACGACCTGTCTTCGATTTCACCACTGCCAGCGCGTCGCGGGTGATTGAAGCGGCCTTGGTGTCCGAACATTGGGGATTAAGCCCAACGCGTACTGCGGTCAGGGTCGCCTGCTCATCTGCCGTCAGTCCCTTCGCCTTGGAGACCGCGTCGATGAATTCGGCGCTGCCGACGATATTGCTCATGCAGCGTGTACCTAACGGGAAACGTCGCCTCTCCTTATTATCCGCGCCCGCAGGCGACGGGCCGAGCGCATGGGCAAAGGTCGTCCAGTCGAACGGTTCCGCCTCACCCCGCCGATTCACTACACCATAACCAAGGGCATAGTTGCCCGCAGGACCAACCGCTCCATGACGATCGTGCAGCAACATCAGCAGGTTGATACGGGTATCGTTACCGGGGCTAAGCAGCGCGGTGCCGCTGCACCCCTTATACTCGCCATGCTTCACTTTCCATTCGGGATAGCAGGTCGCATCGGAGCTGGCATGAGCGGTGCCGACCCAAGCCAGCATCAGCGCTGCCAGAATGATTCTCCAATGCGGATTCATTTGCTCTCCCCCCGAATATTGGTGCGGTTGAATGAACATGCCGCGCACCCCATATTTTGGCAAGCGGCGACCGCGTATCGGTACACCAGATATTGTGGCTGATGATAAACCCAGGCACAAAATCGAAAATATTTTTGTTCGTTGATTTTCCATCTTGCGCCTGAAAAAATGCTTAGCAGGTCCACGCGTCGCTGCATTGCAACACCCCGATGCGTACGATGAATGGAATCACAATAGCGACGAAATGAGTAGTAAATTTACCATTTACCCTCTTGCGTCTGAAACTGATTAAGGCACTATAGGTAGCGGTTGGCCGTAGGGGGCATCACCATAGATTGTGCTTTAAGCTGCAGAACGCGATTCTGCCGGCGGGGAGATTTTTTCCGTCGATAAGCTGGGGACAAGTCGAATTTTGCACCCTGCGATGTCCAAAAAATGCTAAGAGGGACTTTCGTGCCCTGAGTCGAACAAGAAGAGAACATCTCTTCGCAACGGGATT
>JBGSPK010000203.1:0-4869 GCA_041738665.1 Sphingorhabdus sp. | reverse complement strand
CGGAAAAGTCCGGGGGCATAAGAGACGAAACCCGCCGCAACCCAAAAAGTTGCGGCGATGGAGCATTCGACCAACCAACGACATTTTCTTGCGGACGACCGACCGAATATATTGGCTAAGCACCAAGGACGCTCTACGCATATACGGAAATGGTTTTGAGAGCTGGGGAATGATGAGATGCGGAATGAATTTTTGCTGGGGGTCGCCGCTGTCATGATGGGGCTGCCCACCACAGCTGGTGCTGACGATACTGCTGCAACGGCTGCAGACAGCTACACGGTTATGAAATATCCCGAAACAACGAAGGTCAACGTCGTAGAGGAACAGTTCGGCATGAAGGTTGCCGATCCGTATCGCTGGCTGGAGGATGATGTTCGCGTCAACCCCGCGGTGGCAAATTGGGTAAAGGCGCAGAACGCGGTGACGGACACCTATCTGGAGACACTGCCCGGCAAAGATATTCTCGCCGCAAAGATGAAGAAGCTGTTCGACTATGAACGCTTTGGCTTGCCCGAAAAGGCAGGTGGATATTATTTTTTCACCAAGAATGACGGGCTGCAAAATCAGTCAGTGCTCTATGTGCGCAAAGGCTTGGGTGGCAATGATCGCATCCTTATCGATCCAAATAAATGGGCGAAAGATGGCGCCACTGCACTCGACAGCTGGGTTCCATCCAAAAATGGCAAGCTGCTGGCTTATTCAATTCAGGACGGAGGGTCCGATTGGCGTACGATCAGGGTGCTGGATACAAAAACAGGCACAGTGCTGTCCGATGAAATCAAATGGGCAAAATTCACGAATATCAGCTGGGTGGGAAATGAAGGCTTTCTGTATTCGCGCTTTTCCGAGCCTAAGGAAGGGGCTGCATTCCAACAGCTGAACTACAATCAAACTGTATATTATCACAAAATCGGGACGCCGCAGTCAGAGGATAAAGCCGTCTATTCGACGCCAGAAAAGCCCGAATATGGCCATAGCGCGCAGGTGACGCATGACGGCAAATGGGCGCTCATTACCACTTCGTCCGGCACCGACGAGAAATATGAACTGCACATCATGCCGCTTGGCAAAAAACCGTCATGGAAGTCCGCGCCGCTGGTGAAGGGGCTTGAGCATGAATGGCAGCTGGTTGAGGGCATGGGCAACAAATTGTGGTTTGTGACGAACAAGGATGCGCCGAAGTCGAAGGTGGTTTCAATCGATTTGAATGCCAAGGTTCTGAATCGCATAGAATGCGAGGATAAGTCGAACCCAGCGAATGTATGCATGGGGGAAGCATATGCGTTCACCGACGTTGTTGCCGAACGCGCTGAGACCTTGTCGCGAGCGCAAATTGTGGGCCAGCGACTGATCCTGTCTTACATCAAGGACGCGAAATCGATGGCCTTGATGACCAATTTGGCTGGCGGGCCAGCGCAGGAAATCGCGCTAAATGCGATTGGTACGGCTAGCGGCTTTTCGGGCACACCGGGTGATCCGGAGACCTTTTACGGCTTCTCCAGCTTCAACCAACCGGGCGCAGTCTATCGCTTTGACAGCAACAGCGGCAAATCGACTGTTTTTGCCCAGCCAAAACTGAGCTTCAATCCCGACGATTTTTCGGTCGAACAGGTCTTTTATCCGTCGAAGGACGGTACCCGGATCCCGATGTTCATTGTCCACAAAAAGGGACTGGATATGAGCAAGGGTGCGCCGACGTTACTCTATGGCTATGGCGGTTTTAACATTTCGCAGACGCCGATTTTTAAACCGGCATGGATGGCCTGGATTCAGTCAGGCGGGGTTTTCGCTATGGCCAATCTGCGCGGCGGCGGCGAATATGGGAAGCCGTGGCATGACGCCGGCCGCCTGATGAACAAGCAAAATGTGTTCGATGATTTCGCGGCAGCTGGTGAGTATCTCATCGCCAAGGGCATTTCGGCCAAGGGCAAGCTCGCCATCGAGGGCCGCTCAAACGGCGGCCTGTTGGTCGGCGCCGCAGTCAACCAACGTCCAGAACTGTTCGCGGCTGGACATGCAGCGGTGGGCGTGATGGATATGGTCCGCTTCGACCGCTTCACTGCAGGGCGTTACTGGGTCGATGATTATGGCTACCCGAACAAGGAGGCCGATTTCAAAATGCAGATGACCTATTCGCCTTATCACAACATCAAATCGGGCGTCGATTATCCAGCTGTCATCGTCTCCACTGCCGACACCGACGACCGCGTCGTGCCGGGGCATAGCTTCAAATATATCAGCGCATTGCAGGCAGCAAAAACCGGCGACAAACCAAAGATCATTCGCATCGAGAGCCGTGCAGGACACGGCTCTGGAAAGCCCACCGATAAGCTGATTGATGAATATTCGGACATTTATGCTTTTCTGGCGAAATGGACCGAGCTGGAATTGACGGCAGAATAGTCGTTCATAAAAAGTGCCATTTACATGAACGGATGCTGACAACTCAATTCAGCATCCGGTCAAAACGAATCACCTAATTCATCTTTGCCAGCACGGGAAACACCCCGCCGCGGCAAAGGAGATACGACGATGAAGATTTTGACCAAAAGCTTGCTTGGCGCCGGAGCTGCTGCTGCAGCTTTGGTTAGTGTCGCAGCGCCTGCTCAGGCACGTGACCGCTATGACCGTGACAATATCAGCGCAGGTGAAGTGATTGCCGGCGCGGTAATCCTCGGTGGCCTTGCCGCCGTTATTGCCTCGGCGGATAATGATCGCGACGGACGTTACAATGATGGCCGTTACGATGATCGCAACTACAATCGCGATGGCTATGATTATGGCCGCAGTGGTTATGGTTATAACAATAATGGTGGTGGTCGCGCCGCTGTCAATAAATGCGTCAACGCCGTCGAAACACGGGCGAACCGTTATGCACGCTCCGACGTTACGGAAATCCGCAAGATTGACCGCACACGTTATGGGTACAAAGTGAGTGGCAAGCTTGTCGTCCAGGACGGCTGGCGTGGACAGGACCGTGGCTACAATCGTTACGACCGCGATGATCGTTATGAGCGGAATGACCGCTATGGAAATGGTGGTTATGCCCGTGGTTACGACAAGGGACGCTTTACTTGCTATGTCGAGCGCGGCCGGGTGATTGACATCGACTATAGCGGACTCGATCAGTGGCGCTAAGCGTTAGCTTATAATTGAGACAAACTGGTTCAGCCTGGCGACAGGCTGAACCTTTTATCTACCGTCAAATGGAGCTTATGCTTCACAAAGGGAGGCAAACATGGGGAATTTTCGCAACTTCACGCTGGCCATCGGTTCAGCTGCCATATTGGCAACGTCGGTCACGCCCGCAATGGCGGCGGTTTCGCTTGACCGCGGGCATTCGGTTTTACAATCAGCAGGCGAGTATAATGGATGGGGCGGCCGCCACCGGTATCGTCACCGTGACCGCGTCGATGGTGGGGATATCTTGGCTGGCATCGCGATACTTGCCGGGATTGCCATTGTCGCCGATGCAGCGAGCAAAAATAGCCAGCGCAATCGTGGTGCCGACCGCTACCCCACCGAGCGCTATCCCGACAGCGAACCCAGCAGGACCCGTGACGACCGAAATAATGACGTCGGCAGCGCGGTCGAGGCCTGCACGTCAGCGGTTGAACGCGACAATGCGCGCGTCGATGAAATTCGGTCTGTCACGCGCGATGGCGCACGCTGGCAGGTTGAAGGCAGCCTGTCGGGTGGCGAGGACGACAGCTTCACCTGCGGGGCAACCAATGGCGAGGTTGATTTCGTGCAATTCGGCGACCGCCCTCTCTGATTATTCCATTGATCCGATCAGGAATGGGCCGTTTTTGCGGCGGCCCATTCCGACTTGGTCTGACCCCACACGTGGACTTGGATATGCTCGAACGGGTCAGGCAGGCGCGTTGGCCCCTGATCATAGGAACCAAGTCGTTCGGCCAGCGCAACTGACGCTGTATTCGCAGGATCGATAGTGTGGATCACATTATCCCAGCCCAATACATCGAATGCATAATCTATGCTTGCGACGGCAGCTTCGTGCGCGAAACCCTTTCCGGCATATTCGCGCGCAACACCCCAGCCTACTTCGGTGCCGGGCCAGCCTTCGGGCATCCATGGCCCGGTGCGGCCGACCCATTGCCCGGTGTCGCGCAGGATCATCGAGAACATCGCATAGCCGCGTACCTGCCAGGCACCGACCATCATGCACAACATGCGCCAGGCTTCCGACCGACCTTTGGTCCCGCCCAAATGGCGCATCGTTTCAGAATCAGACGCAAAGGCGGCCCAACCGTCGAAATCTTCAGCAGATGGCGGGCGCAGTATCAGTCGCTCTGTCATTAAGAAAGGTCCGCTGCTCATTTTCTTCCTCCCGGTGAAGCTGAAGGCTTATGCGGTCTGGTCGGCTGAGGCACAAGAAAAAGCGGCACCGCCATTTCTGACGATGCCGCAACGTCATGAACCGGGCAAAAGGGGAGGGGGAATCCCGGTTCAATCTCACATATTATCTGCAGCGACGGCCCTTTTCGATTTCGCGACCAAGCAATGCGCCACCTGCGGCACCGATAATCGTACCGGTAGCCCGGTCGCCGCGGGTGTCAATTGCACGGCCGGCAAGCGCGCCTGCAGCTGCCCCGATCACCAGACCGGTAGTACCGTCTTTGCGGCGACAATAAGTGCGACCATCCTTGCCGCGCCATTCGCGATATTTGCGATTGCGGTTCTGGTACGACACATCTTCCTTATATCCAGTTGTTGCGGTCGTGACCGAAAACTGGTCGGCGGCAACCACGGCAGTGGTTGGCAAAAGTAAAGTAGATGCGGCCAAAGCCATTATTGTCTTCTTCACGGGATTTTCTCCTTCTTGAACCATTCTCGAATGTGACAACT
>JBGSPK010000102.1:0-3949 GCA_041738665.1 Sphingorhabdus sp. | reverse complement strand
TGAGGATTTCATGATCGCCGCCAACGTCGCCGCGGCCAAGGCACTTGAGGCGAAGAAATCGTCGCTGATTTATCGCGCACACGAACCGCCGAGCCGCGAGAAATTGGTCGCGCTGAAGGATTATCTCAAGACCTTCGACATCGATTTCGCGTTGGGTCAGGTCGTTAAGCCCGAAACCTTCAACGCCATCCTAGAAAAGATCATCGACGAGGAAATCCGCCCGCAAATAATGGAAGCGGTTCTTCGAAGCCAGACTCAGGCTTATTACGGCCCGACCAATGTCGGCCATTTCGGGTTATCTTTGGGCAGCTACGCGCATTTCACGTCGCCCATCCGCCGTTATGCCGACCTTATCGTTCATCGGGCACTGGTCAGTTCATACGGCCTCGAAATGCCGAAACCCAAGCTCAAGGATGTGGAGCCAACCACCGGCCTGACCGAAGCAGCGACTGCTAGGCTTGCGGCCACCTCCGAAGGTATCAGCCGCACCGAACGCCGCGCGATGGAGGCCGAGCGCGAAACCACCGACCGCTACATCGCGGCGTTTTTGTCGGCGCAGGTCGGTGAGTTGGTGCAAGCGCGCATTACCGGCGTACAGAATTTCGGGTTTTTCGCGACAGTAGAGGGTATTGGTGGTGACGGTTTGGTACCGGTCTCAACTCTGGGCAAGGACTATTTCCATTATGATGAGGCCAGCCAGACGTTGATCGGCGAAAAGACTCGGCAGGAATATCGCCCCGGAATGCGGCTCGAATTGCGCTTGGCGGAAGCTAATCCGGTTTCGGGCGCGCTGCGGTTTGAACTGCCCGAAGGCGGGAGCTACGCGCCGGATCGCTTCAAACACAAGGGCAAGGCCGGGAATTTCGACGTAGGCAAACGCGGACGTCCTAAGAATATCCGGCATCAGGGCAAGAAGCGCTAGCTCAGCGCATCCAGATTTTCGTCGCTAATCGACCCCGGAATAACCATGACCGGGCAAGGCAATGTCCCCGCATTTATGCCGGTAAAGTGCGCAATCAACGGCCCCGGCGCGCCTTGGGCCGCTGCACCCAGTACCAGTGCCGCAATCTCCGGATGTTCCTCCAGCATCGCCTTGACGACATCGATGGCCTCGCCGGGCTTCACGGTAATTGCGGGACGCACGCCCATTTCCTCGAAAATCGACCCGGCTGCAGCGGTGACAAGCTGTTCGGCCCGCACACGTGCCTCTTCCTCCATCGTCGCCTGAACGCCGCCCCAGGCGACAAAATCGGCCTGTTCGACCAAAGCGAGGATATGGACCGCGCCGCCGGTTTTGGACGCACGGCGCGAGGCAAAGCGCAGCGCCGTGCGCGCTTCATCGGTTTCGTCGATGACCACCAGATATGTCCGCATGCGCTCCCCCCGGCATGGTCTTGTGCCCCCAGCCTTTATGAATTCGTATAGCCTGCGCGAAATTTGAATGCTTGGCAACCTTAAGCCGCTTGACGCTGCGGCACGCATGGTTATTCCGAAATCCAAATAACGACCCGGAAAAGGCCTTAGGATGTCCATCGAACTCAAAATGCCCGCGCTTTCGCCGACGATGGAGGAGGGGACGCTGGCCAAATGGCTGGTCAAGGTTGGCGATAGCGTTTCATCGGGCGATTTGCTCGCCGAGATCGAGACCGACAAGGCAACGATGGAATTCGAAGCGATTGACGAGGGCGTCATTACCGAGCTTCTGGTTGCAGAAGGCACCGATGGAGTGAAGGTCGGCACTGTGATCGCGGTGATTGCGGGCGAGGATGATGCAGCAGCACCTGCGCCGAAAAAAGAACCGTTCGTGTCGAGCGCAGTCGAGACACCCGTAAAGACAGCGCAAACCGATTGGCCTCTCGACGATGCTCGAGGCGAACGGAAAATGGAAGTGCCGCCGCCTGCGAAAGCTTCCGGCGACCGCATCATCGCCAGCCCGCTGGCTAAACGCATTGCGGCGGACAAGGGCATTGATCTGGCGGGACTTACCGGCACCGGTCCCAATGGGCGAATTGTGAAGGCTGACGTGGAAGGCGCGAAGGCAGGTGCTACGCCCGCTCCCGTCGCCACAGCCGCCCCAACAACACCAACCCCCGCCCCCGTCGCGGCCATCGATACCGACATCCCGCACGAACTCGTTAAGCTTTCCAACATGCGCAAAACCATTGCGCGCCGCCTGACTGAATCCAAGCAGACCGTTCCGCATATCTACCTAACCGTCGATGTCCGCCTCGACGCGCTGCTTAAGCTGCGCGGAGAACTCAACGCGTCGCTAGAGGCGCGCGGCGTCAAGCTCTCGGTCAACGACATGCTGATCAAGGCGTTAGGCCTCGCGCTCATTCAGGTGCCCAAATGCAATGTCAGCTTTGCCGGCGACAATATGCTGCAATATTCACGCGCCGACATCAGCGTCGCTGTATCGGTGCCCACCGGCCTGATTACCCCCATCGTTACCGACGCCGCGAACAAGTCGCTGTCAAAAATCTCGACCGAAATCGGCGAGCTTGCGGGCAGGGCGAAGGAAGGCAAATTGCAACCCCATGAATATCAGGGCGGCACCGCGTCGATCTCCAACATGGGCATGATGGGCATCAAGCAGTTCGACGCCGTCATCAACCCGCCGCAGGGCATGATCCTGGCGATCGGCGCAGGTGAAAAGCGGCCCTATATCGTCGATGACGCCCTCGCCATCGCCACGGTGATGTCTGCCACGGGGTCATTCGACCACCGCGCAATCGACGGAGCAGACGGCGCGATGCTGATGAAAGTGTTCAAGGAACTGGTGGAAAAGCCTTTGGGGCTGGTGGCTTGAACATCTCCCCCGCCGTATGGATTCCTGCCGCCACTGGGCTTTTAGGAGTTTTAATTGGGGCGCTAATCGGTCCTGTTTTAGCGAGATACCTTGCAAAACGAGATCGAACAATTTCAGTCAAAGTTTTTGACAGAAATCCACCTACTTTAATAGCCCCGCACCGTGCGGTAAAAATTCTTTGGGATGACGAGCCGATCGACAAAATCTATCAAATCGGTTTCGAAATGACCAACGTTTCGAAAACAAAATTGCGAAATTTTTCGTTGGAAATAGAAGTAGATAATGGCGATGACGATAGCTTCGAAGTGGCATTAGAGGATCATTCAAGAGCTCGTTGGACAGAAGTAGCATGTGACAGAATTGGCGAAGACGGACGCGAAATTGCTGCGGTATTCCGGTTCGAATTTATAGAATCCGGTGAGACAATTCGAGGTACTGTGATCACCGATGCTCCAGGGAAGGTAAGGTTTATATCATCCGACGAAGTTGAGATCGACACACGATATGATAGCCAAGATCGTTCGCGGAACATTTGGGTGCATGCGGCATCGGTAGGTAGCGCATTGACAGCCGGTGCCGCGATAACAGCTCTTTTCTCAAAGGTTTAATTATGGACAGTCAGTACGACCTAATCGTCCTTGGCTCCGGCCCCGGTGGCTATGTAGCAGCCATCCGCGCCGCCCAACTCGGGCTAAAAACCGCCATTGTCGAGCGGGAGAATCTCGGCGGCATCTGCCTCAACTGGGGGTGCATCCCGACCAAGGCGTTGCTGCGCTCCGCGGAAATCTATCATTACATGCAGCATGCGGGCGATTACGGACTGACTGCGGCCAATATCAGCGCGGATATCGACGCGGTGGTGAAACGCTCTCGCGGCGTGGCCAAGCAGCTCAATCAGGGCGTCACGCATCTGATGAAGAAGAACAAGATCACCGTCCATATGGGCGACGGCAAGCTGACCGCCGCGAACAAGCTGACCGTCACCAAGGACGGCAAGTCCGAAGAGCTGACCGCCAAGAACATCATCCTCGCCACCGGCGCACGCGCGCGCGATTTGCCGTTTGCACCTGCTGACGGAAAGCGCATCTGGACCTATCGGCACGCGATGGTGCCGCCCGAAATGCCGAAAAAGCTGCTGGT
>JBGSPK010000109.1:0-3999 GCA_041738665.1 Sphingorhabdus sp. | reverse complement strand
GTGCAGAGCGTCGCCTCTGGCATGGCGGCCAGCCGGGCGGCCGCAATTTCCTCGCCACAAGACAGGCATTTGCCATAATGGCCAGCGTCTATCCGGCCAATAGCGGCGCGGACTGATCCAATCTCCGCCATCACCATGTCGTCTTCGGTGGCGAGCGCGGCATCATCCTCCATCTCGGTGGCTTGCTCCCCAGAGTCGGCACTCATGGGCTCGGTCAGCTCGGTCTCAATGCGCGTTGCACGGCGTTCGAGTTCGGCCAGCCGGGCGGCGAGTTTATCCCGGACAGCAGCAAGGTCGCTCATGTCGCTGCATCTTGGGCGGCAAGCGCCGTCGTAACTTCGTCCAGCAGCGCGAGCCGTTCTTTCTTCAATTCCTCTGTCCGGTCATCCGATGCGGCCTCAATACCGCTATCGATCCGGTGGATTTCGCGATTCAAAACATGATAGCGATCAGCAAGCGCGGCAAACCTCGGATCGCTGGCTTTCAATGCATGGATTTGCGCGGTTGCCGCGGGAAATTCATCGTGCAACTCATGTGGTGTGTGTGACATCATATTCCCTTTTGTTGTGGTGCTGGCGACGAGCATAGGCCGATAAATCGGATAATCATTGCGCTGAATCAAAAATAATGGCGCGATTTTTCAATCAACAGGGATTGCTAGCGAATGAACAGGACAGCCGCTAAAGTGGACCGATGAGATATCGCGGCCGATTTGGATATATTTTGATGGCCATTGGCATGCTGGTGTCGCTTGCAGGGACGGCGCAGGCGGATGAAGCGCGGCGGGGTGAGAAATTGCCCAAAGCTGTCGAGGTTCCACCTACGCCAATGCCCGTGCTGCCGCCTGCGGTGATCGATGATACGCTGGCTATCGGTGGCGAGGACATAAACGCGCGCAAAGTACGAAGCCGGATGACCATCGCAGTTCAGGTCAACGGCAGCGGTCCTTACCGCTTCGTTGTCGATAGCGGCGCGGACAGTTCTGTCATCGGCGCACGGGTTGCCCGCGCATTGCAACTGCCGGTCGGGTCGCAGGTCACGCTCAATGGAATGACCGGCAGCAGCATTGTCCCACGCGTGCTGGTCGACGAACTTGGGCTTGGGCCGGTTCGTGTCGCCAATCTTGAACTTCCGGTGCTGCAGGAACACGATATGGGCGGCGATGGAATGCTGGGTATCGATGCGCTGGCCGAAGAAAGGTTGATGCTCGATTTCGAAAAGCGCCTGATCACCGTAGAGGATGCAAGCAAGCCCCCAATACGCTTGGATGGGGAGATTGTTGTCACGGCACGGCGGCGGCGCGGGCAGTTGATCCTGACTCAAGCGAAGGCAAATGGCCGTACAGTCAACGCCGTTGTCGACACGGGTACCGAAATCACCATTGGCAATTCGGTGCTGCGCGAACAGATTCTGCGGCGTGGAGGCAAGGTGGAAAAAATTGAGGTTACCGGCGTGACCGGCGTCACCGCCGAACTCGACCTGGCCCATGTCGGCGAAATCCGGCTGGGGCGGGTTATCCTGCGCAATGTTCCGATCGCTTTCGCCGATGTGCCGCCATTTGAGGTTTTCGGCCTGGCAAAGGAACCGGCAATGCTGCTCGGCACCGATCTGATGGAAACATTCCGCCGAGTCAGTCTCGACTTCAAGGCACGCAAAGTCCGCTTTCAGCTAAGAAAATGCGAGTCGACGGGTATTATGATCAGCACCGCGCGATCTTCTATGTCGCGGCTTGGCGTCGAACAGGGCAACACCGACGCCTGCCGGCGCTGAAGGCGATCATCGGGCAATTGCCATAGCTCAATCCATCCGCGCGTCGGCAATTGTTCCAAAAATCAGGACTGCGGCGAAGGCGAGGACCATACCGGCGAACAGAGCGACGAAGGGAATTTGAAACATGTCCATGATGGGCTCCTTTATTTGAAGTGGAGCCAGAATAATCGCCCGGGTGACGACTTTCCTTGATCTGCGTCAAACGATGAGGGTTTGACCGGAGGCTGATGTGACGGCGATGACCAAAGCGCTTTGTGCCTTAATATTTCTGCGTTAAGCTATTGCCGGGTCGCTCCAGAGGAGAGCGAGATATGAATCCGAACAAGGCCCTGTGGGAAAAGGGTGATTTCACCCGGTTGGCGGCGTGCATGCGCGACAGCGGTGCGGCGTTGGTCGAAAGCGTCGGCGTTGGTCCCGACATGCGCGTGCTCGATCTGGGCTGCGGCGATGGCACGACCGCGATTCCGTCCGCGCAGGCAGGAGCCGATGTAATGGGCGTCGATATCGCCAGCAATCTGGTTGCCGCAGGTACCGCCCGCGCCGCCGAACTCGGGCTTGGCAACATCACGTTTCAGGAAGGCGACGCCTCGGCGCTCACCGATCTTGCCGATGACAGCTTTGATCTGGTGGTCAGCATTTTCGGCGCGATGTTTGCGCCGCGCCCCTACGACGTTGCTGCCGAAATGGTGCGCGTGGCAAAGCCCGGCGGACGGATTGTCATGGGCAACTGGATTCCCGGTGACCCGACCCTGATCGCGCAGGTGCTGAAGGTCAGCGCAGCTTATGCGCCGCTCCCGCCCGAAGGCTTTGTTAGTCCGGTGCTGTGGGGCAAGGAAGACGAGGTGCGCGCGCGCTTTGCCGCCGCAGGCGTGCCCGAAGGCAACCTGTCCGCAACCCGCGAGCTGTACACCTTCCGCTTCGACGGCGCGCCGAAGGCCTTCGTCGACCTGTTCCGTACTTATTACGGCCCGACAATGAACGCGTTCGAGGCCGCCGAAAAAGACGGCCGCGCGGATGCTCTATATGGCGAACTGGTCGCTTTGTTCGAACAGGAAAATGTCAGTGGCGATCCGGCGCGGACCGAAATCCCGGCGGCGTTTTTGAAGGTAATGGTCAGCGTTCCCTGAACAGGTGTGATGGGATAAGGTGCAGCTATGCGCGCAACTTATTCCCACCCGATCAACGCAGGCGCGATCTATTTCGCTTTGATCTTTGCGCTGGGGTTCGTGCTTGGGACGATCCGTGTGTTGTGGCTGGTCCCGGCGACAGGGGAAACCGCTGCGGTCCTGATTGAGCAGCCCATCATGCTGACCGCCAGCTGGTTCGCGGCGGGCTGGCTGGTCAGGCGGTACGGCCTTGTGACGATGGGTGCGCGCGCGGCGATGGGCGCGTTGGCGTTAATGCTGCTGTTCATCGCGGAGCCGTTATTAGCCTATGCGCTGTTTGGCCAGTCGCCAGCGGACTGGTTGAGGGGTGTTTTCACGATGCCGGGGCCAATCGGTCTGGCGGGGCAGATGGCGTTCGGTCTGATGCCGCTGCTTATCCCCCACAGGCTCACCAATTGGGAAAGGTAAACGACACCTGTGAGTTGAACTCGCCGATTTTGTAGCTCGCGCCTTCGCAGACCGGCGTGACGTCCTGCGGCGTGAACGCGCCGCTTGCCACCAGATTGGCTTTACCTTTGCCGGCCGGGGTCAGCGTGATGGTGACCCCGCCCAAATTCGCGCTGCCCGTTTTGTCGAGTGGCAGTTCGATGCGGTTTTCCTTGCGCCTGCCGATGCCGGCCCCCCAATACCATAATTGAACCGATTTGCCCGACATGCCTGAAACCTCGATCTTGCGCGACGCAGGATAGCTGTCGAGCGGGCCGCCATTTTTGGCACCGGCCACGGGTGGCGGCGCGCTGTCTGTCCAGCCGATTTGCGGGCTCAACGGCATGTCGAGCCGCGAATAGCTGAGCCCCATATTCCCGCTCTTCGACCGCCAGGCATTGTCATATCTGCCATCATCGTCGCGGTCTTCAAGGCAGATCCAGCGATAATGACCTTCGCCGGTCGCTCCGCCGAACAGGCCATTTTGCCAGCCGATTGAGCAATGCCGGTCAACCCCGCCCAGCCCGCGCCAGATGGTGATTTGCGATCCGGCGGCGAGTGGCACCGCCTTTGACAGCGATTTGCCCTTGTCGTCGAGCAGGTTGATGTCGCTCGCCAGATAGCGCTTCACCGGCGT
>JBGSPK010000099.1:0-3147 GCA_041738665.1 Sphingorhabdus sp. | reverse complement strand
GTCCCCAGCCAGTCCATCGCCGCTGCCCAAGGGCCGTGCCCATGACTGATCCGCGCGACACCCAAACCGGCAAGCGTTTTTATATCCGGAATGCCTTCACCAACTAATATGTTCACGGGCAAAGGCGATTTTTCGCACAGTTGCCCGATGAGAGCGGCATCATATACGAATGGCACAAACAGGCTGTTGGCCCCCGCATCGGCGTAAGCTTTCGCCCGTTCAATAACCGCATCGACCAGCGCAGCATCATGCTGCTTTTTTGGCGTAACGATAAAAAGATCGGCGCGGGCGTTGACCCACATCCCGGATGCGGCGGCAGCCTTAATTCGCGCCGCAGCGTCGGCGGTTTCGAACAACTGCCGCGTAGCAGGGTCCTCGTCCTCGATATTAATGCCAACCGCTCCAGCTGCGGCTGCCCGGGCAACTGACAACCCAACCGCCGCGGGATCGGTACCATAGCCTGCCTCCATGTCGATGGTTACCGGCAGATCGGTGACCGACAATATGCGGTCGAGATTTTCGAGCGCTGCGTTGAGCGGCAGGGTCTCGCCATCCTTATAGCCAAGCGAACAGGCAACACCCCAGCTTCCAGTAGCAATCGCCTTCGCGCCCGCTTCGCTAACCGCCTTCGCGCTGCCCGCATCCCAGATATTATAGAGGATCAGCGGATCGCCCGCGACGTGCAAATCGCCAAATGCCTTAACCTTATCGTTCATGCGCTTTTCCTCTCAGCGTTCAGCAATTTTTCCTTGCGCTCGACGCCATAGGCATAGCCACCAAGCCCGCCGTCTGTGCGGATAACCCGGTGACATGGAATGAACACCGCGACATTGTTCGCACCATTGGCGCTGCCCGCCGCACGCACCGCCTTGGGCTTACCGACAGCTGCAGCAATATCGGCATAAGTTCGGGTCTCGCCGGCGGGAATGCGACGAAGCTCATTCCAGATCGCCTGCTGGAATGCCGTGCCCGCGATATCAAGCGGCAGGTCGGGCATTTGCGCAGGGTGCTCGATAGCGGCAATCGCACCCTTGACCAGTTCTTCCAACACTGCGCCGCCAGCGACAATCGCGGCTTTGGGAAAGCGCTGCGCCAGTGCGCTTTCATCTTCATCGAATGACAGGCGACAAATGCCTTTGTCTGTTGCAGCCAGCAACATCTTGCCAAGCACGGTATCCACCAACGCCCAGCGGATCGTAACCCCGGCCCCGCCATTTTTCCACGCAGATGGCGTCATGCCCAAATATCCTTTTGTATTGGCGTAAAAGCGGCTTGGTCCCGAATAGCCCGCTTCATAAATTGCGTCGGTCACATTGCCGTCGCCGTCAAGCGCTGTTGCCGCCCGCTTTGCCCGAACCGATCGGGCATAGGCCGCTGGGGTAACGCCAATATCGCGCTTGAACAGCCGGTGAAAATGGTGCGGCGCATAATCTACTGCCGCCGCCAGCTCTTCGAGCGACAGTCCTTCGTCCGCCTCTTCAATCATTTTAAGTGCCGCCGATACAGCTTCACGATCACGCCCAACCTCGTCCGGCTTGCACCGCATGCACGAACGATAACCTGCCGCGATTGCTTCGGCTGCGGTCCAGAAAAACTCCACATTCTCCCGCAAAGGCCGCCGCGCCGGACAGCTTGACTTGCAGTAAATACCAGTGGTTTTGACCGCACCGACGAATTGCCCGTCAAGCGACCGGTCGCGCCGGTCAAAGGCATCGAAGGCCCAATCGCTATCGACGGCGCTGTGTCGGTCCACTTTCATCTCCAGCATCACGCACGCTCCACTTTGGCCGAAAAGCAACCATGCGCGGCGTTGTGGGCATGGATATAGGCGATTTCGTCGCTCGCGAATAGTTCACGGATTTTGGTATCGGCCTGGCCGGGCAAAGCAAGCGCAGCATTTCTTAGCATGCCGCTTGCATCGAACGCGCGAAACGCCATCGGGCGGCCTTCGAACACCGGCGGAGTCTCATCGACATATTCGGCCTTTTGGTTGGCACCGCTGCGCAGATATATCGCATAAGCTGACCGATAGGGCGTGGCCACATCATGGCTGACATGGTTGAGCAGAATCAGCTCCTCGCCCGCCTTGGCATCCTCAAGGCTAATCCGGCATGGCCAGCCCTTGTCGGCACTGGCGGTCACACGCACCGCACCTTGCTCGGCCAACACAGCATCATCCATTTCAAATAGCCCCGCAAACGGCTCGCGGTCCAACCCAGTTACTCGATAGCTCATATTCCGGCTCCTTGTTGATAGGACACCTGAATAACGGCCGCCCCAATCGCCTGCGTCCCGAAACTTGCTTTCAAAGCAGTTTAGCCACCGCACGCCCTGAACAACTTCAGCGTCCGCTCTAGCGCCAGCTCGGAACTTGGCTCGTGATAATCCTTGCGCCGGTCGGAATTGAAGCCGTGGTTGGCATCATAAACGAAAATCTCCGCCATCGGGTGCCCCTTGGCGATTAAAGCTTCCACGCCTTCCAGAGGGATGCCTTGGTCATATCGACCGAAATGGGCAATTGTCGGGCATTTCGGCGGTTTATCGGCGTAGATTGTGGGGATCAGGCTGCCATAATAGCAGGATGCCGCTGCCAGGTCGTCGCTAATGCCTGCCATCGCCCACGCGACCGAGCCGCCATAGCAATAGCCGGTGATGAAGACCGGGCCTTTGCCCTTCAGCGCGTCGATGCAGGTCTGCGCATCCTTCAATGAATCGACAAAAGGATGCAGTTCGCGCGCAAGTTCGACGGCTCGGTTGTAATCGGAACCTGTATATTCCGCTTCGAAGCCAGGGTGTTCGCGGTCGAATATCGACGGCGACAGAACCTCATATCCGTCCGCCGCATATTCGTCGCACAGTTCGCGAATATGATCGGTAACGCCAAAGATTTCCTGAATGAGAACGAGGCCGCCGCGCCGTTCGCCTTCCGGCACGGCATGGTAGACGGCGATTCCGGCGCCGTCGGCCATTGTCATACGAATCATTCCACCCATAATTTCTCCTCTTCTCTGCGCACTTTGCGTCCTCTGCGTGAAATTGAAAAGCTGCTGGTTCACGCAGAGGATGCAGAGATAGCAGAGTTTGTCGCATAGCTATCTTGCAACGCAGCAAAAGCCCTGCTAGGCGCGCGGCGACGGCGGACAAAGG
>JBGSPK010000071.1:0-2543 GCA_041738665.1 Sphingorhabdus sp. | reverse complement strand
AAGGTCGAGGAAATAGAGGAAAGGCGAAGGGTTGATACGGCGAAGCGCGCGGTAAAGGTCGACCGGCGGTAACGCAAAGGATGTGGTGAAGCGCTGAGCAAGAACGACCTGAAAGATGTCACCTGCGGCAATATAGTCTTTGGCGCGCAGGACCATTTGGCGATAGCGTTCCGGCGGAAGGACCGAGTTGAGCTGAATGGTTTCAGCGCTCGCCATTTGGATACCCACCGCTTTATCCACAGACTTGTCCAACAGCCGTTCGGTTTCGTCGAGCCTTTCATTGGCCAGTGCTACGCCGCGCTCGTCTTCCGCACCGCTCCAGACCGGGGCGACGAGAAACATTTCATCCTTGAGCCGGTCGAACACCAAAATGACCGTCGGCCGCACGAACAGCATGTCGGGCAATGCGAGCGCCGATTGTGGTGCCCGCGGCAATTTTTCCACCAGCCCGATGGTTTCGTAACCAAAATAGCCGACCAGACAGGCCAAAGCAGGCGGCAGTTCGTCCGGTACATCCATCCGGCATGATGTCACCAATGCGCGAAGAGCTTCCAACGTGGGTAAGGCCTCGGGCTCGAATGCCTCGCGGTCGGTCAGCCAGTGCCGATTGACCTCCGCCTTGTCGCCAGCCGCGCGAAATAGCAAATCTGGCGCTATCCCGATCAGGCTATGCCGACCGCGCGTTTCGCCACCTTCAACCGATTCAAGGATGAAATCCCCGCGCTCCGCCTGAAACAGCTTGAGCGCCGCCGACACCGGCGTTTCGGTATCGGCAATGCGCTTGCGCCAAATCAGAACGGGCTTAGTTACCGTCACGGTTGGTCAGGCGAGTGCGAAGCTCCTTGATCCCGCCTTCGTTCTTTTCCACGCCGACATCTTTGGCGGCCGAGGCAATCAGCTGTGCGGCATATTCCTGCTGCAACATTCCTGAAAGCTCAAGCTTGCGGCTTTTCAGCATATCGGCATTGCCACTGGCATCGCCTTTTACGACTTCGGTAAGGTAAACGACATACCAGCCACGGTCACCACCGCCCTGTAGCATCTTTGCGGTACCCTTTTTCATTGCGAACATCAGCGACAGTGGGGGTGATATCGGCTGGCCTTCTTTTGACAGGTCAGCACGCGTTCCGTTGATTGTTTCTATCTGTGCGCCCTGCACATTGGCTGCGGCCAACGCAGCTTGCAGCGTCTGGCCACCGTCGACGGCCTTGCGAATCCGATCGGCAGCGGCACGTGCACCCTTTGCGCCCTCGGTAAGCGCCCATTGCTGTTGGACGATGGGTCGCACGGCAGCGAGCGGCGGCGGCGCGGCTTCATCAAAGTCGGCAACCGCGACCAAAGCGAATTTCTCACCGGGAACGAGTTCGACCAATTGGGCTTCACCGCCGGTTTCCAGTTGGAATGCTGCGGGAAGGATTACCTGCATTTCGGGGATGGGCTTATATGCCGGGTTCGCCGTATTTTGCCCATTGGCGAGAAGTTTCGGCGACGTTTCGACTTTCAAACCATTCTGCTTTGCGACGTCTGCGATTGTCGCACCATCGGCGAAGGCATCCTCAATTTCAGCGGTCATTTCGACCAGCATTTCTTCGCCACGCGTTTTGAGCAACTCAGCTTCAATTTCGGTTCGTGCTGCGGGAAGCGTTTTGGCCGCAACCTGGTTGACCGCATCAACGCGTACGACCGCCCAACCCAATTTACCGCGAGCAGGCTTGGCAATAGCATCTTGAGATGCGGCAAAAACAGCATCGGCAACGGCTTGCGAAGCGCTGTTGACCAAACTCGCTTTGGTAACTCCAGTCGCACTTGTTACAGATAGGCCAAGCGCGTTCGCAACTTCGGCTAGCGATTTTCCGCCTGCGACCTGAGCAGTTACGGATTTCGCAGCAGCTTCGGTAGGCACAATGACCTGACTGATACTGCGTGTTTGCGATGACGCATATTTCGCTGCGTTGGCCTTATAATAAGCAACGATGTCCGCTTCACTCGGCTTGGCTTTCGCAGCGATAATCGTCTTGTCAAAAATCGCATAGCTGACGGCACGTTTTTCAGGGATGGTGAACTTTGCGGCGTTGTCCTTGTAATATTTCGCCAGCACCGCTTCACTTGGCGGATTTGCTGGGAAAAATGCGGTCGAAGGAAGGGCTGCAACCTGACCTGAACGCTTTTCAAGCATTAAAGAAGCATATGGAAGGACCATGCTATCTGGCGCCATGGGACCGCTAGCGGCCGATGGCAGGATTTGCTGGGCAAATAAATTCTGCATGATGTCATCGCGTATGGTTTTTTCGCTGACGCCAATTTGCTGGGCAAACGCCTGGAAAGCCTTTTCGCTGAATTTCCCATCGAGCCCCATTGCACCGGGAAGTTTGCGGATTTCGGAGTCTATCAGGCGTTTGCTAACGGCAACGCCATGCTCTGCGCCAAATACGGCCAACCCATAACGGTTGATGAGTTGTTCAAGCGTTGAATCAAGTCCGCCACCTTCAACAAAGCTCGCCATGTCCAATGTCGGATTGTTTTGGCGCTCGGCCTTCAACCGG
>JBGSPK010000051.1:0-5642 GCA_041738665.1 Sphingorhabdus sp. | reverse complement strand
GACTTTGTCCTTAAGCGCGGCATCATCGGGCCGGGCGAGAACTATCGCCGATGAGCCACCCGAATTCCATGGGGACGCTTCCCAGCTTTTGATCTTGCCCTTATCGTCGAGCGTGATGAGGCCGGCATCGATGAACGCGCGATAGAGGTTAATCTCGGTATCGACCTTGGAAAATCCGTGGTCGGATGCAACCGCTATCACGCTGTATGGATGGGCCTGCATTTGCGCCGCGATCAACCTGCCGACAACTGCGTCTATCCGCTTGAGAATGGCATGCGCTTGCGCTGTATCTGGCCCTTCGCCATGTTGCTCATGGTCGAGTGCGGTCAGGTAGACTGTTGCAAAATCCGGCTTTTCACGCGTTATAAGCTCGACTGCAAAACGGCCACGCGTCTCGTCGCCTTGAATGCTTTCGTCGATCCCCGGCGCATATTCGCCAAGCGTTGCTTCAAGCGATTCAATCAGCCCGGGCGTCGCCAACGCTTTCACCAGTTTTGCATCGTCGGCATGGCCCGTCCGCCAGATTTGCGGGATGTTCCATTTGACGGCATCGGCCTTTACACTGACCGGCCAGTGCACATTTGCAGTGCTCAACCCGGCTTTGGCCGCCGCGTCCCATAAGGTCGGCACTTTGATATCACTGGCATACCAATACCAGCCACCCTGGTTAATCTGCATCGGGTCGAAACTGTTATTGCCGATGATGCCATGCTGCGCAGGGCTGACGCCCGTGAGCAATGTTGCGTGGCTCGGATAGGTGACGGTCGGCAATACGCCGCGCACGCCGCTGGCATAGCTGCCCTCTGACACGAACCGCTTCAGATTGGGAATATCGATCCCGCGCTTGTCCGCTTCGATGACATCGGCGGGTTGCAGGCCGTCGATGGAAATCAGCAACACCGGCTCTGCCAGTGCTGCAGACGGCAGCGCACCCCAAAGGAGCGCGCTGCCGATCAACCAGCCTGATTTCATCAGAACCCGACCTTGACGGTGGCGAAGAACTGCTGCGGTGCTCCGGCCAGCAGCGTCTGGTTATCGCCGCTATTGCCAAAACCGTTCGAACCAATGGTCGACACATATTCCTTGTCGAGCAAATTGGTCGCGTTGAGCTGGATTTCAATCGGCGAACGAAGTCCGGCGTCGAACCGGTAACCCAGCGTAGCATCAACCAGAACGCGGGCCGCAACCGACCGGTCGTTGAGATAGTTGAAATACCGCTTGCTCATATAATTGGCACCGACACGCCCGAAGAATGTATCGCTATCATATGCGATTTCGCCGCGCAGCAGATGCTTGGGTGTGTCGACAACGTCCTTGCCCTTTGTCGCGATGGTGGCGGTTGGAGTGATTACATTGTCGCGGTAGGTAGCATCGGTGTAGCTGTACGATGCAAACAGCGTCAGCCCACCGCCCAAACGGACATCGCCCGCTGCTTCAAAGCCTATCGACCGCACACCGCCAACATTCTGCAAGATAGCAGGATTACCGACGATGCCAGCGCCCGTCTGGACACCAAGCAGACGGTTGCGGAAGTTGACATAATAGACACCGATGACGCCGTTGAAGACATTGTCATTATAGCGCGCACCCAACTCATAAGTATCCGACTCTTCGGGTTTCAGACCGCGCGCGATGAGCGCGTCGAAACCAGCCTGCGTGGTCGAGAATGGACCGCTGGTCGTCGAGGAGACAAATGCGCGGGTCACTTGCGTGAAGCCACCAAAGATTTCGGCCTTGTCGTTCAGCTTGTACGCAACACCAGCATGCGGCTGGAACCAGTCTTGCGACTTGATCTTGCCCGCAGCCAAAGCGCCCTGCACGCGCGGGTCGGATTCATTGTTGACCTGAAATCCTTTCCACCCGAGGTTGATGGTCAGATCACCAAGGCTGATTTTGTCCTGCACATAATATTGCAGGGTGTCGGTGTTGAAGTCGAACAGCCATTGCGTGAAGAACGGGTTGCGCAGGAATTTTGTGTGATCAAGCCCCGGCGTGGTCAGGCTTTGATAGGCGTAGAACCGCCGCGCCTGAGTGAAGTCATTATGTTCATACCAACCGCCCACAGTGATTTCATGGTCGCCTACTTGGGCATTTAGCGAACTGAATACACCGCCACGCTGGATGTCATATTCGGTGGTGCGGGCAGACATGGGAACGCCGTTCGGGCTAGCAACGTAGGGCGTGCCCCAGGTGCCTTGGCCCGTGTTATCGTGGTAGTAAGCTTTAATCTTGAAGGTCACACCTTCACCCAATGGCGCCGTCAAGCCGTAGGCCGCCAAGGTATCTTTGCGCAGGCCCGATGCGTCATAATAGGAGTCATCAAGATTGTTGATTGGCGCCACAAATATCCCGCGCGCGGCGTTGATTGCCTTGGCATAGTCCGGGAAGTAGTTGTCATGATTATAACCCAGGCGGTTGATCATTTCGAGCGAGAGATCCTGATAATCTTGCTCTGCACGGTCTGAATAAGCGAAATAGGCATCGAATTCTGCTTCACCGACAGGGATGATCGCCTTGGCATTAATCTGCCAGTTACGCTGGTCACCGCCGCCCTTCCATTTCTCGGAATTGTGATAGACGCCGGAGATGAAACCACGAATGCCGCCTGCTTCGCCAAAATTGATCCGGCCAAAACCGCGAATGGTGTTTTCCGAACCATAAGTCAGGTTAGCGTCGACGCCCAAACCGTCACTGAAGTCACCGGAGAAAAATTCGAGCGTACCGCCGAGATTGTTCGTCGCCTGCGTGCCAATCGAACCCGAACCCTGCGACACGCGGGTAACACCGATATTCTCGGAGATGATCGCGCGACCGATATGCAGGCCGTTATTGTTGCCATAAGTTGAATCGCCCAGCGGAATGCCATCGAGCGTGTAGCCCAACTGGTTCTGGTTGAAGCCGCGGATAGAAACGCGACTTGACCATTCATAGGTGCCGAACGGGTCAGCCGACTGAAAATTGACGCTGGGCAGCTTTTCGATAGCTTTCAGCGGGCTGGTACCCGGTGCGAGGATCAGCAGTTCCTTGCTGGTCAACTCTTGCACCTGACGGGTTTCGCCTTGGCCAAAAACAACGATTTCCTCACCAACATTAGTGTCATCGGCGGGTGTCGTGGTCGAGTCTTGTGCTGCTGCCGATGACGCAATCGCGGTTCCGGCGAGTAGAGCAGTAATGAAGCGTCGCATGCTGATTTTCCCTCTTTGCAATCGTTATGATTCGAGAGGGCAATAGGCGGCGGCTGTGACAACCCGCCTTCGGTTTTACATTGATTTGATGACGCTGCTGCGGCTCATTTGTGACATCTCATTCTGGCTATGATTGCGTCGACAGCTGGGAAATATCAGCCCAATCCGAGCATCTTGCGTTCGCGCCGGATCCAGTCGGCAAAACTTGGCCGTGCGTGGATGGCGGCAAGATAATCGGTCAGCCTGGGATATGTCGCTGCATCGGGCACAAAGCCCGCATGCGCCGCGTTCACGAACGGGCTGGCGACCGAAATATCGGCCAAGGTCAGGCTGTCGCCGACCAGATATCCCGATGGCCGGATGACGCCTTCCAGATAATCGCAGATCGGGGCCATATCCGCCTCGCCCTTCGCCGCTGCAGCGTCATCGCCTGGCTTTCCGACAAATTTGGGCGAGACAATGCGGTTAAAAAACATCGCGCCTGCCGCTGCGACAACTATCGTGTCGGCAAATTCATCGAACCAGATCGAACGCGCGCGGTTTTCGGCATCGGCTGGGATAAGCTGGGCGTCCGGATATTTGGTGTCGAGATACATGACAATCGCGGTCGAATCCGAAATGCTGAATTCGCCATCGGCAAAGCCGGGCATTTTGCGAAACGGGCTGCACGCCAGAAAATCGGGATTCTGGTCGCCAAGGCCAATCGGCACAAGTTCAAGCGCAAGCGCCTTTTCGGCAGCAAAGGCCAGCACTTTGCGGACAAAGGGGGAAACAGGGGCGCCGTACAGGATCATGATTTATTTCTCCAGAAATGGCCAGAACCGGCCTTGGCGATCACACTGCCAAATCAGTAGCATTTTGCAACTGTTAATACAGCAATGGAACAAATCCCTCCGCCGTCGCTTCTTGCCGCATCATTTCATCCAAAGGGAGCCCATATCATGATCGAAGAACGCATCACCGAAACCACCGACATCAATGGCAATGTGGTCGAACGCACCATTGAGCGAGACACTGGCCCGACACCGGTCACTGTCAACACCGCGCCTGCCTCCGGGGGAGGATCCGGTGTTTTCATCATGGTTATATTGCTGCTGGCGCTCGCTGTTGGCGGTTATTTCTTCTTCGCGAACAGCGGCAGTGAGGTTCGCAAGGACGACGCGATTGCAGAAGCAGCCGATAATGTCGGTGCAGCCGCCGAAAAGGCGGGCAATGCGGTCGAAAAGGCGGCGGATAAACTCGCCAACTAATCGGCACCAAAGCACTGCTGTACCCGTGGCCGCGTTCAGTGTTCCAACCCCTGGAACCTGACGCGGCTTCACGCTTTGTCATCCGATGTCTTTTAACGGCAAAGCACAAATTCTGTGGAACAGATAGAGCGAACCGCCCGCCTGACTGCAGCAGGGCTTGCTCTCTTCGTTGAAAGCGCGATAACAGACATCAGTGTCTGAATCTCTTCTGCTTCTCGCCATCATCGGCCTCGGCTTTATGTTATGGCTGTTGCGGGCTGATGTGAAATTCTTGCATCGGCGAATTGCGGAACTTGAGACGCGGCTCGGTGATGCCACGATATCGCCTGAGCCGGAGACCAAAACAGCACCTGTAGCGCTCGCAAAAGCCCGGCGGACGGCAGTGGTCAGCACGGTGCCGATAACCGCCAAAGCTCCGCCCGAATTACCGCAAACAAATTTGCCCGAACCCGAACGTTCGTACCAATCGCGCTTGGCTGACTTCAATTTCGAAAGCCTTGTCGGCGGCAAGCTGCCGATCTGGGTCGGCGGCATTGCGCTTGTCTTCGCTGGATTCTTCCTCGTCCGCTACACCATCGAGGCAGGGCTGTTCGGTCCGGGCGCGCGATCAATCACGGCAACGATATTCGCAGCGCTGATGATCGCGATGAGCGAACTGGGTGGCAGGCTTCCCAAGGTCGGTGAGTCTTTCTCGGCAGACCCGCGTATAGGGCAGAGCCTTGCCGGTGCGGGCGTAGCAACGCTGTACGGGACGCTCTACATGGCCGCCGAAATTTACGGCCTGGTTGGCGTCGGCACAGCCTTCATCCTGGTCGTCGTCACCACCGCGATTGCGTTTGCCCTGTCGCTGCGCCACGGGCCGCCGACCGCGTTGATGGGCCTGACCGGCGGATTTGCCGCGCCGTGGGTCGCGGGCATGGGCGCGAGCAACCTGCCGACCTTGCTGCTCTATCTCGCGGTGTTCATCGCAGCGTTGTTCGGGCTTGCCGTTTGGCGCCGCTGGTTGTGGCTGCTGGTGCTGGCAAGCGGAGGCGGCCTTGCGTGGAGTCTGGCGATGCTGGCAACCGCTAACAGCAATCTGGGGCTGCTCGGCGGATTTATCGTCATTACCGGCGGCGGCGCATTGCTGGCGGCGAAACGCTTTGAATCGACCAATGGCATCTGGACTCAATTGGCGCGTTATGCGCCGATGGCACTGGCGCTGGTA
>JBGSPK010000037.1:0-13838 GCA_041738665.1 Sphingorhabdus sp. | reverse complement strand
AGGTGCGGCGCTGTTTCTTGAACATTTGCTCGACGGCGATCCGGCCTCCAACACATTGTCGTGGCGGTGGGTGGCCGGGCTCCAGACCGTTGGTAAACATTATGTCGCGGATGCCGGCAATATTCGCCGTTATACCAATGGCCGGTTTTCGCCCGAGGCTCTGTGCGCCGCGCCCGCGCCATTAATATCGGGGCCGCACCCAGATCCCTCGCCCATTCGCGCGTTGCAGCGGATGCCGACCGGGCCGTGGATATTGCTGTTGACCGAAGAAGATATGGCACCTGTCATCGCGCCGGAAATTTCGGCTGACATCGCGGCTGTCATGCTCTGTCCTTTGGCGCAAACCGGCACAGATAAAGTGAATGAATTTCGCGAAGCGGCTTTGCTGGCATCCGCCACCGACATCATCCGCGAGTATAATGTGCCGCTGCTCGCAGCAAGCGGCTGGTCGGCACAAGAATGGAAAGAAACGCTTGCCGATCTGGCGGGCATACCGCTGTTCACCGCCTATCCCCCAGTTGGACCGTTACAAACAGCGTTGCGCGGGCTGGAGACCGAGCTGGCGGGTGCCGGTCATTCGCTCTTCTATTTTCGGCGGCAATGGGATGAAAACTGCTGGCCGCATGCGCGAAAGGGATTTTTCCCCTTCAAGGAGAAAATCCCGTCATTACTAGACCAGCTTGAAATAGACTGATTGCGGGCAGTCAGGTTGCGGCCAGATCCCGCACGAAACCGATTAGCCCTTTTTGCCGCCGCCGTTTCATACGTTCGGCAGCCAGTATCTGGCGGACCTTTTCGAAACAGCCCTGCACATCGTCGTTAATCAGGACATAGTCATAACCGTCCCAGTGGCCGATCTCGGCTTTGGCGCGGCTCATGCGGTCGGCGATGACCTCGTCGCTGTCCTGTGCGCGGGTGTGAAGGCGACGTTCGAGCTCCTCGATTGACGGCGGCAGGATGAAAACGCGCACGACGTCGGGTCCGGCTTCCTGATATAGCTGCTGCGCGCCCTGCCAGTCGATGTCGAACAATACGTCGCAACCGGCCGCGAGCTTTTCTTCGACAGGCGCCTTGGGTGTTCCGTAACGGTGACCGAACACATGCGCCCATTCAAGGAACTCGCCATCTGCGGCCATTTGCTTGAAGGTCGGCACGTCGGTAAAATGATAATGCTCGCCATCGACCTCGCCCGGACGCGGCGGTCGCGTGGTGTAGGACACTGAAAGCGCAATCTTGTCATCGGCCTCCAGCAACATCCGCGAAAGCGTGGATTTGCCTGCTCCCGAAGGTGAGGAGAGCACGAAAAGCAGTCCCCGGCGTTCCAGTTCATGCGGTTTAGGGTTAGGGTCTGGCATATTCACGACTGAGGCGTCAAAATGGCGAACATATCGGACGGAAATGCGCGCCGAGCCTAGTGGTTCTAGGATCAAGCGTATTTGCGTTCGAGATGGAAGCCATTTTGTCGTCCTTTCAGGATTTGACCGATTTTGTCCATTGCTGCGTCGGCGTGGCTAGCCCTAGAACCACTAGGGCCGCGCCCTGCCTCCTTGCACTGAACAAAATCGCTTCAAACCTCAGCCGTGAATATGCCAGACCCTAACCCAGTGGTTGTCGGTATCGGCCATAGCCGCTACTGCGCGAAAGGGGACGTTCCCGTCAAGGGTTTAGGGCCGTCAAGACTTATGGGGGAAGTAATTTATGGATTGGCCACTGCGCGTTAGCAAGTTTAGCGCCGTTATCGCGTTGTTGTTGTCATTGGTGTTTGTCGCGATCCTTTTTTACATGGATCGCCCGCCGATCTGCGCCTGCGGTACCGTCAAGCTTTGGCATGGCATCGTCCAGAGTTCCGAAAACAGTCAGCATATCGCCGACTGGTATACGCCAAGCCATATTATCCATGGTTTCATATTCTTCGGGCTGGGGCGGTTATTGCTCAAGAAATGGCCGCTGGGGCTGGCCTTGTGCGCGGCGATATTGGTCGAGGGCGCGTGGGAAATCCTCGAAAACTCGCCGGTCATCATCGACCGCTACCGCGAAGTCACGATCAGTTATGGCTATGCCGGTGACAGCATCATCAACAGCGTGTTCGACCTCGTGTGGATGATCCTCGGATTCTTCCTTGCATCGCGATTGCCGTGGAAGGTGACGCTTGCGCTGGCTCTGCTGTTCGAAGCATTCACCGCTTACATGATCCGCGACAATCTGGCGCTCAACGTTTTGATGCTGGTCGCGCCAATCGAGAGCGTGAAGGAGTGGCAGGCGGCAGGGACGGGCTATTGGCTGACGGGGAAATAATGGAAGCGGACATAGACGTGAACAACGGCGATCGCTGCATCGTGACCGCTGGGCGGCACAAGGGCAAATCGGGGATTGTGGAAGACCGCAATATTGCCAAATCCGGTCATGTGACGATAAGCGTCCGGCAGGATGATGATGTGCGGTTCAAGACGCTAGCTAAGAGCGTGACAATATTGAAAGATTAGGAATTGACTGCGGGATTGGCTATTGGCTGACTGGAAAACAGCGCGTTAGAATTTAATTTTTACGCGAGCCATCGCGCGTTTGCTGATTACACCACTGCCAAGTTCGGCGCTGTCCGTTTCGGCCGCCAAACGAACATTTTCCGAGATGCTGAACTCGGCCTTTGATTCGTCCTTGTCGATAATACCAGCACCGGCAATTGGGCGCAGCCGGTGGACTTCGTTGTCTTTTTCAACCGCGCATACGACGATTTCGTCGCCGGTCGGGGTTGGGCACTCGGTCTTTGGCTGCTTTACCAAGATGTTGATTCTGAGATTTTCAGGATCCGCAGAAGGCGAGAGCTGTTTTTCGGCGACCGAAGGCGACAATAAAAAAGCGGCCAGAAAAATCAAACCTGTCATCGCGTCTGCCTGTCATAATGGCAAGACGGGCATCTTAAATTGTCGGGTCGGAAGGTCCAGCGATTTTTCTGGGGGCAGGACGGCCGCTGATCCGGCTTTCCTTGCGCATGTCGTAAATCGTTTTGGCCGCAATCGCGCCGCCGACGAGTAAGAGCCCTGGAACCGACCGCGTTGCAATGCGCGTGGCGACCAAACCAATGCCTGCGCCAAGCAGGCCATTGCCGCGCTTGCGTCCGATGACTTCGCCGACAACGGCACCTGCGATGGATCTCAGCATTTCGAAACTCCTAAACCATGTCTTCCGGTCTGACATGGGTATCGAAGGTGACTTCGTCAACCAGTCCCGACGCTAACGCGGCTTCGCGCAGCGTGGTCCCGTCTTTATGCGCCTGCTTGGCGATTTTGGCGGCATTGTCATAGCCGATGACGGGCGCGAGCGCGGTGACGAGCATCAGCGAGCGGTCGAGCAATTCGGCGATGCGTTTACGGTTCGGCTCCAAACCTTCGACGCAGTTTTTGGCGAAGGTTTCCATGCCGATGCTAAGCAATTCAATCGAACGCAGCACATTAGCACCAATCAGCGGTTTGAACACATTGAGTTCCAAATGCCCTTGCATCCCGCCAACGGTCACTGCCTGATGATTGCCGATCACCTGCGCCGCGACCATCGTCAGCATTTCGCACTGCGTCGGGTTCACCTTGCCGGGCATGATCGAGCTGCCGGGTTCGTTTTCCGGAAGCAGGAGTTCGCCAAGGCCCGAGCGCGGACCGGAGCCGAGGAGGCGGATGTCGTTGGCGATTTTGGTTAGGCTGACGGCGAGGGTGTTGAGATGCCCTGAGAAGCTAACCAGTGTGTCGTTGGAGCCAAGCGCCGCAAACTTGTTTCGTGCGCTTTCGAAAGGCAAATCAAGCTCCGCCTCAAGCGCGGCGGCGACGTCGTAGCCAAAATTCTCTGGCGCGTTGAGACCAGTTCCGACGGCTGTCCCGCCCTGTGCGAGTTCTCCAAGAAGTGCCGATGCTTCCCAAATCATCAAGCGCACAGCTACCAGCTGCGCCACATAACCCGAAAATTCCTGCCCCAACGTCAGCGGCGTGGCATCTTGCAAATGGGTTCGCCCAATTTTCACGATGTCATGCCATCCCTTGGATTTGGCAGTTAGCGCCTCGCCAAGCCAGTCCAGTGCTGGAAGCAATTGGTGATGCGTTGCTATCATTGCCGCCACATGCAACGCTGTCGGAAAGCTGTCATTCGACGACTGACTCATATTCACATGGTCGTTGGGATGCACCGGCGATTTGCCGCCGCGCTTTCCGGTCAAAGTCTCGTTTGCAATGCCCGCGATCACCTCGTTGACGTTCATGTTCGACTGCGTGCCGCTTCCGGTCTGCCAGATGGTCAGCGGGAACTGGTCGTCATATTTGCCAGCAGCCACTTCCGCTGCCGCAGCCTCGATGGCGTCGGCCAGCTTTTCGTCCAGCCCATGTTTGCGGTTCACCCGCGACGCGGCCTGCTTTACCAGCGCCAGCGCGTAGATAATCCCTATCGGCATCCGCTCATGCGGCGGGAACGGAAAGTTTGCGATGCTTCGCTGAGTCTGCGCGCCCCAATAAGCGGAGGCCGGAACGTCGATGGGGCCAAAACTGTCGGATTCGGTACGGGTATCCCCCGTCACTTTTTCCGTCCGAAATCGACGCTCACGACGTTGGAGCCGTCTTCCACCACAACCGATGGTTCGTCATTGCCCGCCGCTTCATGCGGTTCGGGTCCGGTATCGCCGGCATCGACATGGAATTGCAGCGCGAAGTCGACGGCCGGATCGACGAATGCGGTAATCGCCGAATATGGAATAACAAGGTGCGAAGGTATCTGGCTGAACGACAGGCCAATCTCGAAATGCTGGGCCTCGACCTTCAAATCCCAATATTTGTGCTGCAGCACGATGGTCATCTCGTCGGGAAAGCGCTCGTGCAAATGCGTCGGGATGACAACGCCCGGTGCCTGGGTCTTGAACGTTATGTAGAAATGATGGTCGCCGGGCAGGCCGTTCAGCGCGACATCGCCAAGCACGCGACCGACCACCGCACGCAGTGCCTCTTGCACTACGTCGTCATAGGGAATCAGGCTATCGGCATGCTCTTCACTCATGCGCGCTTGGTGGACTGTGACGCTCGCAAAATCAAGACGCTTGTTATTGCCAAATGCGCGAACGTGGCTATAGCGGCGGCCATGCGCACCGGGACCATCAGTCGCAAGACAAACGAAACATCTATCGATGTCGAGGTCAACCTCGACGGGACCGGAATCTATGAGGTGTCGACCGGCATCGGTTTTCTCGACCATATGCTTGAACAGCTATCGCGGCATTCGCTGATCGACCTGAAGGTAAAGGCGGTTGGCGATCTGCATATCGACCAGCATCACACCACCGAAGACACCGGCATCGCGATTGGCGAGGCAGTGTTGCAGGCATTGGGCGATAAGCGCGGAATTACGCGTTATGGCACGGCTTACGCGCCGATGGACGAGACTTTGACGCGGTGCGCGCTTGATATTTCAGGACGGCCTTATTTTGTGTGGAAAGTGTCGCTCGGCATGCCTCGTCTCGGCGAATGGGACACTGAGCTCATCGAGCACTGGTTCCACAGTTTCGCGACGAGCGCGGGTATCACGCTGCACATTGAAAATCTCTACGGGTCGAACAACCATCATATTGTCGAGAGCTGCTACAAGGCTTTGGCGCGTGCATTGCATCAGGCGGTCGAGATCGATCCGCGCAAGGCGGACGCGATTCCGTCAACCAAGGGGACGCTCTAGGCCGTGACCCTGGCGCTGATTGATTATGGCGCGGGCAATCTGCATTCGGTGCACAACGCGTTGAAAGCGGCGGGTGCGGTGGATGTTACTGTTACCGATAATCCCGATGTGGTGGCGAAGGCTGAGCGGATTGTATTGCCAGGCGTCGGTGCGTTTGGGCATTGCATGGAGGCTTTGTCCGCCATTGACGGCATGCTTGAATCGATGGCACGCCGGGTACGTAGCGAGGGCTTTCCGTTTCTGGGCATTTGCGTAGGGATGCAGCTATTGGCTGACGCCGGGGTCGAGCATGGCACCACAAAAGGGCTTGGATGGATAGGCGGGACGGTCCGCGCGATTACCCCATTTCCCGACATCAAAATTCCGCATATGGGCTGGAATGACGTCAAGCCGTCGACCGACGTTTCGTTGATTGAGAGCGGCGAAGCTTATTTCCTTCATGGCTATCATTTCGATGCTGCGAGCGATTCCGATGTGCTGGCTACGACGGACCATGGCGGGCCTTTGGTGGCAGCGGTTGGCCGCGGCAATATCATCGGCGTGCAGTTCCATCCGGAAAAGAGCCAGGCCTATGGCATCAATTTCCTCAAACGCTTTCTGGAGTGGCGCCCCTGATGGGAGATTTGGCTTGATCGTATTCCCCGCAATTGACCTGAAAGGCGGCGAGGTCGTTCGTTTGGCCGAGGGCGATATGGACCGCGCGACGGTGTATGCCGACGATCCGGCGGCGCAGGCTTTGCTGTTTTCTGAGCAGGGCGCGGAGTTTCTGCATGTCGTGGATTTAGACGGCGCGTTTGCGGGCAAGCCCGAAAATGCCGAGGCGGTTGAAGGCATTATCGAGAATTTCCCCGGTTACATCCAGCTCGGCGGCGGTATCCGGAACCCGCAAACCGTTGAGCGGTGGTTCGACATGGGCGTGTCGCGGTTGGTGATCGGCACCGCGGCGTTGAAAGACCCGCAGTTCGTCAAGGATATGGCGCGCGAGTTCGAGAATGGCATTGTCGTTGCGGTCGACGCGCGCGACGGCTTTGTCGCGACCGAGGGCTGGGCGGAGAAATCCGATATGCCGGTGATCGATCTGGCGCGGCGGTTTGAGGATGCGGGCGTTGCCTCTATCCTGTTCACTGATGTCGGCCGCGACGGAATGCTGACCGGATGCAATATCGAGGCGACGGTCGATCTGGCGCGACGGGTCAATATTCCTGTGATTGCCAGCGGCGGGGTGAAGGGGATTGACGATATCCACCTGCTCTCGCTCCACGCCAAGGACGGCATTGAGGGCGTGATTACGGGCCGCGCGATTTATGACGGGCGGCTGGATCTGGCGACGGCGATTGCGATGGCCAACCGCATATGATGGCGATTGGCATAATCTCTGGCATGATTGCCATCATGTTAGTGTCGTTGGCTGCCATTGAGCTTGGTAGAGGTAAAGCCAAGTTTTTGTTCATACCAATAGACCGCCAAGCCAAGCCAACGCTGTTCTGGCTAACTTTGGTGTTCAGGTTCATGTCAGCTCTTTTCTTCGCGTTTCTGTCATTTACTTCTTTCACCATCACGGGGCAGTGTGATGATGAAGGCAGGTGCACAATTACATTGCCGGTAGCGCCAAAATGACCGTCCGTATCCGCGTCATCCCCTGCCTCGACGTCTCCAATGGCCGCGTCGTCAAGGGCGTGAACTTTGTCGACCTGCGCGATGCGGGGGATCCGGTTGAGCAGGCGCAGGCTTATGATGCGGCGGGGGCCGACGAGCTTTGTTTTCTTGATATTGGCGCGTCGCACGAGGGGCGCGGGACGATACTCGACGTCGTGCGGCGCACGGCGGAGGTTTGCTTCATGCCGCTGACCGTTGGTGGCGGGGTTCGGAGTGCCGAGGATGCGCGCGCGTTACTGCTGGCAGGTGCAGACAAGGTCGCGGTCAACAGTGCGGCGGTCGCGCGGCCTGAGGTTGTGGCGGATATCGCCGAACGCTTTGGTAGCCAGTGTGTGGTGGCTTCGGTCGATGCGCGCTGGAGCGGCGACCATTGGGAGATATTCACCCACGGAGGCCGCAATCCTACGGGCATCGACGCGCTCGAACATGCGTTGAAATTGGCGGAACTGGGCGCTGGCGAATTGCTCGTCACCAGCATGGACCGTGATGGCACGCGCGATGGCTATGACCTCGCGCTCACCCGCGCGATTGCCGATGCGGTCAATGTGCCGGTGGTGGCGAGCGGCGGTGTTGGTAATCTCGATCATCTGGTCGAGGGCGTGACCGAAGGCCATGCCAGCGCTGTACTTGCGGCCTCGATTTTCCATTTTGGCCAGCACAGCATCGCCGAAGCACATGCCGCCCTACGCGCGGCGGGTTTGCCCGCTCGCAGCTGATTACCAGCGGATAAGGCGCGGCACCACTAACCGCCCAATCACCGCACAACCGCCCACGGCCAGCGTATACCAAAGCCCGATATAGACGACATTGTTGAACGGGCAGTGGAGATTATAGGCAAACGCCCCCAATCCGCCCGCAGCAATCCCTGTCAACCAGCCAGCACGGGCGGGCGAGGTTGGCGCGCCGCGGCGAAGCGCGAGGACCATCGGCACCGCCGTCGCCAGCCCGCCAATCGCGCTATACATCATGCACCGCATTCCCGATTGCATGGCGGACATTGCCGGGCCGAAATCGCCGGTCGTCGCGACAATCAGCGCGGACAAAGGGAACACCACGGCAGCGGCCAATGCGATTTGCCAGCCATTGTTGTTCTTGCCGACTGACGGGCTGGCCATCGAGGTTACCGCGTGCGCAGTCGCACCGCCGAGCACCAGCAATATGCCTGCGCGGATCAGGAACATCTCGTCGGGATGCCCCGCCATGACGTCGGCGCGTATGCCTTGGATGCCGACAATAAGGGCGATCATCGCGGCCAAAATTGCCGCCGCAATCATCAACGGACGGCGCGGGTTTAGCGCGGTTACAGGTTCCAGATCATCGACCAACGCGGCGATATCAAATTTGTTCGTCATGTCATTCACTCTCAATTAGCGCGGCCAAGCGTTTGAGGCCGCGATGTATATTTACTTTGACCAATGGCTCGGACTGGCCGCATTTGGCGCACGCCTCGGCGATGCTCAGGCCATCTATCTTCACCAGCCGGATGGCAAGCGCCTGGCCGTCGGGCAATTGGTGGAGCAGCCGGTCGATGCTAATCTTTGCGCCGACGACATCTTCATGGCTGCCCTCTTTATGCTGATCCTGCAATTCGTCGGCGGCGTGGCGATAGGTCTGGCGCAAGCGGTCGACCCAGCGATAACGCGCAATCGCGGCGAGCCAAGGCAGGAAGGGGCGCGAAGGATCATAACTCGCGCGCTTTCGGTGAAGCGAAATCAGTGTGTCCTGCACCAGATCGTCGACCGCATCGGGCGAAATTTTCTGCGCAAAAAACCGGGTAAGCCAACGGCCGGTCTGTTCGAGCAAAACCGCATAAGCTTGCTTATCGCCGCCTTGCGCGCGCGTCATCAGGTCGCGCAGGGTCTCCTCGCGCGCGATCATTTTTTGGTGAGCAGCGCGTCGAGTGAAAGACTGCCGCCGCCGCGAATTATGAGCACCAGAGCCAGCGCGACCCAGATCATATGCACCGACCACCATGCCTCGGGGTAGACAAATATCTGGATCACCATTGTCATGCCGAGCAGCGCAAAGGCCGAGAGCCGCGTGAACAGGCCGATAACCAGCAAAACCGGAAAAAGATGCTCGGCATAGGTCGCCATATAGGCCGCAAATTCGGGGGGCAGGGGAACGCCCTTATATTCTTCCTCGAACAGGAATTTGGCGATGTCGCTGACCGACAGCCAGCTGCCTTCATCGACTTTGGTTCGGCCCGAGCGCCAGAATATACCAGCCAGCGAGACGCGAACGAACAACAGCATGATCGCGTCTATCCATGTGGCGGACAGCGAGGCGACAATGCGGTTATAGGGGGCAGTAATCGCGTTCATAACTTATCCGGCTTTGACCAGCGCGCCTGCGCCGATGAGGTGAAGGATCGGCTCCAGCGGAGCCTGTTCACCTCCCTGTTCGATGGCGATGGCCAGAAGGTTACCGAGCGACGCGCTATTTTGGGCCGACGCAGCAAAGACTGCAAGTTGGACGGCATCGAGCGGAACGAGACGCATTTCGGCTTCGGGGCGGACGCATAATATCGCCGCTGGTTGCTGGCCGGACAGTTCCTGTAACGCCGAAGCTATTGGCGCGGAGATCGTTACCTTACGCGCAGACGGATGCGGTGCGATGGCCAGCGCCAATAACGCCGTTTCATCCAGCGCAGCCAAATCGCCGAGCGTCAATGGTGCCGCTTCAGCTGCGTGGTAGCTTTCGAGCCATGACCATTCGATTTGTGCGAGTTCTCTTGTGGCAGGGTCGCTCAGACAATCCGCGAAGCCCACGCCGATGCGGTTGGTATCGCTGGCTCGGGCCACGTCCGTCTCGACAAAGTCTCGGGCGAGCGCGTTGAATACGGCATCGCCTATATGCTGGCGGGTGAGGGGGAAAGTCTCTTCCAGTGCCACTATCCGCGCATGGCTGATGGTGTTGGCGTGCGCCTTTAGACCAAGCAATATCCGGTCAGGTGGACCTACGAATAGAGCTGGGTGAAGCCGGTCAGGGCCGTCGTTGATAGTATCGATAAAGTTGGTTTGAACATCAGAGAGCGAGGGCATGATAAGCCTCGTCTATAACCATCTGCGCTTTCCCCACCTCCGCCATCAATACCGCGTAATCGGGGACGTCAGTGTCCCATTCGATCAGCGTCGGCTTGGCACCCGCGCGGTCAATGAAACGGCGGTAGAGGCTCCATGTGGCATCGGTGATTTGGCTGCCGTGATCGTCGATCAGCAGCGGCCCGCTGTCATGATGTTCGACGGCATGACCTGCCAAATGGATTTCGCCCACCCAATCGGGGTCGATGGCATCGACATAGGCTTGCGCCGAAAATCCGAGATTGGTTGCCGAAACTTCGACATTGTTGATGTCGAACAATAGGCCGCAACCGCTTTTGTTGATGAGGCGCTCGATAAACTCGACTTCGCTCATCTCATCGCCTTGATAAGCGAGATAGCGGGAAGGGTTTTCGATGAGGATATGGCGTTTTAGTCGGCTCTGCACCTTGCCGATTCCGCCTGCGAAATGATCGAGCGATGCCTTGGTGTATGGCACGGGCAAAAGGTCGGCAAAGCGGTTATGCGCGTTGCCGGAAAAACTCAGATGGTCGGAAATAGATGCCGGTTGATACCGCTCGCACAATATGGCGAGGCGGTCCAAATCATGCCCGTTCAATCCGTCGGCAGACCCCAACGACAAGCCGACCGAATGGAAACTCAGCGGATAAAGTTCGGAGACAGCGGTCAGCCAGCGGTGCGGCGGGCCACCGTCTCCGAAATAGTTCTGCGGATGGACCTCGACCCAATGGGGGCGACCCGGAGGGCTATCGGGGTCGAGCAACGCCTCATAATGTTGCGGCTTCAAACCAATCCCGACCGAGGGAGGGAGAGCGGTCGGGCGGCTGCGCTGCAAAAGGTCGGGCGTCATGTCCATCCGCAAATCATATCATCCTAGCCCTTCATCGGAACAGGCTTGGCATTACCCTTCTTTTCGGCAAGCGATCCGCCCATTTTTTCGCATGTGCCGGCCTTGACATATTTCCAGGCATTGCCCTGATAATCGACGGTCGAAGTGCCAGCGCAGCTTGTGCCAGGTCCAGCCGCGCAATCATTCTTTGCCTTTAGAGACACACCATAGCAACGCTCTTTGCCTTCAGCGGCAGCAGCAGGTGCAGCGGCCAGTGTGGCTGCGGCGGAAAGCGCGGCAGCGGCGCCAGCGAGTTTCAACATCATATTGCTCATCAATCTTCTCCAGATAAGGTCAGGCCCGTTGGCCTGTGAGGGTGGGACCAGCAAAGTTGCGGTCCTGCCACTGGTTCGTGGAGGTGGGACGGTTGGTTACACATGATCGAAAACATGGTCGCTAGCGGAGACGTCGGCAAATTGCAGCATCTTGTCGAAAGCGTGGCTCGCGGCCTTGATCGCATTGTGTTCGCGGCCTTGATGTTCCATTTCGGTGAGGCCAGCATCAAATTCCCGTGTAACTCGATGGAACCGATGACCTTGGCCGCAGTTATGTAGAGTCTCGTTGAATCGGCAACGGGCAAAGGGGTTCATGCTATCTGGAGCGAACGAAATTTGCGCTTGGCAATTGACGCGGCTTCTGTGGCCCTTTGGTCGTGGAACGTTGACGATGACAGTTTCAGAATGGACCCGCGAGGCTTTGAGCTTTGGGGCGTCACCGTGGCTGACCAAGTCGAGTTCGAGCAGCTTTCCGCGCATATCCATCCCGCCGACCGCGACCGGGTTCGCGCCGCATTTGTCGGCACCCGCTCCACGCCCGGCAAATATGAAATCGACTTCAGAATAATCGTCCAAAACCATGTCCGCTGGATATCCGCCCGCGGAAAAGGCGCCGACGAGGGCATCGTTGACGGGGTGATGTTCGGAATTTTTATCGACGTAACCGGTCGGAAACAGGCCGAAGAGGGCAACGAACTGCTGGCCGGCGAAATGAGCCACCGCGTGAAGAACCTGTTGGCGATCGCAAACAGCCTGACGCATGTCACAGCGCGATCGGCCAAGTCGGTTGAGGAGATGACGAACGCCCTTACGCGGCGGTTGACCGCGCTGGGAAGGGCTCATGACCTGGTAAGGCCTTTGCCTGGCGCGCAGGGCAACGCAGCATTGCTTGGTGACGTCATCTCGGTGCTGCTCGCGCCTTATGATGATTGCGGCGCATTCAGCGGCCGGATCCGCGTGGCGGTGCCCCGGATGGGCGTGGGCGAACGAAGCGCCAATGCACTGGCGATGGTGATGCACGAACTGGCGACCAATTCGGCAAAGCACGGTGCCCTGTCGACCGAACATGGGGCGCTCGACATATCGGGCGAGGTGCACGATGACCGACTGATATTGGCCTGGGCGGAAACCGGTGGGCCATTGATTGCCGAAACACCCGAGCTGACCGGATTTGGCAGCGGCTTGATTGTGCAGATTATGAGTAACGAACTTAGTGGTTCGGTAGAATATGATTGGCAAGAACGCGGCCTTGTCGCCGCGATTACCTGCCGGAGTGATTTGTTGGCGCACTGAGGCGGGTAGTGTAACTTTCCGACTGACCGTCGCAGCGCTCCGCCTGCCCGTTCCAAAAATTTACCCTTCACGAGTCCTTGACCCGTCACAAAAACTCCCTATCTGGGCTCCGTTAGCACTCACCCTAAATGAGTGCCAACGCACATTCATTGCCGTCCTCCGCATCCATGCGGGCGTGGCGGGATGGCGAAACTATAAAAGGAAGGCATCAAACATGGCATTTCGTCCGTTGCATGACCGCGTACTCGTTCGCCGGGTAGAGGCAGAAGCAAAAACCGCTGGCGGGATCATTATCCCCGATACAGCCCAGGAAAAACCGCAGGAAGGCGAAGTCGTCTCCGTTGGCACCGGATCGCGCGCCGAAGATGGCACCGTGACCCCGCTCGACGTCAAGGCTGGCGACAAGATCCTGTTCGGCAAATGGTCGGGCACCGAAGTCAAGATCGACGGTGAAGACCTGCTGATCATGAAGGAATCGGATATCCTTGGGATCGTCTCGTAATTCTTCCCCCACGAAATTTCAGATAAAGGAAAAATATCATGGCTGCTAAAGACGTGAAATTCGGCCGCGATGCGCGTGAACGCATCCTGCGCGGCGTAGACATCCTCGCCGATGCGGTGAAGGTAACCTTGGGTCCAAAGGGCCGCAATGTTGTCATCGACAAAAGCTATGGCGCACCGCGCATCACCAAGGACGGCGTTACCGTCGCCAAGGAAATCGAACTGAAAGACAAGTTCGAAAATATGGGCGCTCAGATGGTCCGCGAAGTTGCTTCGAAGACCAACGACATTGCCGGCGACGGCACCACCACTGCAACCGTTCTTGCTCAAGCCATCGTTCGCGAAGGCATGAAGTCGGTTGCCGCTGGCATGAACCCGATGGACCTGAAGCGCGGTATCGACCTGGCTGTAACTGCTGTTGTCGACGACCTCGTCAAGCGTTCGAAGCCAGTTGCTGGTTCTTCG
>JBGSPK010000017.1:0-1698 GCA_041738665.1 Sphingorhabdus sp. | reverse complement strand
GAATACGGCGTTCGATGCGCCCGGGACCGGCGTCGTACGGATTTGGAACCCGTTTAGCTGGTCATGCGTATAGCGAAGTCCTGCAATAGCGCGGAAACTGTCGCTAAAATTGAAGGTCGCCTGACCAAAGGCGGCCATATTTTTAAATGTGGTGCCGAAATTGGAAGTACCAAGCGGGAATGTGATGGTTGAAGCACCGGCTGCTGTTGAACACGGGGTCAAAACGCCCTGCACCGGCAACGTGGAGGCCGAGCAGGCAATGTTGGCGCGAGTGAACGTGCGCTCTTGCGTGGCATTATAATAATAAAGCCCCGCGACATATTCGAGGAACTGGCCCGCAGGGGACGTCAGCCGCAATTCCTGGGTAAAGGTGTCACCGGTCTGCGGTCCGAAATCGTGGCTTTGCGCGATGCCGACATAAGGCGTCGCAAGGAAATCGCCGTCGCGCACTTCGTTGCTGTCATATTTCCGGTACGCGGTAATCGAAGTGACCGTGGGGCCATCGTCGGATTCGATGTCAGCCTGGAAAGAAACACCCCAAGCCTTTTCGAGCGATTGGGTGAGCAAATTCTGACGGATGCGGCGGCTCTTGTCGCCAAGCAGCGGCGGCAATGCGGTGGCCGCGCGAGCAGTGAAAGTTGCGAAAGTGGAATTGTCGGCGTTGCGCGCGGGTGAGCCGATAACTTCGGCGCAGCAATCATCGTTCGATTTGCGCCAGTCGCCGATCAACGTCAGAGTGACATTCTCGCTCGGGCGAGCTTCGACGATTCCGCGAAAGCCATAACGCTCGTACCCGTTGACACGGCGCCCAAGCGTTTCGTTACGAATGTTGCCATCCCATTTTGAATAGAAGCCGGTGACGCGCGCGCCGATCTTTTCAGACAACGGCACATCAACGCCGCCGCGTACGCGATATTCTTGCCCGTTACCGAAGAAGAAACCACCTTCGACCGAGGCACCAAAGGTATCGCTCGGGCGGCGGCTGACGATGTTGATCACGCCTGCGCTCGCGTTCTTGCCGAACAACGTGCCTTGCGGCCCACGCAGCACTTCGATGCGTTCAATATCGACAAGGTCGCTGAACGCTTCACCCGAACGCGCAAGCACAACGCCGTCGAGCACCGTACCGACCGATGGCTCGCCACCAATCGAGAAGGTCGTGGTGCCGACGCCGCGCAAATATAGCGACTGGTTGAGTGCGCTACCCGATTTGCGGAAATTGAGGCTGGGAACGAGATATTGCGCGTTCTCGATATTGATGCCGCCCTGCGCTTCCAGCGCCGCTCCCGAAATGACCGACACGGCCACTGGTACATCCTGAATATTCTGTTCGCGTTTTTGCGCGGTGACGATGATTTCGTTGTTCGCCGAATCGTCGCTGGGTTCGTCCTGTGCCATCGCGGGAGCACAAAAGCCCAACGCCAATATGCTAGCGCTTAGCATCATAACCTGCGTGAAATTTCGATTCTTAACGGTGTTACTGCGCATCCTGTGCTTCCATTTTTTTCGACCGCTTATCTCAACTTTTTTACTTGAGTTATTTCAAGTAAGAAAAATTTTGGCGGACATCTTCGTTATTGCGGAGCCGGTCTAACCAAATTGACTTGATATGTCTAGCGGTGTCATATAGCCCAATAATTTATGCGATACACTGTGGCAAGGATGTCATAGCGGCCAGCGTTGCACGTTCTGGAGGTA
>JBGSPK010000009.1:0-8012 GCA_041738665.1 Sphingorhabdus sp. | reverse complement strand
CAATATTTCCGGTATGGGTTCTGCAACGATATGCGTAATGCCTGACCGCCTTTGATAGATAAGCGTCATCTGATCCAGCGGCTCAACCAAAAGCCCGTCCGCTTGCCCGGCTTTAAATGTTGGTGATGGCGAACCCGTCATTCGCATGGCCTAAACCAGCGGCGCTTAATATCAAGTTTCGCTTAGCGCGACATCTGCAAGGATGCGTAACAGGTGAAGCCGCTCTGCCCGCTTTGCAAGCGGCGGATATAGTTCACATAGGCCTGACTTTGGTCATAGCGAGTGCCCGGCAGACTGCTGCCGCGCATGGCGGCCTTGACTTGCTCGCCAGTGAATTTCTGTCCGGTTGCTGCAAATGATCCGGGCGTGTCGCGCGGTACGAGCTTGCCGTAACTGTCGATGTTCATACCAGTGCCATGCGGGCCGGGAACGGGAATTTCGCAATTCATGACCGACGCGGCAGACTGCGCCAGAGCGGGCCGGACCGATACGATAGCAGACGCGGTAACAGCCCCGAGCATCAAGGCACGTCGGCGCGTTGCCACACTGTTCAGCCCTTTTTCTGGTATGTCGCTGCTTTCATCCATATTTTCGCCTACCACATCGCACCTGCTTTTCCACCCGCCATGCTTGCACATAAGGGCAGCGTCTATATGTGGGACAATATGGGCGGCAAAGGCTAATGAAGGGTTTCTGGCGGGAACAATATGCAAGGCGGATGTAAAAAGTGAACAGCTGGTTGTCGCTCCGGATTCTGATCGCACTGGCATTGGCACTCGGTGGCGCATTGATTGCTGGGCAGATGACCGGCTCAGCCGAGCGCGTAATGGTGGTGCTAGTGTCCATGCTGGTAGCTTTGTTCATCGCTGCTGACCCGCACGACCCCGATAGCGCTCCTGCAGAGCAGCGATTCCGATCCGACAATATCGACCCATCCTCTATAACCTCCCACCCCCAGTTACAGTCGTTCATCGACGCGTCGACAGATGCCATATTGATAGTGGACAATGCACGGGTCGCTGCGGCCAATCAAGTCGCGCGGCTCCTCTTGGGGGGCAATATTATCGGTCAAAACGTAAGAATGGCGTTCCGTCATGCGGGCGCAATCGAACGCCTTTCGGACCCAGATGCACAACATACCGGCCACCCTATCCGCCTGACTGGCATCGGGCAGAAGAACCAGATGTGGGACATGCGAATCCAGTCGATCGGGCCGGGGCAAAAAATGGTTCACCTTGCCGACCGCAGCGGTGCACAAGCAGCGGAAAAAATGCGCGTCGATTTTGTTGCAAACGCGAGTCACGAACTGTTGACCCCGCTTGCCGCGGTAAAAGGCTTTATCGAAACACTCGACGATCCCGCAGCGGGCGAAGATCGCGAAACTCGCGGCAGGTTTCTTGGCATCATGGCAAAGGAAACCGACCGGATGCAGGCGCTGGTACGCGACCTCATGTCGCTCAGCCGGATTGAAGCCGAAAAATACGATCCACCACAAACACCCGTGGATTTTGCGCATATCGTGGTCGATACAGTGGACCAGTTGCGCCACAGCCAGAAAGAACGCGGCAGCGACATTTCGCTCGACATTACCGCTGATTTGCCATCGGTCATTGGCGATGCAGGGCAGTTGCGGCAGCTTGCAAACAACATCGTGAACAACGCGATGAAATACGGTCGTGCGGGAACACCGGTCGCCGTATCGCTGTTGCCATCCCGCTCTGGCGCTATGCTGAATTTTTCCGTTGCAGATCAGGGCGACGGCATCGCGCCTGAACATTTGCCGCGATTAACCGAGCGTTTCTACCGCGTGGATTCCGGGCGCAGCCGGTCGGTCGGCGGAACCGGTTTGGGCCTGAGTCTGGTAAAGCATATTGTTGACCGGCATCGGGGTCATCTGGAAATCCGCAGCGTTGTCGGCAAGGGCACGACGGTTTCGGTCCTGCTCCCCGTGGCACCCGCCGAAGTGGTCACATAAGTGTAACACAAGAGTCATTTATCAGCCATCTGCCAAGTCTAATGGCCCGATGAGCGCGGCGCGGGCCGCGACGATTCCAAAGTGGGGAAAAGCCAAAATGATCAAGAAAATTTCGCTCGTCGCCATCAGCGCGCTCGCGCTATCGGCATGTAATGACCAAGCCAGCACCGGCGGCGCAGCAGGCGGTTCGCGTCAGGAAATCCGCATCGTCGGTTCGTCAACCGTGTTCCCATTTGCCAAAGCGGCCTCGGAAGCCTTTGCCAAGGCAGACGCTTCACGCAAGTCGCCCGTTCTGGAATCGACCGGAACCGGTGGTGGCATGGAGCAATTCTGCAAGGGCGTCGGCGCAGAAACCCCCGACATTACCAATGCATCGCGTCGGATGAAGAAAAGCGAATTCGAAAATTGCCAGAAGAACGGCGTTAAGGACATCATTGAGGTTCAGGTCGGCATTGATGGCCTGGCGCTGGCACAGTCCAACAAGGGCCAGAAGTTCGCGCTGAGCACAGCCGACGTTTACAAGGCTCTTGCCGCCAATCCGTTCGGTAAGCCGCAGACCGCGAAATTGTGGTCCGACGTAAACCCGTCGCTGCCCAAATTGCCAATTTCGGTGTTCGGCCCACCAACCACCTCAGGAACGCGTGATTCGTTCCATGAACTTATCATGGAAGCCGGCTGCAAGACCGATGCTGCAACCAAGGCGCTGAAAGATAGCGACGAAGACAAGTACAAAGCCGTTTGCACTGAAATCCGCACCGATGGCGCATTCAAGGAGCAGGGCGAAAATGACAATCTGATCGTGCAGAAACTCGACGCCAACCCCAACATGGTCGGCATTTTCGGGTACAGCTATATGGAAGAAAATGCATCGAAGGTGCATGGCATCACCATGGACGGCGTCAATCCGACTATCGCTACCATATCGGACGGCAGCTATCCCGGCGCGCGCAAGATGTTCATCTACGTCAAAAAAGCCCATATCGACAAAATTCCCGGCATTAAGGAATTTGTTCTTGAGTTCCTTAAAGGCGGCGCAGTTGGCGGATATCTTACCAAATTGGGCATGATTGCGTCGACCGATGCGGATTATAAATCGGCTATGGACGCTGCAAACAGCATGACGGCTATGACCGGCGCGGATTTGAAATAAAACTGCAACACACATCGCGTCTATGGGCATGGATCGAATCTGTTTTCGGTCCATGCCCGATTGTTTTGGGCGCTTTATTTTACGGATTACCGGCCAGTTGGCCGAAGGGGGCTAGGACAAGTTTATGACTGGAACGGCATTGCTATTCCTTGTCCTCGGCCTTGGCCTGGTCGGCTGGATTGTCGGCAGAGCCCGTGCCGCTGCTTTTGTGCGTGCGGCAAAAGGCGGTCCGCGTGGGCAAGTGAACAGCCTGCCCTCCTACCATGGCTGGTTCGTTGCCGTCTGCGCGGTCGTGCCGGCCGTCATTTTCATGTTCATCTGGCAATCGGTTTCGCCTGCATTGGTGACAAATATGGTGCTGTCGGCACCTGCGGCGTCTGGCTTGCCACAGGACGGGTTCGCCCGCGCGGCTATATTGTCCGAAGCGCGATCAATTGCGATGGGGTTACAGTCAACGGCGTTTCAAACACAAAGCGAGAAACTGGTCCCGCTTTATAAGGACGCACTTTCTTACTATCAGATGCTGGGGTTGGCGGGTACGTTGTTGCTGCTGTTTGCCGGAGGCGCATTCGCTTTCACACGGCTGAAACCAGACTTTCGCGCGCGCAACAAAGTCGAGCGACTGGTCATGCTCGGTCTCCTCTTGGCATCGCTGATTGCAATCATAACGACCATTGGCATCTTCGCTTCGTTAATCTTTGAATCCTGGCGCTTCTTTTCGATGGTATCGCCGTTCGAATTCCTGTTCGGTACCAATTGGAATCCGAAAAGCGTCATTACGCCTGGTGCAGACAATGGCTATGGAGCAATCCCGTTATTCTGGGGCACGATCTTCATTGGCGCGATTATCGCAATGCTTGTGGCCATTCCACTTGGCCTGATGAGCGCGATTTTTCTGACGCAATATGCTTCGTCGAATGTGCGTAAATGGATGAAGCCTATCCTCGAAATTCTCGCAGGGGTGCCGACAGTCGTTTATGGCTATTTCGCCGCCCTGACGGTTGCCCCGGCGATTCGCGACTTTGCAGTAATGCTTGGGGTTAGTAACGCGGCATCGGATAACGCGCTGGCGGCAGGAATCGTGATGGGCGTGATGATTATCCCGTTGGTGTCGTCAATGTCGGACGACAGCATAGCGGCGGTTCCAAATGCGATGCGCGACGGCAGCCTCGCTATGGGTGCAACCAAGAGCGAAACGATCAAGCAAGTACTGTTGCCCGCTGCTTTGCCGGGGGTTGTCGGCGGCATATTGCTGGCTGTTAGCCGCGCAATCGGCGAGACGATGATCGTGGTTATGGCGGCCGGCTATACTGCAAATCTCTCCGCTAACCCGTTCGATACGATCACAACGGTAACGGTTCAAATCGTAGCGCTGCTCACCGGTGATCAGGATTTCGGCAGCCCGCACACTCTGGCCGCATTTGCCCTTGGCCTTGCGTTATTTGTCACGACCTTCTTCCTCAACTATGTCGCGCTGCGCGTCGTAAAACGGTATCGGGAAGCATATGAATAACGCTGTTCCCAATCCAACGCCGACCGACTGGAACGGACAAATCATGCAGAAGCGGATTGCCAGCCGCTATGCCGCGGAACGCCGGTTCAAGGCGATGGGGTTCATGGCGGTCGCATTGTCGACTTTGTTCCTCGCATTCCTGTTGTTCACTATGCTGGGCCAGGGCTTGCGGGGGTTCCAGCGTACCGAAGTTGCAGTCGATTTTGATTTTCCGGCATTGACCTCTGGGGCAAGTGCTGCATCGATCAGTGGTGCAAATGCCGACGCGTCATTGAACTCAATGGATATCCCGGGGGTTGTCGATCTGGCCATCAGCCAGCAATATGGCGATCAGGGCGCAACGCTTTTGACCTCCGCCGCAGCTGCAAATGTGCGGCAGATGCTGGCGGATAACCCCAATCTGATCACCGGCAAGCAACGCCTCTGGTTGCCCGCCGAATCGCGTATCGACATTGCGTATAAACGCAGTGGTGAGGCCAATGCGGAAAAAACGGTTGCTGCGCTGGCAGATAAAGAGGCGCTTCGCACGGGCTTCAACTGGACATTCCTGACCGGCGCAGACGCCACCGACCCGTCTGCTGTCGGCATCTGGGCCGCGTTTAAGGGCTCTCTGATGACAATGGCAATTACGCTGTTGCTTGCCTTCCCGATTGGCGTGTTTGCGGCATTATATCTCGAAGAATATGCCTCAAAAAATAAGCTCACCGACATGATCGAGGTATCGATCAATAACCTCGCGGCGGTGCCATCGATTATCTTCGGATTGCTTGGGCTCGCGGTATTCCTGACGCTTTTCGGAATGCCGCGTTCTTCCGCTCTGGTCGGCGGCCTAACGCTCGCCCTCATGACAATGCCGGTCATCGTTATTGCCGGACGAAACGCAGTCAAATCAGTGCCCCCCTCCATCCGCGAGGCAGCTTTGGGCATTGGCGCCTCCCCTGTCCAGGTTGTCTTTCACCATGTCCTGCCACTCGCACTCCCCGGCATATTGACCGGCACGATTATCGGCATGGCGCGCGCGCTGGGTGAAACCGCACCGCTGCTGATGATCGGCATGCGCGCGTTCATTCCGTCGGCACCGCAGGGATTCACCGATGCTGCTACGGCGCTGCCGGTACAAATCTATTTGTGGTCAGATGAGGTAAACCAGGGCTTTGTTGAAAAAACCAGTGCGGCCATCATCATATTGCTGATATTCCTGCTAGGGATGAATGCGCTTGCCATTTACCTTCGCAACCGGTTCGAAACGCGCTGGTAAGTCATGAACGAAAAGGACGATATTGTGGTCAGCACCACTGGTAATCCAAAAATCTCCACACGGCACGTCAATGTATTTTATGGCGACAAGCAAGCCATCAATGATGTTTCAATTGATGTAGACCGGGAGAATGTGACCGCCTTTATCGGCCCGTCTGGTTGCGGAAAATCGACTTTTTTGCGCTCGCTCAATCGCATGAACGATACGATTACCGGCGCCCGGGTGGAAGGCAACATCTTCCTCGACGGGCAAGATATCTATGCCTCTTCGATGGACGTTGTACAATTGCGCGCCCGGGTCGGCATGGTTTTTCAAAAGCCCAATCCTTTTCCTAAATCCATCTACGACAATGTTGCTTATGGCCCGCGCATTCACGGGTTGGCGACAGGCAAGTCAGAGCTCGATCACATCGTCGAAAGCTCGCTGACCCGCGCCGGTCTTTGGGGTGAGGTCAAGGACCGGTTGAGCGATAGTGGTACTGCATTGTCGGGCGGTCAGCAGCAACGTCTGTGTATCGCGCGCGCTATCGCTGTTGACCCGGAAGTCATCCTGATGGACGAGCCCTGTTCGGCCCTCGACCCGATTGCGACTGCCAGAATCGAGGAATTGATCCACGATTTGCGCGGCAAATATGCTATCATCATCGTGACACATAATATGCAGCAAGCTGCCCGCGTGTCGCAACGCACCGCTTTTTTCCATCTGGGTAATCTGATTGAATTTGGCGAAACGTCCGAGATATTCACCAATCCGCGTGAAGACCGGACGAAGGATTATATTACTGGCCGCTACGGCTAAAGGACTAAGAGATGAGCACAGGCACCAAACACACCGTCACCGCGTTTGACGACGATATGGACGAAATCCGCGGCTTGATTGCGGAGATGGGTGCGCGCGCCGAGGCCGCTGTCATAGCGGCGATGAAAGCACTTCGCGAACATGACAGTGATCTGGCTGTGAAGACTCGTGCCGAAGACAAGATTATTGACCATCTGGAAACCGAAGTTGAACGACTTGTGGTGCGGACCATCGCCTTACGCGCGCCTATGGCCGACGATTTGCGGGAGTTGATCGCCGCGCTGAAAATGTCTGCGGTTATCGAACGCATTGGAGATTATGCGAAGAACATCGCCAAACGTGTGCCGCAGATGGAAGGGAAAATGCCCCCAAACGCGCCCGAACAGCTGGGCCGGATGGGGGACATCGTCGTGGAAATGATCCGCAACGCGATGGACGCTTATGCCAAGCGAAACATCGATTTGGCACGCGCGGTATCGGTTAGAGATGACGACGTCGATCAGTTGAACAAGGATCTGTTTGTGGATTTCGTGGCTTATGTTGCGAAAAACCCGAAAAACGCGACCGAAGTGGCGCACCTTCTCTTTACTGCCAAAAATCTGGAGCGCATCGGTGATCATACTACCACTGTCGCCCAGATGATTTACTTCACTGAAACCGGCGAAAACCTTCCGGACGCCTGATAGAGAGATAAAGACATGCCCAAGGCGCAACTGCTTTTGGTCGAAGACGACAGTGCTCTCGCCGAGCTGGTCCGCTGGCATTTCGAGCGTGAGGAATTCGACGTCCGCCACACCGGTGACGGCGAGGAAGCTTTGATAATGGCGCGTGAGCGCACGCCAGATCTGGTCCTGCTTGACTGGATGCTCGAAAATCTTTCGGGCATCGAAGTGTGCCGCCAGCTTAGAAAATCGGACAGCACCGCCAATGTGCCCATCATCATGCTAACGGCGCGTGGTGAGGAAGATGACCGTATTCGTGGCCTCGAAATCGGCGCAGACGACTATGTCACCAAGCCATTCAGTCCCCGAGAGCTGGTCGCACGCGCCAAGGCAGTTCTGCGCCGCGTCCGTCCTGCGCTCGCTGGTGAGGCTCTGCGCTTTGGCGATGTTGAAATGGATACGGTGGCGCATAAGGTCAAGCGCGGTGGAAAGCAGGTTCCGCTTGGTCCGACCGAGTATCGGCTATTGAAACATTTCCTCGAATATCCCGGCCATGTCTTTTCTCGCGAGCGGCTTCTCGATAGCGTGTGGGGGCATGACAGCGATATCGAAATCCGCACCGTCGATGTTCACATTCGCCGTTTGCGCAAGGCGCT
>JBGSPK010000430.1:0-2835 GCA_041738665.1 Sphingorhabdus sp. | reverse complement strand
ACCTGCGGTTTCGCCGGTAGCGAACAGGTTAGGATAGCCGCGATTGGACATCAGTGGTTCAAGGCTCAACATAGATTTGAACTGGAACCGTCCGCCTTCGAACTGGCGTTCGGCGGTCAGCATGGCCATTGATTGCACATAGGTTTTATCGTCACCGCGCGGGCCTGACTGGTTGGTGTAGACCCCCCACGCATAGCCATGCGCCATGACCATCCAGTCCTCGGCGACGTTCAGGTGAAGGCCGTGCATACCGCCCTCGTTGCCCGGCAGGCGGGACGTGCCCGAACCTTCGGCGGGTTTATCGAAAGTTTCGGCAGGCATAGCTGTCATGTCATGGCCCATCTTTGAATGGTCCATCTTTGAATGATCGACGGGTTCTGTCTTTGGCGCAGGCTGGGCTTGATGCTGCGAGTGATCCATTTGGCTATGATCCTGCGCGCTGGCAGGGGCGACGAACATGGCAAGCGCGCTCGCGCTCACCAATAAAACTGGCATTTTCATGTGACTATTCCTGTAAATTGAATGACTATAGTGGTCGTTCAAATCTCAGCTTCGCGGAGGGGGTAACGACGGTCCAGCAACTGTACCCGACAGTTCGCGGTGCGGTGCGCTTTGGGTGATGAAGGGCAGTGCCGTTAATTGAACAACATCAAAAACAGGCGAAACGGGCGCGATACAACCGATGCAGCCGTGAAGCGGTGCGCTGCTGCCATGCTCCTCAGTGTCTTCATCCTGGCCCTCCATCGGCATCCCGTGGCAATCCGACGCCGCCGTTTCCGATGCCACCGCCGGAGCAACCGGCACCGCAAGCGCTGGCAAAGCCAGTACAAACAGGAATAACGCAAGGAACAGGTTACGAAGCATCGGGGCGGCCTAGCATTGTTACGGCTGTATCTGAATATAGAATTTCATGGTCACATCGTTGCCGGTCGAACGAGCATCCAGATTGCCATGCTGATCATCCCGAGATTTTCGGCCAACGAGATGAAGCCCAGCGGCACATTGCTGCCACCACCAACGCAGGCGCACTTTAGCTCGCGCTTGTCGATATAGACCGCCTTGAAAACCGATACCGCTCCAATGCCGCCGATGAACAACGCCAGCGGGATTGAAACCCAGTTCAAAATCGCAGCGGTCATGAGGATGCCGGCAAATCCTTCCGCAAATGGGTAGATATATCCATAGGGAACCCATCGTTTGGCGATCAGGTCATAATTCAGGAACATCGTCGCGAATTTGTCGATATCCTGCAGCTTCAGTAATGCCAGCACACACATGCTGAGTGATATGAACCACATTGCTGCATGTTCGGTGAAAGGCGATCCCATCATCGCGTAGCTGATCGCCATGGCCATGAGCGCGGTCATCGCAAACAAAGCGATGACAGGCCGGTAACTGGTTTCGCCATCAACCGGAACCCTAAGGCCAAAATACCGACGCAGGTCGTCATAGCCACCAATCCGTTTGCCATCGATGAATATCTGCGGCGTGGTTTTAACATCATGCTTGGCTTTAAACGCGTCGGTCTGCTCGCGGGTTTCAAGCCAATGGTCGTTGACGGTATAGCCCCTGCGCTTGAGTAAATGCCGCGCTTTCAAGCCATAAGGGCACATATGGGTTGGCATCACCATCCGGTGAAGGTCGGCGGTTTTCGAATCGGTTTGGGCCATGATCATATCTTTCATTGCGGTATATGCACTTCATGTAGCATCCGTACTATGGTACGGAGTCAAGCATGACTGCATATACCATTTCCAAACTCGCACATGCTGCAGGAACAGGTGTTGAAACCGTGCGATTTTATCAGCGATCGAATCTGATGCCACGGCCGCCGGGTCGCCAATCCGGTCTTCGCAACGGCATTCATTATTATGATGAAACCGACTTCAAGCGACTTCGTTTCATTCGCACCGCGCAAAAGGCAGGATTCAAGCTGAGCGAGATCGCCGAGCTCTTGCGGCTAGACGCCAGCAGCAACAGGCGCAGCGTGCGTGATTTAGCGCATCAGCGGATTGCCGAGCTTGATGTTAAAATCGCAGATCTGGCGCAGGCTCGTGCCGTTCTGGAAAATCTCGCGACGCAATGCGCCGCAAGCGATGTGGGGCCGTGTCCGATTATCGCAGCGTTCGATGCGCCGCCGCGTTAGACGTTAAACCGGAACAGCATGATATCGCCGTCCTTGACGAGATAATCCTTGCCCTCCGACCGCCATTTTCCAGCCTCTTTGGCTCCCGCCTCGCCATTGTACTGAACGTAATCTTCGTAAGCCATTGTCTCAGCGCGGATGAAGCCTTTTTCGAAATCGCTGTGGATTGCGCCTGCCGCGTTGGGGGCAGTATCGCCTTGGTGGACAGTCCACGCGCGCGCTTCTTTCGGACCGACGGTGAAGAAGGTGATGAGGTGGAGCAGCTCATACCCGGCGCGGATCACCCGGGCGAGGCCGGTTTCGGTAAGACCCAAGTCTTCGAGGAACACTTCGCGGTCTTCGGCCGGCATGGTCGAAATTTCCGCCTCAATTGCGGCGGAGACTACGACGGCTTCAGCGCCCTCGGCCTTAGCCTTTTCAAAAACCTTCGCCGACAGCGCATTGCCATTGGCGGCGCTCGCCTCCTCGACATTGCAGACATAGAGTACCGGCTTGGCGGTCAGCAATTGCGCTTGCTGGAACAGCCGTTCCTCGTCGGCATCGTCGCGTTTGGTAAGCCGCGCTGGCCTGCCTTCGCGGAGTAAGTCGAGCGCACGGCTCAAAACCACGCCGCTTGCTTTGGCTTCCTTGTCACCTTGGATGCCCTTTTTGATGAGGTTCGGTACGCGCTTTTCGAGGCTCTCGAGGTC
>JBGSPK010000428.1:0-4419 GCA_041738665.1 Sphingorhabdus sp. | reverse complement strand
CACCCTTGTCGCGCAAAATCTGCGCGTTTCATCGCAGAACCATATAGCTGGCGATAGCGGGCAAACATGGTGGATTCGTCATATTGCGAACAGGCAACAGCGCGGTTTGCGTATCCGACCGTCGAACGCAATTCAACATCGCCAGCGAGCGACCGGATGGCGTTGGCCAGTGCGTCTTCGTCCTGGCGCGGCACAATATAAGGCAGGTTTTCGCGTGATACGATATTGCGGACATCGCCAACATCGGTCGAAACTGCGGGCAGCGCGCTGGTCATCGCCTCGACAAGACTGATCGGATATTGCTCGCTGTCCGACGACAGCGCAAATATATCGAATAACCGAATATAGCGTGCGGGGTCGCGCAGGAAACCCGGCATCATCACGCGATCGGCGATGCCCAGCCGTTGCGCCTCTGCCATTATCGCACCACGTTCCGGCCCTTCCCCAGCTATCGCCAGTCGGACATTAGGCCCAGCGGCAGCAACCGAGCGGACAAGCCGCGGCAGGTTTTTAACCGTGCGAAGTCCGGCGATTGTTCCCACCACGATTTCGCCCTCACGCTTCTGGAAGCCCGGAAACGAACCGCGTTGCGGGCGGCGGTTGAAATGGTCGGTGTCAATGCCATTGGGGAACCGGCAGATTTTCTCTAGTGGCTGATGCCATGCGGTTCGCGCAATCTGCTCGAGTGTTTTCGACGGCACGACCAACGCATCGGTTCGTTGGAGGGCAATGGTCCGGAACCAGTTGCGGCGGGCCTTTAACCGGTCGATTTCGTCATGATTGAAACCGTCTTCATGGTGGATCAGCGGCGGCAGGCCCATGCTTTGGCCGAGCAAGGTGCGCGCCATGACGCCATCCATCGCGCCCCAATTATAGCTGAGCACGAGATGGAATTTTTTCATATATTGGGCGAGCTGACGATAACGCCCCATGCCGGGCCAGCCAGCCAGTGATGGCGCCGCGTCTTTCGGAAAACTGACCTTGATACGCTTGTCGATGGCGTCGGCCGCACCATAAGCGTCGGGAACGGCAGACAGAACGCTATGCTCAGCCTGATCGCCGAAATGATTCATCAACCGCACGGTGCGCGATTCCTGGCCGCCTAGATTGAAGCTGCTATGCAAATGGAGGATACGGACCGCCGCCATACTTGCCTTTCCCTAATGCACACCCCAGAAGGATATGATGCAAATTGATGCCCTGCCGTCCCCCTACCGCCCCGATCCGAAAATCGCTACCCTTGGCGAAAAAATTGGCGATACAGTGCAAGCCGCTGATTTTCCCAAAACGATATTGCGCTTTCGCAACGACCGCTGGGCGGCGACGGTCGGCCTTGATGGTTTGAGCGACGATGCGTGGCTAAAACATTTCGGACGGTTCAATCCCCTGCCTGACAATATGCCTGCGCCGCTGGCGCTGCGATACCACGGCCATCAGTTTCGGGTGTACAATCCCGAAATCGGCGATGGCCGAGGGTTTGTCTTTGCGCAGATGCGGGACGGACGTGACCGGTTGCTCGATCTGGGGACCAAGGGATCGGGGGTTACACCTTATAGCCGCCGGGGCGACGGTCGCCTGACGCTTAAAGGCGGTGTGCGTGAGATACTGGCTACCGAAATGCTGGAGGCTTTGGGCGTAAACACATCCAAGACGTTCTCGCTTATCGAAACCGGCGAGGAGCTTATGCGCGGCGATGAACCGTCGCCCACCCGCTCTGCCGTCATGGTTCGGCTCAGCCATAGCCATATCCGTATCGGCACCTTCCAACGTATCGCGGCGGAGGGCGATGCTGAAATGATGCAGCGCCTCCTCCAATATTGTTTGACGATTTTATACAATGAAACGTTGTCCGATAACCCTGCCGCTCAATTGTTAAATCTGGCAGTAGAGCGCATCGCCGATCTGGCCGCCTCTTATATGGTCGCAGGATTTGTCCACGGCGTACTCAACACCGATAACATCAACATCACCGGCGAGAGTTTCGATTACGGCCCGTGGCGGTTCAACGAATTTTGGGACCCACGCTTCACCGCCGCCTATTTCGACGAAAGCGGGCTATATGCCTTCGGACGCCAGGCCGAGGCCGTTCATTGGAATTTGGGCCAACTTGCGGTTTCGCTCAGGCTGATCTGCGATGCCCCGCCGCTGGTTGAAGCGCTGGAGCGCTTCCCTGTGCTGTTTCAGAATGCCATCATCCGGCGCTTTTTGTGGCGGCTCGGCATAAAGTCGCAGGGCGAAGAGAAGGACCGCCGGCTGGTCGAAGCCGCCGAACGCGCAATGGCAGGCGAACAGATTCCTATCGACCTGTTTTTCCACACACATCGCGGTGGGCGCGTGCCTGATATACAGAAATATGGACAAGACCGCGCAGCCTTTGCGGAAATCCTCGCCGACTATCAAAACCCTGATGTTCTGGAACATGTTTATTGGTCCGACGCGAGCCCCTGTTCAATGCTGATCGACGAGGTTGAGAAGATCTGGAGCGCAATTGCCAGCGATGACGATTGGCAACCTTTATATCAAAAAATAGATGCCATCCGGCGCAGCGGCGAAGCGCTTGCTTAAGCTAAAAAATCAGCGATTTTACACGAGCCATTTACCTGATGTAAAACTCTCGCCCGGCATTATAGTAAACGGGAGTTAACCTCTTTGGCAGAAAGCGCGCCTTGCCCGAATTAGTGTCATTCGAACCTGCGACAGGTGCCGAACTGTGGCGCGGACAGATAAGCGATATTGATCGGGAAGTCGCTGCCGCTCGGGCTGCCTGGCCGGTATGGGCCGCTGCGCCTTTATCGTTTCGGATTGAACGCGTTCGAAATTTTGGCAACCGTGTGCGCGCCGACCTCGAGAGATTTGCGGACCTGATCGCGCGCGAAACCGGAAAGCCACTGTGGGAAGCACGAACCGAGGTTGAGTCAGTCGTCAACAAGGTGGATATTTCGGTGCGCGCCTATGCCGAACGAACGTCACAGCGGCGGCTGGATGGCAAGGCCGGAACACGAAGCGCACTCCGCCACAAACCGCATGGTGTACTCGCTGTTCTGGGACCCTACAATTTCCCGGCGCATCTTCCCAATGGCCACATCATCCCTGCACTGATCGCCGGCAACGCGATCGTATTCAAGCCTTCTGAGAAGACGCCAGCCGCAGGCGAGATGCTCGTTGAATATTACCGCAAAGCGGGCATCCCGGACGGCGTCGTCCGCCTCGCCCAGGGCGGTCCGGATACAGGCAAGGCATTATCGGCGCATTCCGACATAGACGGCCTGTTGTTCACGGGATCTGCGCAGACCGGTATCGCGCTCAATCGGCAGTTCGCGCATCGTCCAGATAAAATACTCGCCCTCGAAATGGGCGGAAATAATCCGATTATCGTGTGGGACACGAAGGATATTCACAGTGCCGCCGTTCTGGTGGTGCAATCGGCTTTTTTGAGCGCAGGTCAGCGTTGTACCGCTGCGCGACGCCTTATCGTCAAAGATGACCTGTACGATTTGGTCGTCGGCGAAGTGAAGAAAATTGCCGACCGGCTCGTCATCGGCGAACCGCATGGCGAACCGCCACCGTTCATGGGCCCTGTCATCGACAATGATGTATGCGACAATTTGATCGAGAGCTTTCTTGCCCTGATGAGCCGGGGTGGAAGACCTATCAAGCATATGGTCGTGCCAATCCAGGGGCGCCCCTTTCTCAGCCCCGGCATAATTGATGTGACTGACATGGTTGACCGCCCGGATATCGAGCTGTTCGGCCCGTTATTGCAGGTTATCCGCGTTCCGGATTTCGCAAGCGCAATAGCTGAGGCCAACAATACGCGCTTTGGCCTGTCCGCATCGCTGATCGGCGGCAGCGCAGAACAATATGACGAATTCTGGGCAAACAGCCGCGCGGGAATAGTCAACTGGAACGCCCCGACAAATGGCGCATCGTCCGCCGCACCTTTTGGCGGCATAGGCCTGTCGGGTAACCATCGGCCAAGCGCTTATTATGCAGCCGACTATTGCGCCTATCCAGTCGTGTCGTCTGAAAATGATGTCCCCAAAGCGATGATTGGCATTGGACTGAAGGATGACGAAACTGTTGCCTCCGTTGAGGGCAAATAGCCGGCTAAAGTTCTGCTAGGGTTGCACCAATATATCCTGATTTGAAGCCGTCATAATCCGGGCGCATCTGTCAGCGATGGAAAAGGCACGAGTCTATCTGGTTGGCGCAGGTCCCGGCGACCCCGAATTGCTGACGTTAAAAGCGGCGCGGTTGATTGCGGCGGCCGAAGTCGTCGTGCACGACGGCCTGGTCGACGACGCCATCATGGCGATGATCAACCCTAAGGCGCGCCTGATATCGGTCGCAAAAAGCCGATCGAAACATTCCGTCCCGCAAGATGGCATCAATGACATTCTCATTCGCGAAGCACGGGCC